>NZ_CP048437.1:2792270-3102523 GCF_010509575.1 Faecalibacterium duncaniae | reverse complement strand
AAAACATCCACTCCATTGAATTGGTCGAAGTTTTCAACAATGCTGCTGATACCCCGTTAGTATACCACAAAAATCTCCCTGCGTCTATATTCTATAATGTAATTTATAATACATAAGAAAAGACGCTCCATCGTGCCCTCGCGGCTCTTGTGTTCTAGGCGGTTTTTGGCCACAAGATATGGTGGAAGAAAAGTTTTCCACGGAGAACCGGTGAAAAAGTTGAAAGCTTTTTCACAAAGAAATTTGAAAAAAGTTTGCTGGAAAGTGAAAAAAACGCTTGACAGAAGGGGATAGTGTGCGATATACTGTTGAATTGCAAGCCTGTCCCCAATTTGGGACCAGAAATACCCCATTACCGGGGACGAGTTTTTACGGAGGATACAACCATGAAGAGAACTTTTCAGCCCAAGAAGCGTCATCGCAAGGAAGTTCATGGCTTTCTGACCCGCATGAGCACCAAGAACGGCCGCAAGGTCATCAATGCTCGCCGTGCTAAGGGCCGCAAGAGCCTGACCGTCTGATCCCGTTTTGCCAGGGATCCGGCGCAGAATTGAACATGCGCACAAAAGACTGCTGATCCAGAATTGGCGGTCTTTTTCTTATTTTGGACGTTCTGCGCGCGGAATGACTAAAAATTTGGCAAAAGATTTGGCACAAAAAACGCCCGGACAGCCTTTTCATGTCGGCGTTTTTTTGCTATACTGAATTTTGAACTTTGCCTTTAGGGAAGTTCTGCGATTTTTTAACCGAAAAGGAGGCGACGGAGCAGTGCGCTATCGTCCCATCCGCCGCAACAGCGAGTTTGGCCGCGTGTATGCCCGCGGCAAGTCCTATGTGAACCCGGCGCTGGTGCTGTATGTGCTCAAGACCCGCGGCAAAAAGACCCGCGTGGGCCTGACAGCCACCAAAAAGATCGGCCATGCCGTCCAACGCAACCGCGCCCGCCGCGTGATGAAGGCTGCCATTGATGAGCATCTGGATCAGAACATCGGCGGCTATGATCTGGTGTTCGTGGCCCGGGGCATGACCCCCCGCCTGAAGAGCTGGCAGCTCAGCGAAGTGGTGGCCAGGCTCTTTGCCCAGGCTGGCCTGCCCGACAAGGCAAAGCAGCCGGGCGCAAAGCCCCCTGCCACGGTCCCGCCCGCAGACCGGGCCGCAAAACAGTGAATCCCGTCTCCCGCGTCTGCCGGAACGCGCTCTGTGCGCCCATCCGGTTCTACCAGCGCTTTATCAGCCCGGGGCTGGGCCGCAACTGCCGCTTTACCCCCACCTGCAGCCAGTATGGCATAGAAGCCATCCAGACCCATGGCTGCATCAAGGGCTTGCTGCTCACCGCCTGGCGCATCGCCCGGTGCAACCCCCTTGGCCGGTGGGGCTTTGACCCGGTGCCGCCCAAAGGCCGCTGGGTGAGCCCGGAGCGGAGACTGTCCCCGGCAAAGCTGTTCCGGGGGCGGCACGGTTAAGCAGCGTGCTTATGATACACGGCTCCTTTGTACAACCCCTCCGTCATTGCTTCGCAATGCCACCTCCCCTGGTAGGGGAGGCTTTGGCAGTCCGATCCAGTTGACGGTTTTGCCAAGGGCTCCCCTATTAGGGGAGCTGGCAACGCTGCAGGCGTTGACTGAGAGGTTTCATCCGCTTTTTTTGCTTCTTGTGACGCTCCGCACTGTGGGCGGGGTGTCCTTCTCATAAAAATCTAAACGTCCCGCACCACAGGCGGGGCAGAATGGACGAAACTATGAATCCTTTGTACATCCTGGGCTGGCCCTTGGGCTATGTAATGGAGTGGATCTACAAGCTGATCCCCAACTACGGCTGGGACATCATCCTGTTCACCCTGCTCATCACCGTGATCAAGATCCCCCTCCAGCTCAACCAGCAGAAGAGTATGGCCCGCATGAGCGCTTTCCAGCCCATGGTGGCCGAGATCCAGAAAAAGTACCGCGACAAGCCCGAAAAGCAGCAGGAAGAGCTGATGAAGCTGCAGGAGCAGGGCTACAAGCCCACCGCAGGCTGTATGCCCATGCTGGTCAACTTCCTGGTCATGTTCGGCGTTATCGAGGTGGTGTACCGCCCGCTGCAGCGCATCTTCCACATTGGTGCCGATGCCCTGACCGCCGCAGGTGAGGCCCTGACTGCCATGGGCATCAGCTTTACCACCGTGACCCGCGACACCAACATCATTGCACAGGTCATTTCAGGCGAGAGCACCGTTTCCTCCTGCTTCACCCCGGATCAGGTGGCTACCATCACCGAGTTCGGCCAGCACATGGATTTCTTTGGCATCGACCTGACCCGTGTGCCCCAGTACAGCCTGGCTGCAGAGAATCTGCCCCTGCTGATCCTCCCGGTCCTGGCAATCGTGACCATGTTCCTGTCCACCCACATCAGCATGAAGGCCAGCGGCCAGGAGATGCAGGGCAGCATGAAGCTGACCATGTATATGATGCCGCTGATGTACGTCTTCTTCTGCTTCACCGTGCCCAGCGCTTTCTCTCTGTACTACGTTGTTTCCAACATCCTGATGACCGTGCAGAGCCTGTTGATGAAGAAGATCTACGACCCTGAAAAGATGAAGGCAGAGGTCGCCGCCGAGATGGCTGCCCGCAAGAAGGAGCAGAAGCGCGGTGTAAAGAGCACCACCATCAAGGTCACGGATGAAAAGACCGGCGAGGTCGTGGAGAAAAATATCTCCGCCAGCGAAATGAACAAGCGCCGCCTGGAGTATGCCCGCAAGCTGGATGAGGAGCGCTATAAGGACGAGCGCACCGTTCCGCTGAGCGAGCTGGAAAACAAGAAGGAGGATTGACGGTTATGATCCGTACTCAGGAAGCGACCGGCAAGACGGTCGATGAAGCCCGCGCAAAAGCCTGCGCCCTGCTGGGCGTGCAGGCCGACGACCTGAATGTGAGCTATGAAGTGCTCGAAATGCCCCAGAAAACCGGTTTTCTGGGCCTGAAGACCACCCCCGCCAAGGTGCGTGTGAGCGTGGAAGAGCCCGATGCCCCGGCCGCTCCCGTGGTGGAGGAGAAGGTGGAGCCTGAGGTGAAGCCTGTTGTGGAGGAAACTCCCGCTGAGGAACCCAAGGCCGAGGAGCCTGCCGCTGCCCCTGTGGCAGAGGAGGCCGCTCCCGTTGAGGAGACTGCTGACCCCGCCGCAGAGGGTGAGGAGCCGGAAGTTCCCATCAACATCGAAGAGAACGCCAAGGTCAAGGCTGCTGTGGACTACCTGAAGGAAGTCATTGCTCTGATGGGCGTGGAGAATGTCACCTTCAGCGCCGTGCAGAAGGGCGAGGCCACCATCATCCGTCTGGATGGCGAGAAGCTGGGTGCCCTGATCGGCCGCCGCGGCGAGACCATGGAGAGCCTGTCCTATCTGGCAAGCCTGGTGGCCAACCGCCTGGAAGGCGATTACATCAAGCTGGGCCTGGATGTGGCCGGCTACCGCGATAAGCGTGAAAATGACCTGACCGTGCTGGCACAGCGCATTGGCAACAAGGTGCGCAAGACCGGCCGCAGCTTTGCCATGGAGCCCATGAACCCCTACGAGCGCCGCATCATCCACTCTGCCATCGGCAAGATGGAGGGTGTGCGCAGCGAGAGCAAGGGGGAGGGCCGTGACCGCCGTGTGGTCATCTACTCCACTGCTCCCGATGCCCAGACCGACAACACCTACGGCGAGCGCCGCCCGCGGGGCAACGGCCGCCGCCCCGGCGGCAGCCGCAATGGCGGCTTCCGCGGCGGACGCGGCAGCAGCCCCCGGAATGGCGGTCCCCGCAATGGCCGCCCCGCAGGCAGCCGCGGTCCCCGTCCTTCCAGCGTGCCCGAGCGCACCTATGCTCCCCGTGACGCGGAGACTGCCGCACCCGTGGCACCCAAGCGCACCGAGCGCGTGGATGATTTTGCCGATTTCAGCTTCGGCAAGATCGAGCTGTAAACTCCGCTGAGTTTTGCACAATGCTGCCCCCTTCCGGTGGAAAACTGGAAGGGGGCTTTTTGTCTCTTTCCTTTTTCGTCGCTTCGTGATACAATAATTCTGATTTGAGAGCGGAGGGAGAGCACCAACATGGAACATTCAACGATCGCGGCCATTGCAACCGCGCCCGGCGCAGGCGGCATTGCCGTGGTGCGTCTTTCCGGCCCGGAGAGCTATGCCGTGGCGGCAAAGGTGTTCTGCCCGGCCAACCCGGCAAAGCGGGTGGAGGAGGCCAAAGGCTATACTGCCCTGTTTGGGCATTTCATGGAAGGGGAGGAAGCCTTTGACGAGGGCGTGGCCCTCTTCTTCCGGGCACCCCACAGCTACACCGGCGAGGATGTGGTGGAGCTTTCCTGCCACGGCGGCAGTGCGGTGGCCCGGCGGCTGGTGGAAAGCTGCATCGCAGCCGGTGCCGCCCCCGCCGCACCCGGCGAGTACACCCGCCGCGCCTTCCTCAACGGCAAGCTGGGGCTGACCCAGGCCGAGGCCGTTATGGACCTGATCTCTGCCGATGGCAGACAGGGTGCGGCGCTGGCCAATGCCTCCCTGAACGGCGCGCTGGCGAAGAAGATCGGGGCTGAAAAGGATGCCCTGACCGCCCTGCAGGCCCATCTGACTGCCTGGGTGGATTTCCCCGAGGAGGACGTTCCCGCGCTGGAGGATGCTCAGCTGGTATCCACCCTGACTGCCGTGAAGGGAGAGCTGGACACCCTCATCCGGAATTATGATGCCGGTGCAGTCCTGCGGGAGGGTGTGGACTGTGCCATCGTGGGGCGGCCCAATGCGGGCAAGTCCACCCTGCTCAATCTGCTGGCCGGGTTCGACCGGGCCATCGTCACCCCCGTGGCGGGCACCACCCGGGATGTGGTGGAGCAGGCCGTCCGGCTGGGGGACATCCGGCTGAACCTGTTCGACACGGCCGGTCTGCGGGAGACCGAGGATGCGATTGAGGCCGAGGGCATCCGCCGCAGCTGGAAAAAGCTGGACGAGGCGGGGCTGATCCTGGCGGTGTTCGATGGCTCTGAGCCCCTGATCCGGGAGGATCTTGCGTTGGCGCAGCGGTGCGCCGGTCGCCCGGCCATTGCACTGGTCAACAAAGTGGACAAGCCCACTCAGTTTGACGCAGAGATCATTGCAGGCGATTTTGCCATGGTGCTCCCGGTCTGCTGCCAGGAAGAGGGGAGCCGCAGGGTGATCACCGCTGCCGTTGCCCGCCTGCTGGGCACCAACAACATCGACCCCCACGCTGCCAGCCTCTCGGGCCAGCGCCAGCTTGCCGCCGCCACCCGCGCCCGGGATGCAGTGGCTGGTGCGCTGGATGCGGTCAGCGGCGGGTTCGGGCTGGATGCCGTATCGGTCTGTGTGGACGATGCGCTGGATGCCCTCTGTGACCTCACCGGCGAAAATGCGTCGGAGAATGTCATCAATGAAGTGTTTGAGCGGTTCTGTGTGGGGAAGTAACGGAGGGCAGCCCGTCTGGCAGCTTTCTCCTCGGACACGAAACGGGCCATTCCATCGCCCGCCCTATTGCCTGCGGCAACAGGGTCCCACCCCAGCGGACGGTCCTCGGAGAAACTTCCAGCCGCTCTGCCGGGTAACAGCAGATTGAACCATAGAGGAAAGTATAGGAAAAGTATGAATCATCTTGGAGATTACGATGTGATCGTAATAGGCGCGGGCCACGCTGGCATTGAAGCGGCCCACGCTGCTGCCACGCTGGGTGCCAAAACGGCGGTGTTTACCATGAGCCTGGATGCCATTGGAAACATGCCCTGCAATCCCAGCATCGGCGGAACTGCAAAAGGAACGCTGGTACGTGAATTGGATGCGTTGGGCGGTGTGATGGGCCTTGCGGCGGATGCTACCTACCTGCAGAGCCGGATGCTGAACAAGGGCAAAGGCCCTGCCGTTCATGCCCTGCGCGTTCAGACCGACCGCAAGCGCTACCACGAATATATGAAACACGCCCTTGAGCTCACACCCGGCCTTGCCATCCATCAGGCCGAGGTGGTGGGCATTGAGGTGGAGAACGGCCATGTCAAGGGCGTTGTGACCCAGCTGAACGGGGAGTACAGCGCAAAGTGTGTGGTCATTGCCACGGGTACCAATCTGGGCGGCAAAATTTTTGTCGGTGATGCGTGGTATGCTTCCGGCCCTGACGGGATGCACGCCGCCAATGCCCTGACCGAAAGCCTGAAAGCCGCCGGTCTGCCTCTGCGGCGGTTCAAGACCGGTACCCCCGCCCGTGTCCACCGGAGAAGCATCGACTTCTCCAAGCTGGAATGCCAGCCCGGCGACCCGGACAGCGAGCTGCAGCCATTCAGCTTTCTGACGGATGCACCCATGCACAACAAGGTGGAATGCTGGATCGCCTATACCAACCCTGAGACCCACCGGATCATTTTGGACAACATCCAGCGCAGCCCGCTCTATGGCGGCATGATCGAGGGGGTTGGCCCCCGGTACTGCCCCTCCATTGAGGATAAGGTGGTGCGCTTTGCGGGCAAGGACCGGCACCCCATCTTTGTGGAGCCCTGCGGCGAGAACACAGAGGAGATGTATCTGCAGGGTGCGTCCAGCAGCCTGCCTGAGGATGTGCAGAATGCCTTTTACCGGAGCATTCAGGGCTTTGAACACATTGAGATCATGCGCCCGGCCTACGCCATCGAGTATGACTGCGTAGATCCGACCAGCCTGGAAGCCACGCTGGAGAGCAAGGTGGTGCGGGGCCTGTATGGTGCAGGCCAGTTCAACGGCACCTCCGGCTACGAGGAAGCCGCCGCGCAGGGTCTGCTGGCCGGTCTGAACGCTGCCCGCAGTGCAAAAGGGGAGAGCCAGCTCATCCTGGAGCGTCAGACCAGCTATCTGGGTACGCTGGTGGATGACCTTGTCACCAAGGGTGTCATGGACCCTTACCGCATGATGACCAGCCGGAGCGAGTACCGCCTGACCCTGCGGCAGGACAACGCCGATCAGCGGCTGACCCCCATTGGCCGGGAGTATGGTCTGGTGCAGGATGACCGCTGGGCAAAATACCAGCACACCCAGAGCATTCTGGAGGCGGAGCGCCGCCGCCTGCACGAGACCCACCTGCGCACCGCTGACCTGCGCGCTGCCATGGAAGCAGCCGGGCTGACCCCTGCCGCTGAGGGCGGCATTGCCGAGGAGCTGCTCCGCCGCCCCGAGATCAGCTACCCGCTGTTGGCGGGGGTGATCGGCTGGGGTGAGGGTATCACCCCCATGCTGGCCGAGCGGCTGGAGACCGAAATCAAGTACGCAGGCTACATTGCCCGGCAGGATCGGATGATCCGTGACGTGGCCCGCCACGAAAAGACCCTGATTCCCGCAGATTTTGAGTATGCTGACCTGACCGGCCTGACGCTGGAGGCCCGTGAGAAGCTGACCCGCATCCGCCCGAAGAATCTGGGGCAGGCGGGCCGCATCCCCGGTGTGTCGCCCTCCGATGTGGCGCAGCTGAGCATTGCTTTAACAGTGAGAGAGAAAACCTAATGAACTGACGGAGAGGTTGGACGAAGGAGGGCAGAACCTCTGTACAACCTCTCAGTCGCCTGCGGCGACAGCTCCCCTGATAGGAGAGCCATTGGTAGAAAGATAAAAGAATTGCCTAAAACGAAAAGGGACAGATAAATGATCGACAAGAACAGATTAGAGCAAAAATGTTCCATGTGGAACATTGCGCTGACCGGGGAACAGCTGGACCAGCTGGATGCCTTTGCGCAGATCCTGGTGGACTACAACCAGAAGGTCAATCTGACCGCCATTACCGACCCAGAGGGCATTGAGGACAAGCACTTCCTCGACAGCCTGCTGTTTGCCAGCCAGCCCGAGGTGGCAGGGAAGATGGTGGACGTGGGTGCCGGTGCCGGATTCCCGGGCATCGTGACAAAGATCTACAAGCCCGAGCTGGAGCTGACCCTGATGGAGCCCACCGGCAAGCGGGTGGAGTTCTTGAAGTATGCCTGCGCTCAGCTGGGCCTGACCGGGGTGGAGTTTGCCAAGGAGCGCGCTGAGGAAGCCGCCCGCAAAGCATGGCGGGAGCAGTTTGATCTGGCCTCTGCCCGTGCGGTGGCGGCTCTGCCCATGCTGGCCGAGTACTGCTTACCGCTGGTCAAGGTGGGTGGCAGCTTCCTTGCCATGAAGGGTGCTTCCGGCGAGGAGGAGCTGGCTGCAGCCCGCGGTGCCATCCGGAAGCTGGGCGGTGAGTATAAGGAGACCCGCACCCTGCATCTGCCGGGCGGCGATACCCGCACCCTCATCCTCTGCAAAAAGATTTCGCAAACTCCGACAGCCTACCCCAGAAACGGTGGAAAGATCGCAAAGTCTCCGCTGAAATAACGCAAAACCGCAAGATAAATGCCAAGCCCTGCCGAACGATTCTTCTGGCAGGGCTTTTTGATTTCTGGTACACTGGAACTGCAATGAGTGAGTTTTCCACCGTTTCCCGGGAAACAGTGGAAAACCGTGTCACATTTCAGCGAAAGGGGAAAGAATCATGTTTGAATGGAAGAAATCTGCCGGAAAGATCTACACCCTGCCTGTGGAAAGCATCCGTCCCTCGCCGTTTCAGGCTCGGACAGTTTTTGATGAAAAGGAGCTGGCGGGGCTGGCTCAGAGCATCCGGGAAAACGGCCTGCTGCAGCCCATCTCGGTGCGGAAGGTCGAGGGCGGTTACGAGCTGGTGGCAGGGGAGCGGCGGCTCCGTGCCTGCAAGCTGGCCAGGATGGAGACCATCCCGGCCATCCTCTGCGACTGCGGCGACCAGCGGACTGCGGCGCTGGGTCTGCTGGAAAACATCCAGCGGGAAGATCTGAACCCCTTTGAGCAGGCACAAGGGCTGCGGGATGTGATCGCCCTTTGGGACTGCACCCAGGCCGAGGCGGCCAAGCGGCTGGGCATGGCACAGCCCACCCTTGCCAACAAGCTGCGGCTGCTGCAGCTGACCACCGACCAAAGGCAGTTCGTGCTGGACAATGGCCTGACCGAGCGCCACGCCCGGGCTGTCCTGCGCCTGCCCGAGAACCGGCGGAGCGAAGCCCTTATCACCATTGCCAAGCGGCGGATGAATGCCCGGCAGACCGACCTGTACATTGAGCAGGTGCTCAATGCCGCCGCCCCGGGCAGACACCGCATCTCCATGGTCAAGGATGTGCGCATCTTTGTCAACACCATCGACCATGCCATCCGGCTGATGACGGACAACGGTGTGCCTGCCACGGCCCACAGGGAAGAGCGGGACGGCTATATCGAATACACGGTGCGCATTCCAACCGCAGCCGCGCAAAGATAAAACGCATCGCAATTTTCACAAAAAATGCAATTCCACAGGGTTTTTACGCAAAATAATCAGGAAACAGGTTCAAAAAGCCGCGCTGATGTGCTATACTAGTCTTTAAAGGGGCTTTGCTGGTGGGAAAACAGCGGGGCCCGGCCTCGAATGTTCCACGTGGAACAAATAATTTTCCCGGGAGGAAACAAAGAGCGTGGCTAAAATCGTTGCAATTGCAAACCAAAAAGGCGGCGTGGGCAAGACCACCACGGCCGTGAACCTTTCGTCCTGCGTTGCGGCTCTGGGCAAAAAGACGCTCATCGTCGATCTGGACCCGCAGGGCAATACCACCACCGGTTACGGCATTCCCAAGCGGAGTGTCGATGTGGGTACTTATGAGCTGCTGATCGGTGAGGCGGAGGCAAAGGATGCCATCCGCAAGACCGAGTTCCGCACCGATGTCATCGGTTCCAACACCCGGCTTGCGGGTGCGGGTCTGGAAATGATCGACCTGCCGGGCCGCGAAAGCCGCCTGCGCAAGGCGCTGGCCTCGGTGCAGAAGGACTACGACTTCATCTTTGTGGACTGCCCGCCCAGCCTGGATCTGCTCACCCTGAACGGTCTGTGCGCCTGCGACAGCGTGCTTATCCCCATCCAGTGTGAGTATTACGCACTGGAGGGCCTGTCGGAGCTCATCAGCACCCTCAAGACCATCCGCAAGAAGTACAACCCCTATCTGGACATCGAGGGCGTGGTGTTCACCATGTTCTCCGGGCGGTTCAACCTGACGCTGCAGGTGGTGGATCAGGTCAAAAAGTATTTTGGCACCAAGGTCTACAAGACCACCATCCCGCGTACCATCCGCATCTCGGAAGCGCCCAGCTACGGCCAGCCCATCAATTTCTATGAGCCCAAGGGCAAGGGCAGCGAGGCTTATATGGATCTCGCCATTGAGTTCGTAAAGAACAACCGCCCGCATGAACCGGCACGCCGCCGCACAAAAGGGAACAGTGCCCCCGCCGAGCAGAAAAGCGCACTGGAACAAGTGAAGCAGGGGGAAGCGTAACCTATGGCAAAAAAAAGAGGAGGACTGGGCCGGGGCCTGGAAAGTCTGTTTGAGGACACAGCCCCCAGTTTTGAGTCCGATAACCGGATCGAGACACTGCCCCTGCGGGAGATCGAGCCGGACCCGGCCCAGCCCCGCAAGACCTTTGATGAGGAAACGCTGGCAGAGCTGGCGGCCAGCATCTCAGAGCACGGTTTGCTGCAGCCCATCGCGGTGCGGCCCCACGGGGTGGACCGCTATCTCATCGTGGCCGGTGAGCGCCGTTGGCGTGCCTGCCGGATGGCGGGCCTGACCGAGGCTCCTGTCGTCGTGAAGGATGTCACAGATGAGCAGGCCATGGAGCTGGCGCTGGTGGAAAACCTTCAGCGCGAGGATCTGGACCCGGTGGAAGAAGCACTGGGCATCCGGGAGCTGATGACCCGCTGTGACCTGACCCAGGAGCAGGCCGCCCGCAAACTGGGCAAGAGCCGCAGTGCGCTGGCCAACAGCCTGCGTCTGCTCAACCTGCCCGAAACGGTGTTGGAGCTGCTGAAGGGCGGTTTCCTCACCACCGGCCACGCAAAGGTGGTGCTGGGCCTGCCCACCCCGGAGCTGCAGGAGCAGGCGGCACAGATCATTGCCGACCATGAGCTGAATGTCCGGCAGGCAGAGGCCCTGTGCAAAAAGCTGGCCAAGCCCCCCAAAGAGCCTGTGGAGCCCGCCCCGCGCGGCACCCTGCCTGTGGAGGTGGAGGAGAGCCTGAAGCAGGCACTGGGCAGTGAGGTCAATGTGGCCTACCACGACGGCAAGGGCAAGCTGACCGTCCATTTCTACTCAGATGAGCAGCTGAAGGCTTTTGCAAACTTATTAGGGCAATATCAGGTTGAGGATTAAACCTCTCCGTCATTGTTGTTGCCCAGTAGGAGGGGCCTTGGCAGCCGATGGAAGCTTTTCGTATACGCCAGAGGCTCCCCTGCTAGGGGAGCTGGCGGGCGCAAGCCCGACTGAGAGGTTGTACGAAGGCAAGCCTGCCCGAGAAGAAAAACATAGCGATCTAAGGCGCACGCCGCCTTTGAACGGCATGGGAAAGGGCTTACCCGCCCCATGCGAACCGAAATAGAGTAAGGAGAGTAAATCATGCTTGATATCAAATTTGTCCGTGACAACCCGGATGCTGTCAAGGAAAACATCAAGAAGAAGTTCCAGGATGCCAAGCTCCCTCTGGTGGATGAAGTCATCGAGAAGGACGCAAAGTACCGCGAGTGCCTGAAGGAAGTTGAGAGCCTGAAGGCTGCCCGCAACAAGCTGAGCAAGGCCAACGGCCCCCTGTTCGGTCAGCTGAAGAAGTGCACCGATGAGGCCCAGAAGGCCCAGCTGCAGGCACAGATCGATGCCAACAATGCCGCCGTCAAGGCCGACGCGGACAAGATGGCAGAGCTGGAAGCCGAGGAAGCCAAGCTGGCTGACCGCATCCAGGAGATCATGTACACCATCCCCCAGATGATCGACCCCAGCGTGCCCATCGGCCCCGATGACACCTACAACGTGGAGGCTCAGCGCTTTGGCGAGCCTGTGGTGCCCGATTTCCCCATCCCGTACCACACCGAGATCATGGAGAGCTTTGACGGCATCGATATGGATGCTGCAGGCCGCGTTGCCGGCAATGGCTTCTACTACCTGCTGGGCAACATTGCCCGCCTGCACGAGGCTGTGCTGGCTTATGCCCGCGACTTTATGATCGACAAGGGCTTCACCTATGTCATTCCTCCCTTTATGATGCACGGCAACGTGGTGCAGGGCGTGATGTCCTTCCCCGAAATGGATGCCATGATGTACAAGATCGAGGGCGAGGATCTGTACCTGATCGGTACCAGTGAGCACACCATGATCGGCCGCTTCATCGACCAGACCCTGGACGAGGCAACTCTGCCCCTGACCCTGACCTCCTACAGCCCCTGCTTCCGCAAGGAGAAGGGCGCACACGGCATCGAGGAGCGCGGCATCTACCGCATCCATCAGTTCGAGAAGCAGGAGATGATCGTGGTCTGCCGTCCCGAGGAGAGCGCCGACTGGTACGAGAAGCTCTGGAAGAACTCTGTGGAGCTGTTCCGCAGCATGGAGATCCCCGTGCGCCAGCTGAACTGCTGCTCCGGCGATCTGGCTGACCTGAAGGTCAAGAGCTGCGATATCGAGGCCTGGAGCCCCCGCCAGCAGAAGTACTTCGAGGTCTGCTCCTGCTCCAACCTGGGCGATGCACAGGCACGCCGCCTGCACATCCGCGTCAAGGGCAAGGACGGCAAGACCTATCTGGCCCACACCCTGAACAACACCTGCGTGGCTCCTCCGCGTATGCTGATCGCCTTCCTGGAGAATCATCTGCAGGCCGATGGCTCCGTGACCATCCCCAAGGTGCTGCAGCCCTACATGGGCGGCCTGGAAGTTATGGTTCCTACCCACAAGAAGGGCTGAGCCTGAGCTTTTCCACAAAGCACTCATAAAATGTTGAAAACCCCGCCGTCCGCGTGATGCAGACGGCGGGGTTTTGTTGTGTAGAAAAAACAAAAAGAAAAAAGCTCCTGATTTTTCAATCAGAAGCTTTTTGGTGACCCGTACGGGAATCGAACCCATGTTACAGCCGTGAAAGGGCCGTGTCTTAACCGCTTGACCAACGGGCCTCAAAAACACAGAGCTTCGCTAAAACCTCCGACATCCATCATCCACTACTGCGGACGACCGTCCCCCTTATCTTAGCGAAACTCTGTAACGTGGTAGCGGTAACTGGATTTGAACCGGTGACACTTCGGGTATGAACCGAATGCTCTAGCCAACTGAGCTATACCGCCATATTTATTTTGTGCACTTGAACAGTGCTTTATTATTATAGCCAATCGACCGCGATTTGTCAACAATTATTTCGCAAAAATTCAAAAATTTCTGAAATATCTCCTTTCATGGCGTAAAAAAGACGCTGTAACAGAAAAAAGTTACAGCGTCTTGCGTAAATCATTCCCGATATTTCTCCATCATTTCCTTGAACAGCACAGCCGGAGAGGGCGGCGTGTAGGTAATGGCGTTGGCACCCGCCGCAATGGTGGCGGAAATGCTCTCGCCGGTTTTGCCGCCGCTGGCGATGATGGGCACATCCGGGAACTGCTCCCGGATCTTTGCCACCACCCGGGGCGTGTCGGTGCTGCAGGCCACATTCAGGATGGATGCCCCGGAATCAATGCGGCTCTGGATGTTGGTGTTCTCTTTTGTTACTGTGATGATGACCGGGATGTCCACCACCCGCGAGACCGCCAGCAGGTTCAGGTCAGAGATGGGGGAATTGAGCACCACGCCCATGGCACCCTGGCTCTCCACGTCGCGGGCAAGGTTCAGGGTGCGCACGCCATGGGTGGTGCCGCCGCCCACACCGCAGAACACCGGGATGTAGGATGCCTTGATGATGGCATCGCTGATGGCCTGCTGTGGCGTGAAAGGATAGACCGCGAACACCGCGTCCGCGTCGCAGTTGCGGATGATGGCAAGGTCGGTGGTGAATACAAAGCTTTTCAGCCGCCGCCCGTTGATGACGATGCCGCTGGCGGCATACACCTCCTGGGGCATTTTCAGGATGTTGTGGCGCAGGCGGCTCTCTACGTTGGGGGAAGTTTTCTTTTCAGCTGCCATGGGGGCAAGTCCTCCGTTTCTCAATTGTTTCAAATAGGAACTATATTATAGGAAAACAGGGGAATTTATGCAAGAAACATCCTGTGAACAGTCTGCAAATAAAAATCGGCCCTCTCCGTCCGTGCTTCACAGCACCGGAGAGGGTCGTTCCTTTAATGTGTTCTAACGTATTCTAAAATATCCTCAGGCACGCCGGCCAGTGCATCGGCTCCGGCAGCAGTCAGTTCTGCGCGGCCCCGGAAGCCCCACAGCGCCCCCATGGCAGGTAGACCGGCATTGTGCCCGGTCAGGATATCTACATCGCTGTCGCCCACAAACAGGGTGCTGGCAGGGTCTGCGTGCAGGTCCTGCATCAGGCTGTAAACACCGGTGGGGTCGGGCTTGGTGGGCACGCCCGGGCGGCTGCCCCGCACCAGAACAAACCGACCTGCCCCGAAATAATGCTCGATGATCTTGCCGCACAGCGGGTCAGCCTTGTTGGAGAACACTGCGCACTGCACGCCCGCGGTGTTCAGCGCGTCAATGAGGGCAGCAATGCCCGGGTAAGGCGCGGTCTTGTCCTCCTTGTGGGCATCGTACCGGGCGGTAAACTCCGCCAGCGTAGCGGCCAGCTGCTCCGGTGTGCGGGCATCGGCGGGCGAAAACCGCTCCACGAGCTTCGGGATGCCGTTGCCCACCATGTGCTTGAACTGCTCCACCGTAAACTCCGGCCACCCGTGCTGTGCGCACACCCAGTTGCCTGCATCGGCCAGGTCATCGATGGTGTTCAGCAAAGTGCCGTCCAAATCAAATAATACCGTATGAATCATAACAATTTTACTTCCCCTAAAAACAAATAGCTTTATCTTTATGCCAAGGACTCCCCCTATTGGGAGAGCTGTCGCCGATCGGCGGCTGAGAGGTTTAATTCGTTTCCATAAATCTGAAAAAATTCTCCGCATCCCGCAGCGGCACGCTCCTCACCTTGAGCTTTACCCAGCCGGGAAAGGTCAGGGTCAGGTTGGTGCGGCCAACGCTGGCAGCCCAGGGGCTTTGTGCTGCGGTCAGGCAGACATCCGGGTGAAACACACAGATGCAGTGCAGGTAGAGCCCCTGCTGCCGCCGCAGGGTCATGCGGCCCTCCCGCAGCCAGAGGCCCTCCCGTCGGTAGCCGGCCGCGGCCCCGGCCAGCAGTGCCCCAAAGAAGAGCGTGGGGATGAGCAGGGTCACGGTCAGCTGGGGCAGCACTGTGGCCGAGACCAGCGTCAGCAGGAGGCAGAGGGCAAAGGGAATGCCTGCCGGTGCAAAAAAGATGAGACTGCGCTGCTCGGTGCGGGCCAGCAGGTCAGGCGGCATCCGGAACTCCGGCAGCAGCTCCCGGAACAATGCCTCCTCGCCGCTGCGGTAGACGAACAGCGGCAGCTCGGGGGAGCAGCCGCCCGCGGTTACAAAGACCGGCCAGCGTTTCATCAGCCGGGCGGCGGGGGAGATGCGGACATCTGCAAAGCTGATCTCGCTTGTCCGCACCCGGCACTCGAAGTGCCCCAGCCAGCCGCCCCGGCTGCCGATCTGGTCGGCCGTGTGCCAGACAGTGTAGTGCACGGTCTGGGCAAAGCTGCGCATCAGGCTGGCCCCCAGCAGAAAGCCTGCGGCCGCCAGCAGCCACGCCGCGCCTGCAGGGAGCCACCGCGCCGCGAATTGGGCCAGAAAGTTCACCTGGATCTGGGCAAAAACGGCAGGGTTCCAGTCCGGAACATCCCGGGTCTGGCGTACGGCCAGCACGAACAGGGCCAGCGTGGAGAGGCCGTTGGCCCCCAGAAAGCCCAGTGCCGCCCGTTCCCCTCCGGCGGGCCGGTGCAGGGTAGGATTTACTAGAGGCATCAGCTGGTCTGCCACCGCCTCGGCATCGGCTTTGGGCAGGCAGACCGAAAGGGTGTGCTTTTGCACCGCGCCCACCGGGTAAAGGGTCAGGCGGCTTGCCCCGGCCATCCGGTAGAGCAGGGGCCGGTCGATGGTCAGTGCCGCCAGCATCTCGCCCCGCAGGGCACGATCCAGCCGGATGCCCAGCCGCCAGTACAGATGAAAGACTCCGGTGTCATCCATGCTCCAGCTGCTCACACGCAGGATGCCCCAGCTCACTGCGCAGAGTAAGAGGAACAGCAGCGCATCCTGCCGCAGAGCCGTGTGCAGGGCTGTCCAGTTCCGCTCAAACAGCACCTGAACCAGCGGCAGCAGATAGACCACCAGCGTCTTGCGCAGAAACCGCAGGACGGTAAAGGGGTGCAGGCGGCGTTCATTCATCGGATCTCCTCCGCAAGGGCATGGGTGAGGGCAGCGGCCTGCTCTGCCGGGACCGCCGGTAAAATAAGCCGCGTGCCCGGTGCCGTGATGACGACCACCGATACCCCTGCCAGCCGGAGCAGCGGCGTGCGCAGCTGGAACAGCCCTGTTACGGCCCTGCATCGGATCGCCCGCCGCAGCGGGAAGACGATGCCGGAGTACACCGTCAGGGTCTCCGCGCCCAGCGCGGCGGCATAGCTGCAGGCGCGCTGGTACACCACCGCCACCAGTGCGGCCCAGAGCAGGCAGAACACCACCCCGGCAGGCAGGCTCTGCCAGAACACAAAGGGAGCCGCCAACAGGCCCGGGATGGCGGCCCAGCAGCAGAGCACAGCCCGGCCCCGGGGCGGGATGATGAGCGCCGTGCGGCGCAGCTCCCGCTCCGTCACTTGCTGTTCAGCTCCCAGGCATCGGTCAGCAGGTGCAAGGTATCGTCCTGCGTCAGCACCAGGATGCGGTCCCAGGGCAGCAGAACGGTGTTGCCGTGGGGGATGATGAACTCGGTGTCGCGGGTGATGCTGACCAGAATGGCATCGCCGGGAATGGGCACATCCATGATGGCCTTGCCCGCAAACTTGAAGTTCTCGGGCAGCAGGATCTCGTTCAGGCTGGCCGTGCCGCCGCCCAGGCTGAGCAGCTGGCGGATGGTATCCGTCTCGATCTCCCGTTCCAGAATGTGGCTCAGGTTGTCGGTGCCGCAGACCACGGTGTCCACGCCTAAGGTGTGCAGCAGCTCCCGGTTTTTCGGGTTGGAGGCCCGGGCCACGGTGCGGTCCACGCCGAACTCCCGCTTGGCGATCTGACAGGCCACGAGGTTGTCCTCATCCGAGCCGGTCACGGCCACAAAGGCGTTGCAGCTGCCAACATCGGCGGTGCGCAGGGTGTCCACGCTGATGGAATCGCCGCAGATCACGGGGATGTCCAGCGAATCTGCCAGCATCCGGCACTGGGCCTCGATGGGTTCAATGATGACCACCGAATGGTGGTTCGTCAGCAGGCTCTGGGCCAGATACCGCCCAACACGCCCGCCGCCTGCAATACAAACTTTCATATTGACACCTCGTATTACTTTGGGTAAAACTATTTTGGGATAAAACCTCACTTCGCCAGCGCACGGAACACTGCCTGCTCTGTCAGGATGGTGGGGCAGATCGTGTCCAGCTCGTAGGTCTTGTGGTAGAGCACCTGCAAATGCGGGTCAGAGACGCGGCAGATGACCTTTTCGCGCCGGAAGATGTTCTTTGCGATCTGTGCAGCCATCAGGTTCACGGAGTCATCCTCGCTCACGGCGGCCACAGCGTCGCAGTTCTCCACGCCGCCCTGCTTGAGGATGTCGGGATCGGTGGGGTCGCCCACAAGGGCCGTGCCGCCAAAGGAATAATCATCAAAGCTGTCCAGCCGCTTGAGCTGCTCGGGGTCCTTTTCGATCAGGGAAATATCATGGCCGATGCGTTCCAGATCCCGCACCAGTGCCGCGCCCACCTGGTCGCAGCCGATCACCAGAATATTCATGGATGTCACCTCATTGTTCAAAATCTGTTTTTATCTGGCCCGGCATTCCGCGTCAGAAGGAAACACCGGGAAAAGCGTTGTGTCCAGTATAGCATATTTCCGGCGGCAGATAAATACAGAAAAAGCAGACAGCGCTCCTATATAAAATTTGTGATTTTTCGTGCGCAGGCTCTCAGAATATGATATACTGGAAAGCGAACCCAATCTGAATGTGTGCAGAGCGCCTGTGCCGCTTTGCAGGGAGGAGAACCCATGTTTCTTGAAATACTGAAAGCCATCCTGATGGGCATTGTGGAGGGCATTACCGAGTGGCTGCCCATCTCGTCCACCGGTCACATGATCCTGGTGGAGCAGGTGGTCAAGTTCAACGCCAGCGAGGAGTTTATGTCCATGTTCCGCGTGGTCATCCAGCTGGGTGCCATTCTGGCTGTGGTGGTGCTGTTCTGGAATAAGCTCTGGCCCTTCGGCCTGCGCCATGGCCGCGTCTGCTCCAAACCTGCCGTCTGGCAGCTCTGGTTCAAGGTGGTGGCCGCCACCATCCCGGTGCTCATCATCAGCCCGCTGGACGACTGGTTTGAGACCCGCTTCTACAATTACATCACGGTCGCCGCCATGCTGATCCTGTACGGTGTCCTCTTCATCCTTGTGGAGAACCGCCGCACCGCCCCGCATGTCACCCGGCTGGAACAGATCACCTACCGCGAAGCCTTCATCGTTGGCGTGTGGCAGATGCTGGCCATCATCCCCGGCACCTCCCGCTCCGGTGCCACCATCGTGGGCGGCCTGCTGCTGGGTCTGTCCCGTGCCTGCGTGGCCGAGTTCACCTTCTTCCTCGCCATCCCGGTTATGGCGGGCGCGTCCCTGCTCAAGGTGGTCAAGTTCGTCCTCTCCGGCGCTGCGATGACCGGCACCGAGATCGCTGTCCTCGTGGTGGGTTGCGTGGTCGCCTTTGTGGTCAGCCTTGCCGCTATCCGCTTCCTGATGGATTACGTCAAGCGCCATAACTTCAAGTTCTTCGGCCTCTACCGCATCGTGCTGGGCCTAATCGTCCTGGCTGTGGCCGCTATCACCGCCATTGCGTAAATCCCTCCCAACCCCCCAGCCGCCCGCCCGGGCGGCTTTTTTGCGCCCTGGGGCAATTGCACCGGCCCCGGCCTTGTGCTATACTGGAGCCATAAAGAGAGAACCCGGCAGCGGGAAAGTGCCGCGCCTGAAATTGTCAAAAACGGAGGAGATCCCTATGGAAGCATCGACTGTATATTACACCGACTTCCGGTGTCCTGTGGGCACCAGCCTGACCGAAAAACTGCGCCGCCTGTGCATTGCGGCGGGCATCAAGAGCATTGATATGGACGGCAAGTTCGTGGCCATCAAGATGCACTTTGGCGAGCTGGGCAACCTGGCTTTCCTGCGCCCGAACTACGCCAAGGTAGTGGCAGACCTGTGCAAGGAGCAGGGGGGGGCAGCCCTTCCTGACCGACTGCAACACGCTGTACCCGGGCAGCCGTAAGAACGCGCTGGAGCACCTGAGCTGCGCGCAGGAAAACGGCTTCTGGCCCATGACCACCGGCTGCCAGATCATCATTGGCGATGGCCTGCGCGGTACCGATGAGCTTGAGGTGCCCGTGCCCAACGGCGAATACTGCAAGACCGCCAAGATCGGCCGCGCCATTATGGATGCCGACATCTTCATCAGCCTGACCCACTTCAAGGGCCACGAAGCGACCGGTTTCGGCGGAGCCATCAAGAACATCGGCATGGGCTGCGGTTCCCGTGCGGGCAAGATGGAGCAGCACTCCTCCGGTAAGCCCGCCGTGCAGGAGGAGCTCTGCCGCGGCTGCCACCGCTGCGCTAAGGAGTGCGGCTCCGATGCCATCCGCTACAATGAGAACAACAAGGCGGTCATTGATTACGAAAAGTGCAAGGGCTGCGGCCGCTGCATCGGTGCCTGCAACTTCGATGCCATCTATTCCATCGACAGCAGCGCCAACGAGGAGCTGGACCGCAAGATGGCAGAGTACGCCGCCGCCGTCTGTGCAGACCGCCCCTGCTTCCACATCAGTCTGGTGCAGGATATCAGCCCCAACTGTGACTGCCACGGCGAGAACGATGCCCCCATCCTGCCGGATATCGGCATGTTCGCCTCCTTTGACCCCGTGGCGCTGGATCAGGCCTGTGCCGATGCCTGCCTGAACGCACAGCCCCTGCCCAACAGCCAGCTGGGCCAGAACCTTGCAAAGCCCGGCTGGAACTGCCACCACGACAACTTCAAGGATTCCAACCCCAATGTCGAGTGGAAGGCAACGCTGGAGCAGGCCGAAAAGATCGGCATGGGCACCCGCCAGTACACCCTGAAGAAGATCTGAACATAAAAATAAGCCCGACAACGTCGGGCTTATTTTTATGTCTCTTGCATTCAGGGGCAGACGGAACGATCAATACTCGCTGGAAGCCGGGACCAGTACGTCAATGACATCGGCCAGGGATTTCCAGTTTTCCTCGGAACAGCCGGGCAGCTCTTTGGCATCCAGACCGGCATCCTCGATGCGGCCGGTCATGCTGTCCTTGTCGGTCAGCAGGGTCTCGGCATCGGCCTTGATGAGCGGCCAGGCATCGGCAAAGCTCTGCTGGTCATCGGCGCTCAGGCTGTCGAACCACTGGGTATAGGCATCTTTGATGTCGCTGACCGGCTGGATGCTCATGTTGCAGCCATCGGCCCATTTCAGCAGGGAAGCCGCCGCAATGACGGATTTCAGCGAGCAGCCGGACACGCCGGGGCCCCAGCCGAGGCAGGGGGCAAAGGCATCGTCCGGGTCAGAGAGGGAGAACAGGGAGTTCTCGTCTGCGTCCAGCGGGCCCACCTTGCCGGTGTCGGCGGTCACGGTGGAAGAGGGGATGCTCTCGCTTGCAGAAGCGGAAGAGCTGGAAGCGGCAGTGCTGCCGGAAGAGGTGCTGCAGCCTGCCAGCACGCCGCACAGCAGGGCGGCGCAGACCAGCAGGGAAAGAATACGCTTGCGAATCATAGGAAAGCCTCCTTTTATCGTGTTCCGGCCCATCTGCCGGAGAAACTGCTCTGGTACATTTCTAGTATACTGTTCTGCCGGGCTGTTGTCAATCGGCGTGCGCAGGACGATTTTTCACCCCGGCTGTGCAAACTATACAAACTTTTGTCGTTTTTTTCTCAGTCGGGCGGGATTGACATTTTTTGCGCTGGCGCGTATAATCCGGCCATGGTCAAACTGGGAGAAACGGGTGAAGAACCGGAAAAAGGGGGAGAAACGGATGCAGAAATTTCTGCGGCGGCTGGAACGCTTTTCACAGTCGCTGCTGTCGCCGCTGTCTTATCTTTCGGCGGCGGGCCTGCTGCTGGTGCTGGGAGCGCTGCTCACCAGCAAGCCCTTGTGTCAGGCGCTGCCGGTGCTGCAGTGGGCTCCGCTGCAGCTGATAGGGCAGCTGCTTTACAACGGGATGATGGTGCTCATCAACAACCTCAGCGTCATTCTCTGCGTGGGGGTGGCTGCCGTGCGCGCCAAAACCGAAAAGCAGGATGCCGCCCTGCTGGCGCTGATGGCCTACCTTGTGTTCCTCACAGCCAACCACACCGCGCTGGAAGCGCTGGGACTGCTTGCCCAGCCGAACGGGATGACCGGCCTTGCGGGCACGGGCCAGACCACCATTCTGGGCATTCAGGTGGTGGACACCGGCGTGGCAAGCGGCATCGTGCTGGGCTTTGCGGCGGCGTGGCTCTTCAACCGCACCTGCGAAAAGCAGTTTTATGGCATGATCACCCAGCTCTATTCGGGCCTGCGGTGGTCGTTTTTGTGGCTGTCGGCGCTGGCGGTGGCACTGGGGCTGGGGTTCTGCTTTGTCTGCCCGCCGCTGCAGCGGGCGGTCAGCGCCCTCACGGGCTGGATCGCGGCTTCAGGGAACGCGGGTGTGTTCCTTTACGGCTTTCTGGAACGGCTGCTCATCCCCACCGGCCTGCATCACCTCATCTATATGCCCTTCCAGTTCTCTTCGCTGGGCGGCAGCCTGACCGTAGGCTCTGTGACCTACACAGGCGCTTACGCCGTCTGCATGACCGAGTACACCATGGGTCTGCCCCTCTCGGACGGCATCGTCTGGATGTACACCGGATTCACAAAGACCTTTGGCTATCTGGGCATTGCAGCGGCCTTCATCTTCACGGCCCGCAGGGAGAACCGTGCCCGTACCGCCGCCGCTATGATCCCGCTGGCGGTCACGGCCTCGGTGGCCTCCATCACCGAGCCCATTGATTTTCTGTTCTGCTTCGTTTCGCCCCTGCTCTGGGTGGCCCATGCGGTCATTACGGGCGGCTTTATGGTGCTGCTCCATGTCCTGCATGTCCGGGCCTTTACCTCCAACCTGCTGGGGTCGCTGGTGTTCAACCTGAGCGCCGGGGAGCAGCTGCAGAACATGCCGCTGCTCTATCTGCTGGGCCTTGCGGAGACCCTGACCTACTTTGCCGTGTTCAGCGTCCTCATCAAGGCAAAGGATCTGCCCACCCCGGGCCGGGAAGCAGCCCTTTCCGCAGACCAGTCCCCGTACGCCGACCCGCAGGAGGTGTGCCGGTTTATCGCCGCGCTGGGTGGGCCGGAGAACATCGCCCAGCTGGGAAACTGCTTCACCCGCCTCCGGCTCACGGTGCGGGATGCCTCGCTGCTGGATATGGGGGCTCTGCTCTCTCTGCCCCATAAAGGTCTTGTGGTGCAGGGCACCCGGGTCCAGCTGGTCTGCGGCCTGCACGCCGCCCAGCTCCGCCATGCGCTTGAACAGCAGCTTGCCGAGATGGCCCCGGTGTGATTGCATTTTGATAAGAGAAACGGTATAATTGTGGCGAAACCTCTCAGTCGCCTGCGGCGACAGCTCCCCTAACAGGGGAGCCAAGAAAGGTGGCATTGCGAAGCAATGACGGAGAGGTTTAGCAATGGATAACCTAAAAATAAAGGAGAACATAAAATGCAGAATAACACCTTTTCCGTCGAAGGTCTCTTCGACTTTCTGAACGCCGGTGTCAGCGCCTTCCACTCCACGGCTGCGGCTGTGAAGCTCCTGGAGGAAAACGGCTACCAGAACTGCCCCGAGAGCGCAGCCTGGGAGCTGGTGCCCGGCGGCAGATATTACACCACCCGCAACGGCTCTGCCGTGCTGGCATGGCGGATGCCCAAGGGCGAGCTGACCGGCTGGCATGTCACCGCCAGCCACAGCGATTCTCCCACCTGGCGCATCAAGCAGCTGGACGGCGGCAAGGACGCAGTCTTTGCCAAGGCGGAGACCGAGGGCTACGGCGGCATGATCATGCCCACCTGGCTGGACCGTCCCCTGAGCGTGGCGGGCCGCATTCTGGTCCGCACGGAGAACGGCATCCGGAGCCTGCTGCTCCACCCCGACCGGGCGCTGGCTGTCATCCCCAACCTCTGCATCCACTTCAACCATGACCTGAACAACGGCATGAAGTACAACCCTCAGGTGGATCTGCAGCCCATCTTTGGTGAGGCAGGCTCCACCCTGCGGGATGCTCTGGCTGAGGAGGCCGGGGTCAAGGCTGAGGACATCGTGGACGCTGACTTGGTGCTCTGCACCCGCGAAAAGGCCGAGCGCGTGGGCCTGAAGGGCGAATACTTCATGTCCGGCCGCATCGATGACCTGGAATGCGCCTACACCACCCTGTGGGGCTTCCTGCAGGGCCGCGGCGAGGAGGAAGGCCGGGGCGACATGTGGGTCATGTTCGACAACGAGGAGGTGGGCTCCTCCAGCCGGCAGGGCGCACAGGGCACCCTGATGGCCAATGTGCTGGCCCGCATTGAGGAAAAGCTGGGGGTCACCCGGGAGCAGAGCATCCGTGCCTGCACCAACAGCCTGCTGCTGAGCGCCGACAATGGCCACGCCACCCACCCCAACCACCCCGAAAAGAGCGATCCCGCCAATGTGGCGGTCATGGGCGGCGGTGTGCTGCTGAAGTACAATGCCCGCCAGACCTACACCACCAGCGGCTTTACCGGCGCTGCCTTTGCCGAGATCTGCAAAAAGGCCGGTGTGCCGGTGCAGGTGGCCGCAAACCGCGCGGATGTTCCCGGCGGCTCCACGCTGGGCAACCTGCTGGGCCACCAGATCCTGATCCCCATGGTGGATATCGGTCTGGCACAGCTGGCCATGCATTCCGCAATGGAGACCGCCAGCTGCAAGGATGCCGAGTACATGGCAAAGGCCGTGGCCGAGTTCTATAACACGCCCATCTCCCAGCCTGTGGACGGCGAGTGGAAGCTGGGCCTGTGAGCGCTGTGACCGGGCGCTTTGCCCCCAGCCCCAGCGGGCGGCTGCATCTGGGCAATCTGGCCTGCAGCCTGCTGGCCTGGCTCAGCGCCAGAAGTCAGGGCGGGCGCATCGTTCTGCGCATTGAGGATCTGGATGCCGAGCGCTGCCCCCGCAAATATGCCGACGCACTGGAAGAGGACCTGCGCTGGCTGGGCCTTGTCTGGGACGAGGGCGGCAGCAGCGGCGGCCCCAACGGCCCCTATTACCAGAGCGAGTGCGCCGCCATCTACACCGAGAGCTATAACAAACTGGAAGCACAGGGCCTTGTTTACCCCTGTTTCTGCTCCCGTGCCCAGCTCCATGCCGCCAGTGCACCCCACACCTCCGACGGCAATGTGATCTATCCCGGCACCTGCCGGGGGCTGACGGCGGAGCAGATCGCCGAAAAGCGCAAAAAGAAAGCCCCGGCCTACCGTCTCATGGTGCCTGACGAGGACATCACCTTCACCGATGGCTGTATGGGCCCCCACACCGAGAACCTGCTCCGCGACTGCGGGGATTTCTACCTCCGCCGCGCCGATGGCGTGTTTGCCTACCAGCTGGCTGTGGTGGTGGATGATGCCCGGATGGGGGTCACGGAGGTGGTGCGGGGCGCGGACCTGCTCTCTTCGACCGCGCGGCAGCTTTACCTCTACCGTCTGCTGGGCCTGCCCGCCCCAAAGTTTGCCCATTGCCCGCTCCTGCTGGCTCCCGATGGCCGCCGCCTGTCCAAACGGGACGGCGACCAGAGCCTGGAAAATCTCCGGGCAAAGTATACGGCGGAAGAGATCGTGGGCAGGCTTGCCTTTGCCTATGGTCTCCAACCTGAACCGGCTCCCCGCACCCCGGAAAGCCTGATCCCAGACTTTTCCTGGGACAAGGTGCCCAAGCAGGATATCTACCTGCCGGAAAATCTGTTTTAAGCAAACCCACGATTTTTGCCATGCCTGTGCAAAGATCGTGGGTTTTTTCTTTACAAAAAAACAATCTATGGTAGAATATAACTAGAGATTTTGCTGAAACAGAAAGGAGCCTGTTATGCGTAAAATGTTAAAAGCGTCGAGTTTGTTGATCTGTGCAATGCTTTTGTTCAGCGCATGTGCAGGCTCTTTGAATCTGAGACCGGGACCTTTCCGTTCGGAAATGCAGGATGTTTTCGTTCAGCAGACGACACTTACGGTTCCGGCCAGTCACGCCGAGCATGGGGAGGATTATGTCATTGAGTGGCAGGACCCTGTGATGGAAAAGCACGTCCGGAAATGGCTTGACCGCCCGAAGGGAGATATCTATCACAGCGATGTCTGGGATTATCAGCGGGTCTCGATAAATTCCGGAACCGGCGTAGGGGATCTCATCGTCAAAGATGCACCGGATGGGGTGGACATTGGAAGAAACGTCAACAGCAATGAGCAGCTGGCAGCCTGCGCAGTCAGCGTAGAGGGAACGTATGATCCGGTGACCTCTCTGGCAGACCTGCGGCATTTTGACAGCTTGCAGGTATTGTCGGTCAATAATAGAAGGGGAGCCCCACCCATTACAGATCTGACAGGTCTGGAGGAATGCAAAAATCTGATGCTTTTGAGTGTGCCCAGTGTGGAGAGCAGCGCATTCCCGACCTTTGCAAAGCTGGATTCTGTGGTAGAGCTGAAGTATGGCAGTGACGGGATCCGGGCGGATTCCAATGTCTCCGACCTTTCGGCGCTGGCGCAGATGAAGTCGCTGAAGATGCTGTGGATCACCGGCAGTGAGGTCGATCTGACCCAGCTGGCCGGAGCTGACTTGCGGGTCCTGAGACTGGACGTGACCCGGATCGGTTCGCTGGAACCGCTGAAGCAGATGGAAAATCTGAGCTTTCTGCAGCTGTGCCAAGGGCCGGAGATCGACAGCTTTGCCCCGCTGGCGGAGAGCAGTGTGCAGTATCTGAGTATGTCTCTCTCTCAGGGTGCACAGGAAGCCTACAAGGACATGGATTATACTCCCCTGACCCAGATGCCGCAGCTGATCTGGCTGGATCTGACCAACAACATCACGTTTGATACGGAAACCTGCAAAAAATTGCTGGCAAACGATACAGCCCTGAAATATCTGAAAATTTCCTATACATCAGCGGCCAAAGATGCCGAAGAGCTGGATACAGCGCACCTGAAAGAGTTCACTGCTCCGGCTCCGTAATGCCCCAAAATGCAAAAACGCCTCTGTCGGCCGACAGAGGCGTTTTTTCTATGTGGATTCACAGCCGCTGCAAGGCTCTTGCGTCGCTGCGTTCCAGTGCGGTCATGCCGGTATCCAGCGCCATGGCCAGGAGGATGCCCAGCAATACATCAATGCAGCTGTGTTGCTTGAGCAGAACGGTGGACGCAATGATGGACATACACAGTACCGCCGAAGCAGGCCGCATCCAGCGGCGGCCCGGCGTTTCAAAGATGCGGCTGCGGTAGTAGGCCATCATCAGGGTGACCGAGTTGAACACATGGATGGAGGGGCAGACGTTGAGGGGCGTGTCGGTGGCATAGAGCATCCGCACGGCCTGAGCAAAGAGGTCGCTGCCGTATACCCGGTAGGGCCGCAGATCCAGCCCGGTGGGCAGGATGACATAGCAGGCCAGCGCAATGGTCATGCCCGCAAACAGGGGCAGGCAGAGCCGCCAGAAGTCGGCCCGGGGCGCTTTCCACAGCAGGTAGAACAGGGTGAACGGGATCCACAAAAACCACGCAAAGTAGGGCACGATGGCATATTTGCAAAAGGGGATCAGGTCGTCCAGATGGCAGTGCACCAGAACATCGGGCACGGCAATATGGACTTCGAGCCAATGGAACGCCGAAAGGTAAAACAGGAGATAAAACGCCATGAACGAAACGGGATGGCGGGAAAACCAGTTGCGCATGGAACACACTTCCTTTTCTGGAATGGGGGCCGCAGCCCCGTCTAAAGTTCTTTGCAGCGTATGATTATACCGCGCAAAGACGAAGAAAACAAGACAAAAAGCTGACAAAATCGTGAACACATCCGCGTGGAATTTGGTATGCTTTGGGGAAGCGGATGCAGGGGAGAGAAGCTTCTGCCTATTGATACGAGACAGGATGCGGGTTTCCTGCACAAAAAGGCCCTCCCCGCCAAAACTGCAATGGTGGAGAGGGCCGGATATACGGAAACTCAGATCACCTTTTGTTCCATCCACCTGCCGTGGACAAAGCGGACGCAGAAGAACAGCGAGCGCATGGCCCAATCCAGGAACATGCCAATCCAGATGAACAGCAGGCCGCAGTGGAACTTGAGCACCATCAGGTAGCAGAAGGCCACCCGGAACACCCACATGGAGATGACGCTGACCGTCATGGTAAAGGCGGCATCTCCGGCGGCGCGCAGGATGTTGGGCAGGGTGAAGCTGGAGGGCCACAGGATCAGCGATACAGCGTTGAACCAGACCATCAGCTCCAGCGCCATGCCGTAGGCATCCGGCGAGAGGTTGAACCAGGAGAGCGCCAGCTTGTTCAGGAAGAACAGGCCGGAAAGGTTCATCAGCCAGTCCCCGGCGTAGGCGGTCAGGAGCAGCAGGCGAGAATAGCGCTTGGCCTGCACCTTTTCCCCGGCACCCAGACACTGGCCCACAACGGTCAGCGCGCCGATGCCAACGGCGGAGGCGGGCACGTTCAGGAAGCTGGAGATGTTGCCTGCCACGGCGTTTGCGGCAATGGCGGCGGTGCCCAGCGTGCTGGTCAGGCTGGAGACCGACAGCTTGCCGATCTGGAACATGCCGTTCTCGATGCCGGCGGGGATGCCGACTTTCAGGATGCGCTTGATGAGGTCGAGGTCAGGCTTCAGGTCGGTGAGGTGGTCGATGCGCAGCGCACAGTCCGGCTTCTGCAGCAGGAACATCACGGTGAAGCAGGCGATCATCCGGCTCACGAGGCTGGCGGTGGCCGCACCCATCACGCCCATGCCGAACCGGTAGATCAGGATGGCGTTGCCGCCAATGTTCACCACGTTCATCACCAGGCTGGAAAGCATACTGATCTTACTGTTGCCCTGGGCGCGGAACAGGGCCGCACCGGCGTTGTACACGCCAATAAAAGGATAGCTCAGGGCCGAGAGCAGGAAATAGGTCTCGGCGTAGCGCATCACATCCGCGTCAATGGAGCCGAAGATGCCCCGCAGGATGGCGTGCCGTCCCACCGCCACGATGACGGCGGTGACCACGCTGAGCGAGATCATAATGAACATGATCTGTGCGGCGCTGGCCTTGGCCCGTTTGGGCTCCCGGTGGCCGATGTACTGGCTGGCGACCACCGCGCCGCCGGTGGCCAGTGCGCTGAGCAGCTGGATCATCAGCACATTGAAGGAGTCCACCAGGCTCACGCCCGAAACGGCGGCTTCGCCCACCGAGGAGACCATCAGGGTGTCCGCCAGACCGATGGAGATGCTGAGGGCCTGCTCTGCCACCAGCGGCAGGAAAAGTGAGATGAGCTGTTGACGGTTGAACAGCGGTCTTGATGTGGTCGATGCGTCTGTCATGGTGTCCTCCCTTGGCGCGTGGATTCAAACACACCCATGATAGCGCGGAATGACGTGAAAATCAAGATGTTGTATCCAACAAACCCGGAAATCAGGCAAACTCTTTGCTGGGGGTCAGGCTGGTGCCGTAATAAACAATGTAGTCGTAGGGGACCTGGGGATTGTACGCGGCCAGATCGCCGTACTTGGCCAGAATGTCGTTCCGCAGGTTCTCCGGGGTGTAGGGCTGCCCGGCGGAAAGGGTGTCGGCGCAGACAGCGTTCCACATGCTCTCGGTAAAGGCGGCGCAGTTGAAGTAGGCCGACCAGTGGTCAGATTTGGCAAGGTTGCGGTTGACCACGTCCAGCTGGCTCTGATCCAGTGAGGTCTGGACAGCATAGATGTTCTGGTAGTAGGAATCGGCCAGATAGCGCTTGTAGTAGCCCTCCAGATTGTACCAGATGCCGGTGTGTTCCCAGCGGTTGCCGCGGGGGCTGAAGGTCATCTCGGTGTTGGGCACGATCCGCAGGCCGCCCACCTCGATGTCATGGTCAGAGACGTTCCGCACCGAGAGGAAGGAGTGGCCGCTGGAATTGATGGAGGCATCGCCCCGGTCCTCGGCCCGGGCGTAGATGCGCAGCAGGGCCACGACACCCTCGGCGGGTTCTGCACCGTAGGCCTGCACGGCAGATTTATGATCGGCCTGCTCAAAATCGTAGGGGCCGCCGGTGCTGGTGGTAAAGCCGACGATGTTGCGGATCTGATCCTCAAGGGGGCTTACATCGGTGATGACACGTTCGTCCTGGGGGGCGGGCGTGGCGGCGGGAGCCTCGGCCAGCACGGCGGTGCTGCCGGACACGCACAGGGCCAGCGTCAGGCAGAGGGAAAGGGCGCGGAACAGCTTTTTCATGGGGTGACCTCCAAAGAGAAAAAAAATTCAGGTCAAGAATAGATGATTTTTGGGGCGCTGTCAAGAAAAAGATATCTGCCGCCTTTACCCCCGGGGCCGGTTGTGTTAAAATGTAGCTGGCAGCCGTGCCCGGTGGTTTGGGGTATGGGGCCGTTCGGAAGGTAAATGAATCTGACCCAGAGAGGGGAACAACCTATGCCAAAAGAAGCACACAAGGTCGTGGTCATCGGGCACCGCAACCCCGATACCGATTCCATCTGCTCCGCCATTGCCTATGCGGAGCTCAAAAACCGCACCAGCACGCTGGTCTGCGAGCCGCGCCGTGCCGGTAAAATGAATCAGGAGACCGAGTTCGTCCTGAAAAAATTCGGTGTCACGCCGCCCCGGATGTGCACCGACGTGAACCCCAAGATCCGGGACGTGGATTACCGCGAGATGCCGGGCATCCCGGGCTCCACCAGCCTGCGCCGCGCATGGAAGATCATGCGCGACCAGCAGATCGACACCCTGTCCATCACCAGCGCGGACAACGAGCTGGAGGGCATCATCACCGTGAAGGATCTTGCCACCGCCAACATGGACGTGTTCGATACCGCTGTGCTGGCCAAGAGCCGTACCTCTTATAAGAACATCCTTGAAACGCTGAACGGCACCATGGTGGTGGGCAATGCCGACGCGGTCTGCACCACCGGCCACATCAAGATCGGCACCGCCACCCCCGAGATGCTGGAAAGCAGCGTGGAAAAGGGGGATATCGTCATTCTGAGCAACCGGTACGAAAGCCAGCTCTGCGCCATTGAAAAGGAAGCCTCCCTGCTCATCATCTGCAATGGGGCCAAGGTGGGCCGCACCATCCAGCGCATTGCCGATGAGACCGGCGTTGCCATTATGACCACCCCCGTGGATACCTACGCGGCGGGCAAGCTCATCAGCCAGTGCGCCCCCATCTCCTATTATATGACCCGGGACAACATCCTCAAATTCACCCTCGTCACCCCCGTGGCCGATGTGCTGCGGGTGATGGCAAAGGTGCGCCACCGCTATTTCCCCATCCTCGATGAGGAAGGCAAATACTGCGGCATGGTCAGCCGCCGCAACGTCATTGCCCTGCGCAAGCGGCGCATCATTCTGGTGGACCACAACGAGGCCACCCAGGCCGTGGAGGGCTTTGATCAGGCCGAGATCCTGGAGATCATTGACCACCACCGCATCGGCAGTCTGGAGACCAGCGGGCCGGTCTACTTCCGCAACCAGCCCGTGGGCTGCACCGCCACCATCATCACCCAGATGTACGATGAAAACGGTGTGGACATCCCGCCCCAGATCGCGGGCCTGCTGCTGGCGGCCATCCTCTCGGATACGCTGGCCTTCCGCAGCCCCACCTGCACCCCCGTGGATGAAAACGCCGCCAAACGTCTGGCCAAGATCGCAGGCGTGGATATCGAAGAGTTTTCCACCGAAATGTTCGAGGCTGGTGAAAAACTGGACGGCAAGACCCCCGAAGAGGTCTTTTTGCAGGACTTCAAGGTGTTCATGTGCGGCGATATCCGCTTTGGCGTGGCGCAGGGCAGCTACATGACCCGCAAAAACCTGCAGGCCGCCCAGGCGCTGCTCCAGCCTTATCTGGAGGAGGCCCGCAACAAGCAGAACGTGGAGGACCTCTACATGCTGCTGACCGATGTGCCCAAGGAGGAGAGCGTGGTCATCTGCACCGGCCGCTACGCCGCCGAGGTGTTGAGCAACGGCTTTGAGAGCCGGCCCGCTGCCGACGGCAGCTGGACGCTGCCCGGCGTGGTCAGCCGCAAAAAGCAATTCATCCCCGCCATGATGAGCGCCTATCAGGAGCTGTAACCCCCCGATACAAAACACGAAGCCCCCGGAACCCTGCATGTTCCGGGGGCTGTTGTGTTTTGTAAGGGAGCGTCAGGCTGCGACTTTTAAGGGAGAGTTATCAGTCCAGATGGTGCCATCCAAAAGCTTTGTTACGGCCAGTGTACCGTTCACGCTGACCCGCGCGGGGTCCAGCGCATAGAAATCGCTCTCCCGCAGGTTTTCGGGGTCTGCCGTGGGGGAGATGCCCACCACGCACACCCAGTGTCCGTAGGTGCTGCTGGTGGCGATGTGGGGGTAATTGACCTCTTTCCAGCCGGAGCCGGAGAGGTGGTATTCATAGCTCGTCACGCGGTTGGTGTGCTTGGACACGCCGCTGACAGCGGTGTTTTTCAGATGTACGATGACGGGCCGCCCGGCCTGCAGCTCTTCATACAGGCGGGAAAGGCAGCCGGAAAGGGAGCCGCTGTAAGCGTAGTACCCGGCGGCAGACCATACCGCGCCGTTCGACCACATCCCGCTGCCTGAGCAGGGCTTGCCATCCAGAATGGTGCGGGCGTAGCGCAGGGCGTACCAGCTGCACCGGCCCGAGGTCTGGTTGCCGATGGAGACGATCTGCTGGCTGTCGAAGGACAGCAGCATGATGCCGTTTACATCCTGCAATTGTGCCGCCGCAGCCTTTGGCGCGGCCAGAAAGCTCAGGCACAGCAGAACTGCTGCCATGAAAACGCGCACCGGAGCGCGCAGGGAACCATGCTGCATGGGGCAAACTCCTTTTCCTTGTTCAGGAACGGCACCCGGCGGTTCCCATTGCTTTAAGTTTAGCACCAAATCGTGGTAGAATTGTGTAAACGCCGGAAATATTTTCCGGTTTTTGCCTCGGGCATGGCAAAGGATCTTTGCGAAGATTCGTTCTGGAAAAAACAACAAAAGCAGGAGAAAATGTTTGGTGAAGCTGGCAATTGACAAAAGCGACAGTCGTTGGATAAAATAAAGCCAGAAAGGGTCCTGTTTCAAAATGAAAAGGCACCCTGCATATTATGAAAAACACAACAAAACGACTGGAGGTCCCGACATGAAAATGCTGAAAAAACTGGCCGCTTTGATTCTGGCGGCGACCATGGTACTTGTTCTGTTCACCGCCTGCGGCGGCGATACCGCCCAGAGCCCCGAGGCTCAGGCGGAAAATCAGGTAATGAGTGCAATCAATGCAAATCGCCCAGAGGGAAAGAAACTGGAAAACAACGCACAGTGCAGAGCGATTGCAAGCCAAAGTATTGATGAGGCAGCAAATGGAGATTTGAACTTCTCGCTGAATCTGTTTGGCTATTCGTCTAAGGTTTGGTTCAAAATTGATGGCCCCAAAGATGGTAAGTGTGCAGCTACATTTGTGACGACATTTGACTATGATGGCACAAAGCTGAATAAGTTCGTTCAGAAAATTGCCGAAGGCGGCAATCTTGGAAACGTGAATATTGCACAGAGCACGAAATGGACACAGGTTGGCGTTGTTGTCAAAGCTGTGAATGGTCAGACCTACATGGCTATCTCGGTGGCTATTGATACAAATGCCTGAGCAAAACAAATTATATGATTTTTCCCCGGAGCGTGGCTGAAAGGCCGCCCTCCGGGGCTTTTTGTATTTGTGGCAAAATCCTTCTGATTGTGGTACAATAAAAGATAGATTTTGTCGAAAGAAAGGAACCTTTGGATGCAGCTGTTTGAACTGGTCAGCCCGCGGCTGTTCCGCCCGCTGGCGGGGCCCAACCGGGCGTTTTATGCGGAGCTGCTGCTCCTGCTGTGGGAGGAGTGCCGCCACACGGCGGATTACTCCATCTCCCGGGCAGAAGCGGTGAGCCGGGCCGAGGATTACTTTGCGGCGCTGGCAAAGCCGCTGGCACTGGATGCCGATGACGCGGGCGACGAAGCCGAACAGCCCACCCGGGATCCCCATACCCTTGCGTTGGGCTTTCTGCTCCGCCTGCGCCGCACCGGCTGGCTGGAAGAGCAGCCCGGCAGCTATGAGGAAGAGCCTGCCCTTGCCTTTGTGCCTGAGGTGGCCCCTCTGCTGGAAGCGCTGGAAGAGATCCTGAACCCGCGTGTTGTCACCTACACCGGCAAGCTGTACAAGGCATGGCAGCTGCTGCAGAACATCGGGGAGGAAAAGAGCCCCTATGAGAATGTTCTGCGGGAGGTGGCCTCCGATCTGGAAGCACTGAACAAGTCCCTGCGGGCGCTGAACGCATCCATCGGGCATTATATCGACCGGCTTACCCGCAACCGTACCCCGCAGGAGGTGCTGGAGCTCTTCGACCAGTACGAGGAAAAGGTGGTGGCCGCCGCTTACCACCGCTTCAAGACCAGCGATAACCTGTTCAATTACCGCGCTTATCTGGAAGAGGAGCTGGACGACTGCGAGGCAGAACACCTGCCCCGGCTGGCGCTGGATTACGCCCGGGTGGAGCGCTGTGCCCCCGGCGAGGCAGCCCCTGCCGTGCGTGCCCTCATCCAGAAACTGCGGGATTCGCTGGAAGAGATGAGCACCCTGATGTGCCAGATCGACCAGAGCCACATCCGCTACCGCAAGCGGGCCGTGCAGCGGGCACAGTTCCTGCTGCTGAGCGACCGCTCCTCGCAGGGCAGTGTCACCGCCCTGCTCCGCCGTTATGCCGAGGAGATCAAAACGCCCGATCAGCTGTTCGCGCCGGATGACGGCCCGGTGGCAAAGCACCTGCACCTCTACCCGGCGGCGGTGTTCGGGGCAAAGCCCCTCTACCCGCCCGCCGCGCCCCGCAGCGAAACGCCGCTGGCTCCGGTGCGGCAGGCCGGGCTGGACGAGGAGCAGCTGCGCAAAGAACAGCAGCTGCTGCTGGACTACGCCCGGATGGCCGTGACTGAGGAGAACGTGGGCCTGCTGGCAAAACAGGCCCTTGCCGCCCGCAGTGCGGTGGCTGCCTCCACACTGGCGGAGGAATACCCCCGCGATTTTGCCCGCATCATCGGCCTGCACACCTACTCGCAGTCGCCGCGCCGGGCTTACGATATCACCCTTACCGGAAACTGGGTCGAACGGGGCGGCTTCCGGTTTGAAGAGTTTATTCTGACACCCCGCAGGGAGGACGCTGACCATGGCCGAACCGAATAAAATGCTGGAAGAGACCGCAAACTATCTGCTCAACCACTGCTTTGTGCTGGGCGGCGTGGAGGATCAGCGGGCAAAATATCTCTATGTGCAGGATCATCTGCCCGAGGTGCGGGCCGTGTTCGCGCCGCTGGGCTATGCGGTAACGCTTTACCCGGCGCCGCTGCAGGCGGCGGCGCTGGTCAACGAGCATGAGGGCAGCCAGGCCCGGCTGCTGAAATACGAGAGCATCCTGCTGCTGGTGCTCCGCCTGCTCTACCTGCAAAAGCGGGAGAGCCTTGCCGCCAGCGCCGATCAGGTGCTGGTCACGGTGGAAGAGGTGCAGACAGAGCTGCAGAAGATGAACCTGCCCCGGCGGCTGGATCAGCGCACGCTGGAGGAGCTCATGCGCACCCTGCGCAGGTATAATCTGGCCCGCCCGGTGGGGCGGCTGACCGGTCTGGACAGCCGCATCGAGGTGTTTCCCACTGTGCTGCTGGCCCTGCCGGATGCAGACCTTGCCGATGCCGCCGCCGAGAGCAGCCGCACCCGGGAAGAACTGGCCCTCTACGAGCGGCCTGACGGAGATGCCAGCGGGGAGGAAGAAGAATGATCGAATTAAAGCGCCTGAAGCTCATCAACTGGCACAACTTTGAAAATGTCACCTTCGATTGTGCCCGTCTGACTTATATGATCGGTGTCAACGCGGTGGGCAAGACCACCATTCTGGATGCCATCCGCTACTGCCTGACCACCAACCGCAATTTCAATGCCCTGGGCAATAAAAAGAGCGGCCGCACCCTGCAGGGCTCTGTCCACGCCAAGCAGCGCGGCGAGAACGCCTACCGCCGCCCAGGCCGCACAGTGGCGTATATCGGAGCCGAGTTCTGGGATACCGTCAAGCGGACAAACTTTGTCATCGCTGTCCGGGTGGAATCCGAGGGCCCCATGCAGGAGCTTCACCCCGGCGATCAGACCTGGTACATCTCCGAGGACGGCATCACGCTGGAAAAGCTGCCCTTCCTTGATCCGCGCACCGGTGCCCCCAGCGCCAAGGAGGACTTCAAGCCCGCTGTGGGCCGCCTGTCCTACACCCGCAGCCCCAGCGAGGCCCGGGACCGCATCTGCCGTGCCCTGGGCATTGGCCGCGCCTCCAGCCCGCTGGGCAAAAAGTTCAACGAAGTGTTCCAGATGGGTACCAGCATGGACGAAATCCCCAACTTCCGGGAGTTCCTGTACCAGTACATCCTGCCCCAGCCTGAACTGGATCTGGAAGCGCTGCAGGGCGACCGGGTGGAGCTGGAAAACCTCCACGCCGTTCTGGCCGAGGCCCAGACCCGTGCCGCCGCGCTGGAACAGATCGTGGCGTATGGCCGGGAAGCTGCTGCCAAAGAAACGGATGCCCTTGTCAACCGGGGTGCGGCCCTGCTGGCCCGCGCCGAAGCGGATGCCGGTGAGGATGCCTCCTGGCAGAGCCATTTGGATGCAGGCCGCCGCCAGCTGGCCGACCTGAACGCAAAATACGAGGCCGCCAAGAACGCCGAAGCCGAAGCCCGCCGGGCCTATCTGGCGGCCCACGGTGCGGCCGGTGACAGCGGCGTGGGCCGGGCGCTGGATGCCCTGACCGAGGAGCTGGCCCGGAAAAAGAGCGCGCTGGATGCAGCGGCCCGGACAAGGAATAGTCTGGAAGCGACTGCGGATACCATCACCGGCCTGCTGACCCAGCTGAACCGCAGCGGCTTTGCGGTGGAGAAGGAGCTCTGGCCCCAGCGCCTGACGGCGGAACATCTCCCCGCCCTGACCGAGGCGCTGGCCTGCATCGAAAAGCCGCTGGAGGAGCAGTATTTTGCTGCCCGGCAGGCTTCGGCGGATCTGGCAAAAGAGCAGGAGGGCCTGCGGGCCGAGCTGAACGCCGTGTCCGGCGGCAAGTGGGTCTACCCCCACGGCGATGCCGCCACCAAAGTGCGGGATGCCGTGAACGCTGAGCTGAAAAGCCGCGGCATGACGGCGGATGCAAAGATCTTCTGTGAACTGCTGACTGTGGCTGATGAGAGCTGGCAGGACTGTGTGGAAGCCTGCCTGGGTGACCGCCGGTTTGATATCCTTGTGCCGCCTGCCCACTACGCCGCCGCCAAGAGCGCCTTTGTGGCGCTGGGTGACCGGGTGGGACCCATCAGCCTGCTGGATACCCCGGGCATCCGCAAGGCGGACCGCCATGCAGAGACGGCCCCCGCCGACAGCCTTGCCGCCCAGGTCACCAGCGAAAACCCGCTGGCCGCACAGTATGCGGACACCATCCTGCGCCGCATCGTCTGCTGCGACACCCCCGACACGCTGGAGCATTTCCCCGACAGCGCCACCCGGGACCTGCTGCGCCACCATCCCTTCCGGCTGGAACGCCTGCGCAGGCCCCAGCGCTATATCGGGCTGGATGCCCGCAGGGAGCGTGCCGAAGCGCTGGAAGCACAGCTTGCCGCCCAGGCCGACCGCTGCCGCGAAGCCGCCCAGACCGAAAAGACCCTGAAATCTGCCTACGACCAGTACCAGAACGTCCTGCGGGGCCATGCGCTGGAACAGCTGGCCGAACTCTGGGCCAGCCGGGCCGCGCTGGATGCCGCCCGTGCCGACTACGCCGCGCAGGAGCAGAAGCTGGCGGACTGCCGCGAGAACCCCATGCTGCAGCAGCTCTACCGCGAGGAAGAAGCCCGGGAAGCCGCATGGGAGACTGCCCGCAAGGCCGTGGAGCAGGTGGGCGGCGATATCCGCGTCTGCGAAAAGCAGATCGCATCCTGCGAGGCAGAGCAGGGTAAGGCGGTGGAGACCGCTGCACAGAGCAGGGCGGCGGCAGAGGCATTCTTTGCACAGCACCCGCTGCTGGAGCCTCTGGCACAGGAGCGCAAAAAGGGCCTGATGACGGGCGGGCGTACGGCCCGTGCCGCCGCACAGACTGCCGAAAAGGCACAGACCAGGCTGGACGATGCCCTGCGAGCGTATCTCACTTCCACGCTGGAACCCGCCCAGAGGGATTACAACGAGCACTACGTCTGCGATTATCCGCTGGGTCTGGCCGGGGTGGAGCAGTACCGCGCCCAGCACGACAGCCTTGTCCGCATTGATCTGGAACGCTACGCCGCCCGGCTGGAGCAGGCACAGCGGGACTGCAAGGATCGCTTCCGCAAGGATATCCTCTTCCGGATGAAGGATGATATCTTCAACGCCCGCCGCCAGTTCCGGGAGCTGAACAAGGTGATGGAGCAGCTGACCTACGGCGAGGAAGTCTACCGCTTTGAGCTGGAGCCCAGCCGTGACCCCCAGCTGGCCGCCTTCTATCAGGTCATTGTGGACAAGGGCAACCAGCAGATGACCGATGGCGACTCGCTGGACAACCTTGCCGCCACCGCTGACCCCGTCTACGAGCGGCAGGTGGACGCGCTGATGGAAAAGATCATGGCCGATGTGGACGAGAACACCCGGGCCCGGCAGGAGGGCCGCACCACCTCCGGTGCCACCCTCTCGGATTATGTGGACTACCGCACCTATCTGGACTATGACATCAAGGTGACCAACACCGTCTCGGGCCAGCAGGCCTATCTTTCCCGCGTCAGCCGCGATTCCTCCGGCGGCGAGAATCAGGCTCCCTTCTATGTGGCCATCTGCGCCAGCCTGCTGCAGATCTACCAGAAGAGCGAGAACAGCATCCGCCTTGTCCTACTGGACGAGGCCTTCAGCAAGATGACCAGTGACCGCATCCGCCCCATGATGGAGCTGTTCCGCCGCCTGCAGCTGCAGGTGCTGCTCATCTCCACCGTGGAAAAGAGCACGGCCATCCAGCCCTACTGCGACATTACCTATTCCATCGTGCGCCACGGCGATGCCAACGCCATTGCGCCGTTCTACCGGGCCGGCATCCGTGCCGATGCTCCGGAAAAGGAGACTGAATATGAATAACACCCTTGCAAACATCTGGCTCTTTGCCACCCACTGGACCAAGCTGGATGCTTTTGATACCGAGGAGGAGCTCAACGATGAGCTGGAGCTGCTCCAGCGCCAGAGCCTGCCCACCAAAGTCCGTCAGGTCACGGACAAGGAAGGCAGGGAACAGTTCCTCCTTTACGTCAAACAGGCCGACCGCGATTACGCCCGCTACTGCACCGGCTGGCGGCCCGGCGGAATGATGTAAAGAAAGCCTTGACATAAAAAATAAACTTTGGTATACTCTTTTTTGCTCATCGGAGGGCTGTTTCAACGTAATTGAAAGGCCGGATAAGATGTCGCAGTTCGTGTTCCCCGGAGGCTGAGAATGGCCGTAGCATCTCAGCAGACAAGGAGAAACACCGGAGCTGCGAAACTTATCCGGCCTTTTTTGTATGTTCTGATCGAAAGGAGAAATCATGTCAAAGAATATGATCCAATTATCCGACCACTTTGATTATTCCCGGCTGATCCGGTTTGTATTGCCCTGCATCGGCACCATGCTGTTTACTTCCATTTACGGCATTGTGGACGGCCTGTGTGTCTCGAACTTTGTGGGCAAAACGGCCTTTGCGGCAGTCAACCTCATCATGCCCGTGCCCATGCTGGTGGGTACAGTGGGCTTTATGCTGGGCACCGGCGGCAGCGCCATTGTGGGCATCACGCTGGGTGAGGGCGATAAAGCCCGTGCCGACCGCTATTTCAGCCTGTTTATGTCAACGGCGCTGATCGCCGGCATCGTGCTGTCTGTGCTGGGGATGCTGCTGCTCCGGCCGGTGGCCCTGATGCTGGGTGCAGAAGGCGAGATGCTGGACTACGCCCTGCGCTATGGCCGGGTGCTGATGCTCAGCCTGCCCACCTTTATCCTGCAGAATATGTTCCAGAGCTTTTTTGTTACCGCCGAAAAGCCGCATCTGGGCTTTTATTTCACGGTGGGCGCGGGCTGCACCAACATGGTGCTGGACGTGCTACTTGTGGGCATCCTGCACTGGAGCGTGGAGGGTGCCGCCATTGCCACCATGCTCAGCCAGGTGGTGGGCGGCCTGCTGCCGGTGTTCTACTTCCTCAACCGGAAAAACACCAGCCTGCTCCACCTCTGCCGCCCGCAGTTTGAGGGCGGTGTGCTGCTGAAAGCCTGTGTGAACGGCTCCTCTGAGCTGATGACCAACCTTTCCATGTCGCTGGTGAACATCCTGTACAACTATCAGCTGCTCCGCTTTGCGGGCGAGGATGGTGTGGCCGCCTATGGTGTGATCATGTATGCATCCTTCCTGTTCGTGGCGGTGTTTGTGGGCTACGCCGTGGGCAGTGCGCCCATCGTCAGCTACCACTATGGTGCCAATAACCGCAAAGAGGTCAACAACCTCTACCGCAAGAGCCTGAAGCTCATCGGTGTGGTTGCGGTGGTAATGACCATCGGCTCCATGTTCATCATCCCCCATGTGGCCCGCTTCTTTGTGGGCTATGATGAAAACCTGCTCATTCTGACCACCCGGGCCTTCCGGCTCTATGGCCTGAGCTTCCTCATCATGGGGTTCAATGTCTATGCGTCCTCCTTCTTCACGGCCCTGGGCGATGGTGTGACCAGTGCGCTCATCTCGTTCCTGCGCACCCTGCTGTTCCAGGTGGCGGCGGTTCTGCTGCTGCCGCTCCTGCTGGGCATTGACGGCATCTGGCTGGCTGTGACAGCCGCCGAGCTGGCCGCTCTGCTGGTCAGCATCGGCATGTTCATCACCAGAGACCAGCAGTTCCATTACCGCAAGGCAGAATAACCGCAAACAAAGAAAGGACCCTCGGCGGGTCCTTTCTTTGTTCAGAATGTAAACTCCACGAACTCGCAGTTTTTGATGCCTGCCGCCGCGTACTCCTCGTTGGTCATATCGTAAAAATAGGACTGCACCACCCGGGCAATGCCGTTGTGGGCCACCAGCAGGTAGGTCTTGTCGGTGTCGGCCCGGAGCTCGTCCAGCAGGTTGTAGATGCGCTGGGCCAGCTGCATCATGCTCTCGCCGCCGGAGTAGCGGTCGGCAAAGTGGGTCTTGGAAATGCGGAACTCTTCGCCGTCCCGGGGCGTGCCCTCGTAGCGGCCAAAGCACTGCTCCCGGAGCCGGGGCTCACACCGGGCAGGAATGCCGGTGGCCTCCGCAATGGCCCGGGCGGTGTCGGCGGAGCGGGACAGGGGAGAGTACAGGATCTCATCGATCCGGAGACCGCTGGTCCTGAGCTTTTCGCCCAGCTCCCGAGCCTGGGCGCGGCCTTTTTCGGTCAGGGGGCTGTCGGTCATGCCGCAGATCTTGTTTTCCACGTTCCACACGGTCTCGCCGTGGCGGGTGAAATAGACCTTGTGCGCCGCCTTGGTCAGCCTGTGATCCTGCAGGGTGACAGTGCTGCCCTCGTTGATGTCCAGCCGGGTCAGCTCGGCATCCGGGTAGGGGAGAACCCGCTGCGTGCCGTCGGCAGCCTCCAGCAGGACATCACAGAGCACGGGCTGGCCCTCGGGCAGCTCCTCGCAGCCATAAAGCTGCTCCTCAATGCGCAGAACGCGGTAGTTTTTTTCTTCCATCCTCTTCGACCTCTTTCGGGCAGATTGTTTCTTACATTATAAAACGGCAGCGGGGCCCCGTCAACGCTTGACAGCCCCGTGTGCCGCCTGATAAACTAGGCGCAAGGGATAAAAACGCCAAAAGGAGAGAAAAAGTTGAACATTACAGAACTGCGGTATCTCGTCGCCATCATGGAATGCGGATCTGTGAGTGCGGCGGCAAAGCGGCTGTATGCCGCTCAGCCCAATGTGAGCAAGGCGCTGAAAAATCTGGAAGAAGAATACCATCTCCGCATTTTTGAGCGGTCATCCACCGGCATGATCCCCACGGAGCAGGGGCGGCACTTCATTGAGCAGGCCGAGCGGGTGCTGCGGGAGGTGGACCGGCTGGACCGGAGCGTGCAGGAGGAGCAGGAGCGCTGCGCCGAACTGCGGGTAATGATCCCCCACGCCACCTATGCCTCCTATGCGGCGGTGGATTATCTGGAGCAGGCGGCCTCCATTGAGCGGCTCCACATCCACATCCGGGAGGGCGGCTCCATGGAGGCACTGGATCATGTCCTGCGGCAGGGGTATCATCTGGCTCTGCTGCGGTACGCCGTGGAGGATGACGAGCACTATACCCATTACTGCGCCCGGCGGGGCCTGAAAATGGAACCCATTATGGATTTTGAATACAGTCTGCTGACCAACCGGGACGGCCCACTGGCCCGGAAGGCGATCCGCGACCTGTCTGAGCTGGACAAGTATATGGAGATCCTCCACGATGATTTCCAGCTGCCCGGCGAGGAGGGCGGCGACGGTGTGCGCTGGCATGTCAACCCGGAGCGCCGCATTCATGTGTATGAGCGGTGCAGCCAGTTCTCGATCCTGCAGCGGCTGCCCACGGCCTACATGTGGGCATCGCCCATGCCCCGCAGGGCACTGGAGCAGTACCATCTGGTGCTGAAGAAGTGCCCGGCCCAGCGCCAGCAGATGCGGGATGTGCTGGTCTACCCGGACAAGGGCCGCCTGCGCCCCGAGGAGCAGGCCTTTGTGGATCTGCTCCACAAGGAAGCGGCTTCCACCGTAAAATAAAGGGGCTTTCCGGCTAAGGCACGGCAAAGGTTGCTCCCTTCGGAATTGACAGAAAAACCAATAAATGGATGAAAAACCGGGCGAAAATGAGCGCCCGGTTTTATTTTTGCTGATAAATGGTCAAAAAATAAACGGAAAAGCGGCAAAAATTCTTTGCAGCTATATCGGAAACCATATGGCCCCATGCCGGAAAGATATTTCTCTGCTGGAAAAAAGTATGCTACCATGAGGCCAGAAAAGAGCCCCGGGTATGCGGCAGAATGGGGCCGCGGCCGGCAGGGGCAAAAAGGAGGTTTCTGGTATGATTAGTTTCCTGCTCTGTCTTGCGATCCTGGTGGGCGGATACTTCGTCTATGGCAAGATCGTGGACAATACCTTCGGCCCGGACGACCGTGAAACGCCTGCTGTGCGCATCAATGACGGCGTGGACTATGTCGTGATGCCCCAGTGGAAGCTGTTCCTCGTCCAGCTGCTGAACATTGCGGGCCTTGGCCCCATCTTTGGTGCCATGCAGGGCGCTTTGTGGGGCCCCGTGGTGTTCCTGTGGATCACCTTCGGCACCATCTTTGCCGGTGGTGTGCATGACTACTTCTCCGGCATGATGAGTGAGCGCAACGACGGTGCTTCCATCGCAGAGATCACCGGCAAATACTTAGGCCCCGTGATGCAGAACGTGATGCGTGTGTTCTCTGTTGTGCTGCTGATCATGGTGGGCACCGTGTTCGCCGTCGGCCCTGCCGGTCTGATCGTTGAGCTGTGCAGCCAGAGCGGCGCATCCGGCGTGATGACTTCGCTGCTGTTCTGGCTGGTCATCATTCTGACCTACTACTTCATCGCGACCTTTATCTCCATCGATGCGGTCATCGGCAAGATCTACCCCGTGTTCGGCATCTGCCTCATCATCATGGCCATCGGTGTCATCTTTGGCATCTTCACCAACCCTGCCTATACCATCCCCGAGATCTGGGATCACTTCGGCAGCATGCACCCGTCGGGCACGCCCATCTGGAGCTTCATGTTCATCACGGTTGCCTGCGGCGCGATCTCCGGCTTCCACTCCACCCAGTCGCCTCTGATGGCCCGCTGTATGAAGAGTGAGAAGCAGGGCCACTTTGTGTTCTACGGTGCCATGGTCTGCGAGGGTGTCATTGCCCTGATTTGGGCCGCTGCAGGCTGCTCTCTGTACGAGGTCACTGATGGCCTGAACACCGGTCTGGCCCAGGCACTGGCAATGGGTCAGTCCAAGGCCATCTATGATGTCTGCTCCAAGACCATGGGCGGCGTGGGCATCGCACTGGCCATGATCGGCGTGGTCGTCTGCCCCATCACCTCCGGCGATACCGCCTTCCGTTCCGCCCGCCTGACCTTGGCCGATTGGTTCAAGATCGATCAGGACAGCTACGGCAACCGCCTGAAGCTCTGCGTTCCCGTGCTGGGCGTGGGCGCTTTCCTGGGCATCGGCAATGCACTGGGCTTCATCAACTACACCGTGATCTGGCGCTACTTCAGCTGGACCAACCAGACGCTGGCCATGATCGTTCTGTGGGCCGCTTCCATGTACCTGTTCAAGGAGAAGAAGAACTTCTGGATCACCGCAGTGCCCGCTACCTTTATGAGCGCTGTGTCCGCTACCTACTTCGTGCTGGCTCCCGAGTGCCTGGGCGGCCTGCTGAACCATAAGACTGCTGAGGGCGCTATCGTCTATAACACCGCAGTTGCTTACCCGGTGGGCATCCTCTTTGCGATCGCCATGCTGGCGCTGTTCCTCTATGCAACCAAAAAGCAGACGGTGAAAAAGACTGCATAATTGACATTTCCCCCTCTTCAACCTTCTCGATACCCATTCACAACCGCAAAAGCCGTCTGCCGGGCCGTCCGGCAGGCGGCTTTTGCTTGTGCAGAGAAACAACGAATTGCGGCAAAAAGAACAGGAATGCAGACAAGATGCACAAAAATATGCAAAAAAGTTTGGCAGGGTGCACTAAAAACGAAAAAACACCCGCTGAAACGATTTCGGCAAAGAAGTTTTGCCGAGGATACGTTAAAAAATATTTGCCGGGATTCCCGGGAACGGCTGACTTATATAGTTTTTGATATAAGGGCCATTCTGGAAGGATATTACCAGATTTATGAAGATTGTGTTAATATAGGGCTAAGGAATGGCCGTGACGGGGCAGAATGGGGCTCCGGGCACGGACGATAAAAGGAGGTTTCTGGTATGATTAGTTTCTTACTCTGTCTGGCGCTCCTGATCATCGGCTACTTTGTCTATGGCAAGATCGTTGACAATACGTTCGGACCGGACGACCGCGAAACTCCTGCTGTGCGCATCAACGATGGCGTTGACTACGTTGTGATGCCCCAGTGGAAGCTGTTCCTCGTCCAGCTGCTGAACATTGCAGGTCTGGGACCCATCTTTGGTGCACTGCAGGGTGCTCTGTGGGGCCCCGTGGTGTTCCTGTGGATCACCTTCGGCACCATCTTTGCCGGCGGCGTGCATGACTACTTCTCCGGCATGATGAGCGAGCGCAACGACGGCGCTTCCATCGCTGAGGTCACCGGCCGCTATCTGGGCCCCGTGATGCAGAACATCATGCGTGTGTTCTCTGTGGTGCTGCTGATCATGGTCGGTACCGTGTTCGCAGTGGGTCCCGCAGGCCTGATCGTGACCCTGTGCAAGAACGGCGGTATGTCCGGTCTGCTGACCACCACCCTGTTCTGGCTGATCATCATTCTGGCCTACTACTTCATCGCAACCTTTATCTCCATCGATGCCATCATCGGTAAGATCTACCCCCTGTTCGGCATCTGCCTGATCATCATGGCAGTGGGCGTTATCTTTGGTATCTTCACCAACCCCGCCTACACCATCCCCGAGATCTGGGCAAACTTCAGCAATATGCACCCCTCCAACACCCCCATCTGGAGCTTCATGTTCATCACCGTTGCCTGTGGTGCTATCTCCGGCTTCCACTCAACCCAGTCGCCTCTGATGGCTCGCTGCATGAAGAGTGAGAAGCAGGGCCACTTCGTATTCTACGGTGCAATGGTCAGCGAGGGCGTTATCGCTCTGATCTGGGCCGCTGCCGGCTGCGCACTGTACACCATCACCGACGGCAAGATGGTCGGTCTGGCCGAGGCTCTGGCTGCCGGTCAGTCTGCCGCTATCTACGACGTCTGCCTCAAGACCATGGGTAAGGTTGGCGTGGCACTGGCTATGATCGGTGTCGTTATCTGCCCCATCACCTCTGGTGATACCGCCTTCCGTTCCGCTCGTCTGACCTTGTCCGACTGGCTCAAGATCGATCAGGACAGCTACGCAAACCGCCTGAAGCTCTGCGTTCCCGTTCTGGGCGTGGGCGCATTCCTGGGCATCGGCAATGCACTGGGCTTCATCGACTACACCGTCATCTGGCGTTACTTCAGCTGGACCAACCAGACGCTGGCTATGATCGTCCTGTGGGCTGCTTCCATGTACCTGTTCAAGGAGAAGAAGAACTTCTGGATCACCGCAGTGCCCGCTACCTTTATGAGCGCTGTGTCCTGCACCTACTTCGTGCTGGCTCCTGAGTGCCTGGGCAAGATGATCAACACCTATGCAGACGGCAAGCTGGTGGCTTACAACACCGCAGTTGCATATCCCATCGGCATCGTCTTTGCAATTGCTATGCTGGCGCTGTTCATCCATGCAACCAAGAAGAACACCGAGAAGAAAGCCGCATAACCCATTCATAGCGGCAATTTCTCAGTAAAACAAACCGGCCGCTGTCAGCTCAGCGGCCGGTTTCCTGTTTTTGGCTAAGAGTGCGGGTTGGGCCTTGCATTTTCTTTGCCGGAGTGGGAAAATGGGTACAAACAAAAACGCAAAAGAGGGATGAACGTTATGCTCTTCAAACCTGCACAATTGGGCCTTGCCAGGCTCGACCCCGCCGAGTTGGCGGCTGACCGGAAAGCCTGCAAAAAGATCGGCCCCTGCGGCGTGGGCAAAAAAGCCCTGTATCTGAACAGCTTTTACATCGACCGCCGCTACTACCTGCCCTACACCAGCATCACCCGCGTGTTCAAGCGGGTGGCCATGAGTGCGGGCGGCTTTACCGGCAAGGGAATGTTTGCCTCCATGGCTTACCTTGTGGTGGAGTACGACGGCGGCAAACAGAAGCAGTGCAACTTCAAGGATGAGCGGGACGTGGATGCCCTGCTGGAGCTGCTGGCAAAGCAGCAGCCCCAGATCCGGCTGCTGAGTGCCGCCGGGGAGCAGGCGCTGCAGAAAAAGGCTGAGGAAAAGGCCGCCCGCAAGCTGCCGGAGCTGTCTGATGATGCCAAACACACCGTGACGATCCTGCGCAGGGCAAAGGAGTATCTGGACGCAAAGCCCGAGCTTTCCAATGAGCTCAGTACTGCCCAGCGCCGCAAGCGCGCCCAGCTCAAGAGCAAGCCGGTCTACCGCTATGTGGCCCTTGCCATCTTCCTGTTCGGCACGGCCGCCGCGGCCTACGGCCTGTACGCGGTGTTCACCCACACCGGCAGCTACGGCGTGTACTTTGCACTGTTCGGCTTTGCAGCCATCTTCCTCTTTTCCAGCTACAACATGCTGCCCACTGCGCACAATAACAACAGCGCCATTATGAAGCGGGCCGATCAGGCCGATGCCGCCATGGCGGAGTATGTGAAGCACTACCCCAACGGCAGCTTCCCGGTGCCCAGCTGTTACGCCCACCCGATCGTCCTCAAGCGGATGATCGATGCCGTGGAGGAAGGTCAGGCCGTGACCACCGCCGAGGCGCTGGATGCCGTCAAGGCCCGCCTGCAGGCTGTCAATGCGGATGTGCAGGTGGAGCAGGAGGAGTACGACGAGATCGTCGCCATCAAAGCGCTGTTCCTGAACCACGATTATCAATAAAACTGACCCTCTCTGTCATCGCTGTGCACTGCCACGCTTTGATGGAGAGGGTTTTTCTTGCGTTGTGGGGCGCTTCGTCTTATAATGAGCACAGAGAGTATTTTGGAAAAAACAGGAGGTTCCCTATGGATATGGTCACATTGGGGCGCACCGGCATCACCGTGAACAAAAATGGCTTTGGTGCTCTGCCCATCCAGCGCATTTCCCAGGAGGACGCAGTCTTTCTGGCCCGCAAGGCTTACAGGGCGGGCATCCGCTTCTTTGATACCGCCCGCGCCTACACCGACAGCGAGGTGAAGCTGGGCGAAGCCTTTGACGGCATCCGCTCCGAGGTCTACATCGCCACCAAGACCGCCGCCCAGAACGTGGAGGAGTTCTGGAAGGACCTGCACACCTCCCTGAACAATCTGCGCACCGACTATGTGGACCTCTACCAGTTCCACAACCCGTCCTTCTGCCCCAAGCCCTGTGACGGCTCCGGCCTGTACGAAGCCGCACTGGAGGCCAAGGGAAAGGGGATGATCCGACACATCGGCATCACCAACCACCGCCTGTCCGTGGCCAAGGAAGCCATTGAGAGCGGCCTGTACGAGACCCTGCAGTTTCCGTTCAGCTATATTTCCGGTGAGCAGGAGCTGGAGCTGGTGCAGCTGTGCAAAGAGCACGAGATGGGCTTTATCGCCATGAAGGGTCTGTCCGGCGGTCTCATTACCAACAGCGCCGCAGCCTATGCCTTTGAAGCGCAGTTCGAGGGCGTTCTGCCCATCTGGGGCGTTCAGCGGGAAAAGGAACTGGACGAGTTCCTCTCCTACATTGATAACCCGCCCCGGATGGACGCAGAGCTGTCTGCGGTCATCGCCCACGACCGGGAGGAGCTGTGCGGTGAGTTCTGCCGTGGCTGCGGTTACTGTATGCCCTGCCCGGCTGGCATCGAAATCAACAACTGCGCCCGCATGAGCCTGCTGCTCCGGCGCTCGCCCTCGGCAGAGCATCTGAGCCCTGCCGGTCAGGCCAAGATGAAGAAGATCGAGGGCTGCCTGCACTGCAACCAGTGCAAGGCCAAGTGCCCCTACGGGCTGGATACGCCCGCCCTGCTGGCCCGCAACTATGAGGACTACAAGCGGGTCCTGGCCGGGGAAGTCAAGGTGTAACAGAGAAAACAAAAAAGATGGATGCCGCACGACATCCATCTTTTTGTTTTACAGCGAAGAGAGGATCGGCTCCCGGAAGATCTTCATGGCCTGCTTGTAGCAGCGGATGAAATAGAGGATCTCCGCAATGGCGGTCAGAGCCCAGGAGCAGGGGTAGAGCAGGTAAAGCGAGGGGATGGTATGGAAGTGGGCGAAGATGGTGTATACCCAGATCACCCGGAACACACAGGAACCCATGATGACGATGACAGTGGGCACCACGGTCTTGCCCAGACCGCGGGAAGCGGCAATGGTGCAGTCCATAAAGGCGGAAATGCAGTAGGCCAGCGCCATGACACCCACACGCTTCATACCGGCATCAATAACGGCGCTTTCGGTGGTGAAAAGGGCGAGGAACTGCCGCCCGAACAGGAACAGGCCGCCGCCCAGCGCCAGACCCACACCGAAGGAATAGGCCAGCGAGATGAAGTAGCTTTTCTTGACACGGTCGGGCTTGCCTGCGCCGTAGTTCTGGCTCATAAAGCTGGCACAGGCCATGTAGAAGGCGGCCATGCAGTCGTAGATGAGCGGGTCAGCATTTGCGGCGGCGCTGTTGCCCTTGACCATGAGGGAATCAAAGGAGTTGACACCGGCCTGGATGAACAGGTTTGCGATGGCGAAAATGGCGTTCTGGAATCCGGCAGGCAGGCCCAGCGCCAGAATGCTTTTGGTCATGGCGGGGTCGAGCTTTGCTTCCTTGAAATGAAGGGCGTAGCAGTCCTGCACCCTGGTCAGAGCGTGGAGGATGAGCCCGGCAGAAACACACTGGGAAATGGCACTGGCCAGCGCCACGCCTGCCACGTCCAGGTTGCAGACGATGACAAAGAACAGGTTCAGAAGGATATTCAGCACACCGGCAAAGCTCAGGATGTACAGCGGCTTTTTGGTCTCCCCGATGGCGCTGAACACGGCGTTGCCGAAATTGTACAGAGCCAGTGCCGGCATACCCAGAAAATACACCCGCAGGTAGAGGATCGCACCCGGCAGCAGGTCCACCTTGGTGTTCAGCAGCCGCAGCATGGCAGGGGAGCCCAGCAGCCCCACAACCAGCAGGATCACGCCTGCGATCAGGCTGACGATCAGGGCCGAGTGGACGGTGTCGTGGACATCGTCCGGGTGTCTGGCTCCGTAGAAGCGGGCCACCAGCACGTTGATGCCGTTGCCCAGGCCGATGAGAAAGCCAGTGAACAGCGTGACAAAGATGCTGGTGGAGCCCACCGCGCCCAGCGCTGTGGAGCCCGCAAACCGCCCCACCACGGCCACGTCCGACATATTGAATAAGACCTGCAGCAGGTTGGATAATGCCAGCGGCAGGCTGACCAGAAGGATCTGCTTTGCCAGAGGGCCTTCTGTCAGGGATCTTGTGCTAGATTTCATGTTCTCTTTTTCCTTTTCCAGTCCTAAACCGTGCCCGCGCATACCGGGGCACAACACCTATTATAAGAGATGCGCACACTTTTGCAAGATGAATCTTTCAAAAAGGAAGAACAGAATGCATCAGTGTCTTGCTGGCGCGGGATCGGACACGGAATCCGGATACAGAGCCGCCAGACGGCTTGATTTTTGCCTCCGGCTGTGCTATACTACATTACACTGGTTTGCCAGTAATGTGCGATCGTAGCTCAGCTGGATAGAGCGTTCGGCTCCGACCCGGAAGGCCAGAGGTTCGAATCCTCCCGGTCGCATGTGTTAATAAAATCCCCGGTACACAAAAGTGCGCCGGGGATTTTTCTTTGTGGCCGGGAGGGTCAGACCTTACTTTAGATTTTCCATAAGTTTTGCGGCCAGCGTTTCGGCTTCTTTGGCCGGGACCCAGATATCCGGAGAAAGGCCACGCATTTCTTCAAAATAATCTGTACCCTCCGGCAGCAGATAGACACATACGGATGTCATTATAACCGAGCATTTGCTGTTCGGCAGTTCCACATGCCCACCATTTCCGATCATACATCCATTTGTGTTTTCTCCGATGATCAGGCTGTTTTCCAGATTATAGGCAAGGTCCATTGTGATTTCTGCAGAAGAGGCAGAGCATTTTCCGCTTAAAAGAATCAGAATGTTGTCGTGCGTTTGCCACCGATGAGCTTGTATCGCTACGGATACCGGATTAACAACGTCATAGCGGACTCCATTGCCCTGTACACGCTGGCGGCTGTATCGGGTGATCCACTGATGAGCTACTTCTTCATATCCGCCGACATTGAAGCGCAGATCCAGCATGGAGATCGCAGCATCACTCATTTGTGCTGCCGCAGCATTGACCTCCTGTAGAAAAGAGACCTCAAAGCTGTTGAACTGGAATACCGGGATTCCATCTGTCTGGCGAAGATCGGTATTCTGGTCTTTGGGAAGCTCTTTGTAATACTGGCTCCATGCGTCTGCTGTCAGTGTGTCGGTACTGCCGTCTGTATAGTGCACCGTCAGCGTTTCATCACAGGTGTGCTTTTCCCATTCTGTCCCATCAAATGTAGCAGGCTTCAGCAGGACCGGATAATACACCAGATACCCCTGCTCAGAGATTGAACGCTTGAACAGTTCATCCAGATCGGGATGATCGTCCACGGATGCAACGACTTTTCCATTGGCATTCTGATAGCCCGAATCCGTTTTTACGAACATCACCTGACGGAAGAAAAACGGAATGTCTTTTTCCGACGGATAGTCCTGATTGATGTTGAAGTGACCGTCCTTGATAAAGGTAAGATGACTTACCAGAATCTTCTGCAAATCTTCACAGGTCAGGCTGTCCCTGCTTTGGACTTCCTGCAGAGTATCAGCCTTTGCCTGATCGAATACAGCGTGTCCGCCAAAATAATCGTAGAGAGCATAATCATAGTAGAGCGCGTCGAAGAGGTAATTCACATCTGCTTTCGCTTCATCTACGGTAAGTTCCTTTTCGGCATCGTATTCGCTGTAGGTATCGGTAAAGTAATCTGTATCTTTCTGTGCATCGGCGGGGTCATCGTAATGCCGCAGATAGGGTGTCGGGTCGGCGGCAGGAGCCGCTTCCCAACGCTGATGCTCTGTATTGATCTCATCCAACAGTTCGGCCTTTGTGGGCTGAGAATCCTTCACAAGCTGGGTGACTTTGGTACAGCCAGAAAGGTTTATGAGCACGATCAGACAGCAGAGCAGAGATGCAAGTTTGGACTTCATGGTGTAGGACTCCTTTTGATTTTGATATTACCCTTTCCGATTTTTCTGCCAGATGCGGTATAGGCCGTCCGTGATCAGATACTCCCGGTATTCGATCGGCGTGCGGCAGGCCTCCCGGATGGTGCGGGGCAGGTTGCCGGTGGCATAAAAGCGGATATCCGGGCCAAGCTCTGCCTGAAAACGCTCGGCCAGCCCATCCAGCAGCCCGGCGGTGCCCAGCACAAAACCGTTCTGTAAGCAGGCAGAGGTGTTCTTGCCCAAGATCGAGGAGGAAGCTGGAGCGGAGAGGTCGATCTGGGGCAGCTGGGCAGTTTTTTGCACCAGCGCGGAAAGGGAAAGCTGCGGCCCGGGCAGGATGACACCGCCCACCAGCTCCTGTTTGCCGTTGACTGCCATGATGGAGATGGCGGTATCTGCCGAGATGACCGCCAGCGGTCCGGGCCCCTCCTCCAGTGCGGCCACCGCACCGCACAGCAGTTCTGCGCCCAGCTGGGCCGGGTTGTCCAGCCGCAGTTTGATGCCGCTTTTCAGGCCGGGGCCAACGGTCAGGAAGCGGGCAGAGCAGAACATCCGCAGCGCATCCAATACCCGGCCTGTCAGTGCGGGCACCACACTGCCCAGAATGCCGCCCTCGATCCGCTCGGGGGCAACCTGATATAAGGAGAGCAGATTCAGCAGATTCATGGCGTATTCGTCCACCGTTGCGGCCGGGCTGGAATGCAGCCGCCCGCTGAACTGCAGGGTGTCGTGTTCGTAGCCGGCAATCGTGATGTGTGTGTTGCCGATGTTGACCGTAAGGATCATGGTTGGGGCCTCCTCCGCTCTATAATGTAATTATATAATATAACACCGCCCCGGAAACTGCAAGGGCTCTCCCCTTGGCAAAGGGGAGACGAAATGGCCGTGGCCATTTCGGAGGGGTTCAAAAACCTGCCCGGAAGCACTCCTTTTGCGAAATATAGAAAAAAACTCAAAAAAGATGCAAAAAGGTGTTGACAGAAGCTCATGGATATGGTATTATACTTGAGCGCCAAGGGCCGCCGGAAAGAATGACTTCTGAAAGCGGCAGAAGCAAAGCGAAAGAACCAATATGGATACGTTGAAAAACGAGCCACAAGTTCGAAAAGATCGAAAAGCTTCTGAAAAAAGTGCTTGACAAAAAATCACTTCTGTGGTAAAATAATCAAGTCGTCAGCTGCAAGGCTGAGGCGCACAGGACCTTGAAAATTGAACAATATCGAAAAACTTGTAACGGAACCTATTTTCGTGTTGGAAAAACACGTTAAACAATTCCAAACAAAGTAATTCACACAGGACGCAAGCGATTGCGTGCTGAGCGAAAAAGATTTAACACTTTTTAAGTGATAAATATCATTTATAAAGAGTTTGATCCTGGCTCAGGACGAACGCTGGCGGCGCGCCTAACACATGCAAGTCGAACGAGCGAGAGAGAGCTTGCTTTCTCAAGCGAGTGGCGAACGGGTGAGTAACGCGTGAGGAACCTGCCTCAAAGAGGGGGACAACAGTTGGAAACGACTGCTAATACCGCATAAGCCCACAGCTCGGCATCGAGCAGAGGGAAAAGGAGCAATCCGCTTTGAGATGGCCTCGCGTCCGATTAGCTAGTTGGTGAGGTAATGGCCCACCAAGGCGACGATCGGTAGCCGGACTGAGAGGTTGAACGGCCACATTGGGACTGAGACACGGCCCAGACTCCTACGGGAGGCAGCAGTGGGGAATATTGCACAATGGGGGAAACCCTGATGCAGCGACGCCGCGTGGAGGAAGAAGGTCTTCGGATTGTAAACTCCTGTTGTTGAGGAAGATAATGACGGTACTCAACAAGGAAGTGACGGCTAACTACGTGCCAGCAGCCGCGGTAAAACGTAGGTCACAAGCGTTGTCCGGAATTACTGGGTGTAAAGGGAGCGCAGGCGGGAAGACAAGTTGGAAGTGAAATCTATGGGCTCAACCCATAAACTGCTTTCAAAACTGTTTTTCTTGAGTAGTGCAGAGGTAGGCGGAATTCCCGGTGTAGCGGTGGAATGCGTAGATATCGGGAGGAACACCAGTGGCGAAGGCGGCCTACTGGGCACCAACTGACGCTGAGGCTCGAAAGTGTGGGTAGCAAACAGGATTAGATACCCTGGTAGTCCACACCGTAAACGATGATTACTAGGTGTTGGAGGATTGACCCCTTCAGTGCCGCAGTTAACACAATAAGTAATCCACCTGGGGAGTACGACCGCAAGGTTGAAACTCAAAGGAATTGACGGGGGCCCGCACAAGCAGTGGAGTATGTGGTTTAATTCGACGCAACGCGAAGAACCTTACCAAGTCTTGACATCCTGCGACGATGCTGGAAACAGTATTTTCCTTCGGGACGCAGAGACAGGTGGTGCATGGTTGTCGTCAGCTCGTGTCGTGAGATGTTGGGTTAAGTCCCGCAACGAGCGCAACCCTTACTGTCAGTTACTACGCAAGAGGACTCTGGCAGGACTGCCGTTGACAAAACGGAGGAAGGTGGGGATGACGTCAAATCATCATGCCCTTTATGACTTGGGCTACACACGTACTACAATGGCGTTAAACAAAGAGAAGCAAGACCGCGAGGTGGAGCAAAACTCAGAAACAACGTCCCAGTTCGGACTGCAGGCTGCAACTCGCCTGCACGAAGTCGGAATTGCTAGTAATCGTGGATCAGCATGCCACGGTGAATACGTTCCCGGGCCTTGTACACACCGCCCGTCACACCATGAGAGCCGGGGGGACCCGAAGTCGGTAGTCTAACCGCAAGGAGGACGCCGCCGAAGGTAAAACTGGTGATTGGGGTGAAGTCGTAACAAGGTAGCCGTAGGAGAACCTGCGGCTGGATCACCTCCTTTCTAAGGAGTCAGGCAGATGGAAGAACATCGAAGATGGTCGACCATCTGGAACAGGTGACAGATACAAGCAGAGTAGATATTGTTCGATTTTGAGGGCCCTGAAAAGGACACTCAAAGACGTACCTTGAAAACTGAATAATAACTGCGAAACAAAGATTATAGTAAGTTCTTTTAAGAAATATTGCAATTTCAAAAGGAAGGGTAACATAATCTTCGTTGGCAATAAGAGAGAATCAAGAGGATACCAAATGTTCTGAAAGAACGTTTGAAAGGTCAAGCGAACAAGGGCGCAGGGCGAATGCCTTGGCACTGGGAGCCGATGAAAGACGTGATAAGCTGCGATAAGCTTCGGGGAGCTGCAAATAAGCATTGATCCGGAGATTTCTGAATGAGGAAACTCACCTGGGTTCATACTCAGGTACAATACACTGAAATTCAAAATAGGTGTATTGAGGGAACCGCCTGAACTGAAACATCTAAGTAGGGCGAGGAAGAGACATCAAACGAGATTCCGTAAGTAGTGGCGAGCGAACGCGGAAGAGGGCAAACCGAGAGTAGAAATACTTTCGGGGTACGGACTGCTTTTAAGACTCAATCTGTTAACCGAACGGCATGGGAAGGCCGGTCAGAGAGTGTGAGAACCACGTAGGTGAAAACGGAGAGAGCTGCGCAGGATCCAGAGTACGGCCAGACACGTGAAACCTGGTCGGAACACGGGGGGACCACCCTCCAACCCTAAATACTACCCAGTGACCGATAGCGTATAGTACTGTGAAGGAAAGGTGAAAAGCACCCCGGGAGGGGAGTGAAAAAGAACCTGAAACCCTGTGCCTACAAGCACCTAGAGCGCGTCAAAGCGTGATAGGGTACTTTTTGTAGAACGGTCCGGCGAGCGATTGTATGCAGCAAGGTTAAGGACTTAAGGTCTGGAGCCGAAGCGAAAGCGAGTTTGAAAAGGGCGTTAAGTTGCATATAATGGGCCCGAAACCGGGTGACCTACCCATGGTCAGGTTGAAGTGGAAGTAAAATTCCATGGAGGACCGAACCGACCTCCGTTGAAAAGGCGGCGGATGAACTGTGGGTAGCGGAGAAATTCCAATCGAACCCGGAGATAGCTGGTTCTCCCCGAAATAGTTTTAGGACTAGCCTCAAGTTAGATACCTGGAGGTAAAGCACTGAATAGCCTAGCGGCCGAGAGGTTAGCGAAGCTTATCAAACTCAGAATGCCAGAGTATTGATGCTTGGGAGTCAGACAGTGTCAGATAAATGTCATTGTCAAAAGGGAAACAGCCCAGATCTACAGCTAAGGTCCCAAAGTCAGGTTAAGTGGAAAACGATGTGAAGATACGCAGACAACCAGGATGTTGGCTCAGAAGCAGCCACTCATTCAAAGAGTGCGTAATAGCTCACTGGTCGAGCGTCTTTGCGCGGAGAATTTAACGGGGCTAAACCTGACACCGAAGCTTAGGCAATACAGAAATGTATTGGGTAGGGGAGCGTTGTATACGCGGAGAAACAGTAGCGCAAGCGGCTGTGGAGTGTATAGAAGTGAGAATGCCGGAATGAGTAGCGCGAATGCAGTGAGAATCTGCATGGCCGAAAGCCTCAGGTTTCTGGAGGAAGGTTCGTCCGCTCCAGGTTAGTCGGGAGCTAAGGTGAGGCCGGAAGGCGTAGCCGATGCACAGACGGTAGAGATTCCGTCACCACCAAAAGAGTTAAGCACAGGGACACATATGAAGTCTCAGAGCCGGGTGTTGGTTCCGGTAGAGATCGAGGGAAATTAGTACCGAAGTCTGAGATGGAAGATGGCGAGAAAAGCTGTGTGTATTTCTGAGGTGCCCGTACCGCAAACCGACACAGGTAGGTAGGAAGAAGATTCTAAGGCCAACGGGAGAAGGGTTGTTAAGGAACTCGGCAAATTGACCCCGTAACTTCGGGAGAAGGGGTGCTCCAGAGATGGAGCCGCAGAGAATCGGCCCAAGCAACTGTTTACCAAAAACACAGGTTTGTGCTAAATCGAAAGATGACGTATACGAGCTGACGCCTGCCCGGTGCTGGAAGGTTAAGAGGAGATGTGCAAGCATTGAATCGAAGCCCCAGTGAACGGCGGCCGTAACTATAACGGTCCTAAGGTAGCGAAATTCCTTGTCAGGTAAGTTCTGACCCGCATGAAAGGCGTAATGATTTGGGCACTGTCTCAACAGCCCGCCCGGCGAAATTGTAGTACCGGTGAAGATGCCGGTTACCCGCGACAAGACGGAAAGACCCCATGGAGCTTTACTGTAGCCTAATATTGGGTTTCGATGTTGCATGCACAGGATAGATGGGACTCTGGGAAACCAAGGCTTTGGCTTTGGCGGAGAGGCCGTTGGGATACCATCCTTGCGATATTGGAATTCTAACCTGCGGCTCTGAATCGAGTCGGGGGACATTGTTAGGTGGGCAGTTTGACTGGGGCGGTCGCCTCCTAAAGAGTAACGGAGGCGTTCAAAGGTTCGCTCAGCTTGAACGGAAATCAAGCAAAAGAGTGCAAACGCAGAAGCGAGCCTAACTGCGAGACTGACGGGTCGAGCAGTAACGAAAGTTGGAGTTAGTGATCCGGTGGTATGTGAGTGGAAATGCCATCGCTCAACGGATAAAAGTTACCCTGGGGATAACAGGCTGATCTCCCCCAAGAGTCCACATCGACGGGGAGGTTTGGCACCTCGATGTCGGCTCATCGCATCCTGGGGCTGTATTCGGTCCCAAGGGTTTGGCTGTTCGCCAATTAAAGCGGTACGCGAGCTGGGTTCAGAACGTCGTGAGACAGTTCGGTCCCTATCTGTCGTGGGCGCAGGATATTTGATGGGAGCTGTCCCTAGTACGAGAGGACCGGGACGGACGTACCTCTGGCGCACCAGTTGTTCCGCCAGGAGCATAGCTGGGCAACTACGTACGGATCGGATAAACGCTGAAAGCATCTAAGCGTGAAGCCGACCCAAAGATAAGATATCCCACTGATTGAATCAGGTAAGATCCCTTGTAGACTACGAGGTTGATAGGCACGATGTGTAAGTGGAGTGATCCATTCAGCAAGTGTGTACTAATAGATCGAGGGCTTGACCACAATTCGCTTGAATTCTCAAGTCAATGATAAAATGTGAGCAGTGATTATTCAGTTTTGAAGGCACGTCCTTCAAGAAACACTGGACAAAGTAGAACAGAAATGTTATACTGAACCAGTCATATTGGTCGGTGACGATGACGGTGAGGTTCCACCTGTTCCCATTCCGAACACAGAAGTTAAGCTCACTCGTGCCCAAGATAGTTCGCTGGAAACGGCGCGTGAAAATAGGTAGTCGCCGACTCAAATGTCGGGATGTTTGAAACCGCATCTCGACAATATGCACCTCTAGCTCAGTTGGTAGAGCAACTGACTCTTAATCAGTGGGCCCAGGGTTCGAGTCCCTGGAGGTGCACCAGATATAGAACGTCAAATCGTAAGATTTGGCGTTCTTTCTTTATGTGGGAAAGCGGCTGCACACTTTCTGCACACCGTTTACACATTTGCCCGAATCAAGGGCGTTTCTGCGCAAGGTTTGCACAGCCTGCTTTCCTTTGCATAAAAAGAAGAAATTTTAGGCGAACAAGGCTCTCGTCAATTCTCTGCGTTCGTCTGCGTCCATCAGCCGGATGGCTTCAAGGATCTCCCTACCGGAGATTTTTGTTGCCGCCGGCTTTTCGTTTTGCCGGGGCTGGGATGCTGCCGAGGTCAGGTCTTGGGAGTAGAAGTTTGCTTCGATCTTCTCGGTCAGCTCCAACCGGGGCTTGTCCTGCGTGTGAGCGTAGGCGTCCATCAGGACAGATGCCGTTGCATGACCTGTGTTGCCCTGCACCGACTTGAAGTCACCGTCCGACTGCAAGAGCTGGTAGGTGGCACTGGAGTGCCGCAGACCATGGAACACGATCTGCTCAAACTCCGGGTGCTCGGCTCTCCACAGGCGGTACCATTTCGTCAGCAGCTCCGGTGCAATGGGCAAGCCGTCCGGCAGCCGGAACAGCTGCCCGCAGTTGCTGTATTTCTCCGGGGTGTTCTGCTCGTCCTGCTTCAACTTTTCAAGCTATGCCAGCAGTTCTTCCTTTATCCCATGCAGACGGTCATGCGGTTGTCAAGGTACGGTGCTGAATTTGGCAATAAAAAATCGCCACACAACAACCTGAACCTGACCATCCCTTCTGGGATGGCCTTGGTTCGGGTTTGCTATGTAGCGATCAGAAAGTTAAAAACTTGCTCTGCTGCGCTGCGCAAACGCGAACTTTTGAGAACACGCCACTTTCGGCAGTGTGCAAGAGAAAACAATGAAAACTTTGATAAAAAGAGAGAGCCGGATGACTCGTTTTGCTTATTTGTTTTTTACCAGCAGCGCCTGATAGGGTTCCAGTTCCACATCCGCCAACCAGACGGAAGTGCCCTCCGGGGTGTGATACTCGCCGCCCAGAGCATCCAGACTGGCTCCTGCCGGGTACTCGGTAAAGTTGAACAAGCCCACCAGCGTTTCCTCGCCGCGCTTGCGTACCAGTGCCAGCACGCCGGGGTTGTGGCTGTCCCAAGTTGTTACCCACGCATCCGGGGCAAAGCAGGGGTCTGCCCGCATTTGGCGCAGCTGCTCCATGCCCTGCCACAAAGCGTTTTGCAGCGTGCCCTTCCGGGTGCGCTGTTTGGCATCTTCCCAGTTGAATTTGCTGCGGTGCAGGTTGCGGCTGTCCTCCACACGGTCGGGGTCGTTTTTGTAGTCCCAGCCATTGAGCTGTGCAATTTCATCGCCGCAGTTCAGCATGGGGAAGCCTTGCAAAAACGCCATAGCAGTGTGCAGCAGCAGGTCGCGCTTCACGGCGTAGTCCAGTGCGGTTTTATCGCCTTTTTCCAGTGCCTGCTCCACGCCGCACAGGCTGGCAGTGGTGCCGCAGCTTCGGGCATCGCCAGTAGCGGGGTCGTAGTTGTACAGCTCACCCTTTGCCCAGCTGCCGGGGAAATTGCCCTCATAGAAGTGATACAGATATTCTTTATGCTTCTGCGGGTCGATGCCAAGCCGGTTTTCCACCGCCTCGTCCAGACCCCAGCCGATATCATCGTGACAGCGCAGATAGTTCACGAACCAGCAATTCTTCGGCAGAGCGTGGAGGGCATCCAGCTGGGCCTTCAGCAGCCGGGTGTCCCGGCTGGCAAGGGCACCCCACAGGTTGACCATGGTGGACACGTTGTAGAGCATGTGGCATTCCGGCTTTTCCGGGGTGCCGAAATAAGCTGCCAGCTCCTTGGGAGCCATGACCACCTCGCCCTTGAGGATGACCGCCGGGCAGACACATTCCAGCACCATGCGGAGCATCCGCACGATGGTGTGCACCTGCGGCAGATTGCGGCAGGTGGTGCCCAGCTGCTTCCAGATATAAGGCACCGCATCAATGCGGAACACTTCCACACCGAGATTTGCCAGATGCAGGATGCTCTTGGTCATGTCCACGAACACCGCCGGGTTTGCGTAGTTCAGGTCCCACTGGTAGTCGTGGAAGGTGGTCAGCACCCACTTGTGCATCTCCTCACACCAGGTAAAGTTGCCGGGCGCAGTGTTGGGGAACACCTGCGGCACAGTCTGCTCGTATTGGTCGGGGATGGTGCGGTCGTCATAGAGGTGGTAATAGGCCTGAAACCACGGGTCACCCGCCTTTGCCGCCATGGCCCAGCGGTGGGTGCTGGCGGTGTGGTTCATGACAAAATCCAGACACAGGCTGATGCCGGCTTTCCGCAGCTCCCGGGTCAGGTTTTCCAGATCTTTGTTGGTGCCAAGAGCCGGGTCTACGGTATCGAAATCCTCCACCGCATAGCCGCCATCGTTGTGGGGGTGGGGCATCTGCAGCAGGGGCATCAGGTGCAGATAGGTCAGCTTCTGCTCCTTCAGGTAGGGCAGCTTCTTTACCAGTTCTTTCAGATTTCCGGCAAAGAGGTCGGTGTACATGGTCATGCCGAACATATTGCCCCGCTTGTACCACTCCGGGTCGGCAGAGCGTGCCTTGTCCAGTGCTTTCAGCTCGGCACTGCGGGCATTGTAGGCTTCAGCCATCTCCCGCTCCAGAACTTCCAGCCCTTCCCGGTTGTGGTACAGTTCCATGAACAGCCATTCCAGCTCGTCCTTGTGCTTGGCAAACCGGGACTCAAATTCCTGTTTTGCTGCCATGATTCAGCCCTCCACTTCTGCAAGGGTGGGCATGGCGGGGATAGCGCCGTGGCGGCTGGTGGTAATGCTTGCCGCCTTGTTGGCAAAGGCAAGAATGCCTTCCAGCTTGTCCACCGTCAGGGTGTCCAGCTCCTCCATGCAGAGCTTGGATAGGGCAGCCCCAAAGAAGGTATCGCCTGCGCCGTTGGTGTCGCCCACCTTGCAGGGAACGCCAGCCACATGGCCGGTTTTCTCCCCAAAGCGGTAGAATACGCCGTTTGCACCCAGGGTGACAAAAATCAGCCGGATTCCGTTCTGTGCCAGTTGTGCCGTGCCGCTTTCGCAGTCGGTGGTGCCGGTGAGCAGGGGCAGCTCCTCATCGGAAACTTTCAGAATATCCACCAGCGGCAGGGGTGCTTTCATCTGGGCAATGGCTTCCTCCTTGTTCTTCCAGAGGTTTGCACGGTAATTCGGGTCATAAGTAATGACAGCACCCAGCTTTTTGGCACGGGCAGCAGCGTCCAGCGTGGCAGTGCGAGAGGGGTCAGCGGTCAGGCTGACAGAGCCGAAGTGGACGATTTTGGCAGCTTTCAGAGCGCCCTCCGAAATGTCCTCTTTGCACAGCATCACATCAGCGTTGGCGCTGCGGTAGAAGCTGAAATCCCGCTCGCCAGTGGCATCCACCGAGACGACTGCCATGGTGGTGGGGTGGTCTGCATCCACCGCCATGCCGGAAACGTCCACCTTGTTCTCTGCCAGAACCTCTTTCAGGTAGCGGCCAAAGGCATCCACACCCACCTTGCCGATAAAGGCGGTCTGTGCCCCCAGCCGGGCGGCAGCCACCGCCAGATTGGCCGGGGCACCGCCGGGGTTTGCGGCAAACTGAGGAATGCCGCGCGCATCCTTGCCGGTCTGGGTCAGGTCGATCAAAACTTCACCAATCGTTAAAATGTCCATGATAATTCTCCTTATTCTTGATGTGAAACCCAACGATCACCGCTGGAACAGATAATGAATGTAAGCGGCTGCACGCTCCGGGTGCGGTGCATTCTGCACTACCCCAAGATAGACCTTGCCAGAAAAACCTGCCTGCCTGACAAACGGCGTGTCCGAAATATCCAGCACGGTCCCACCGGCGTTCAGACCCGGCAGTGCATGGAAAGACGCATCCAGTGTCCGCAGATCGAGAAAATAATCATCTGCCAACAGTCGATCCCGTGCATATTCGTCCATCAGAACAACATCTAACCGCTGGGCACTGACTGCACCCAGCAGCTTCATCTCCGAAGCATATACATACTGCTCCTCTGCGCGTTCGCTTTCGCTGAGCAGCAAGCCGGACAGCAGATCGACCTGTTGCTTTTTGGTCAAACCCTGCGCCTCGGCAAAGCCGGTGGTAAGCTGTTCCGTCAGATCAGACCCGGCAGTGATATTTACCAGACCAAGGTAAAGCACATCCTCTTTTTTCGTCACATGACGGTAGGCTGCATAGCCAAGGATATAGACGATGATGAGCACGATCGCAATGGGCAGCTTGTAATATGCCCAGATGTGCTCCCACTTTTTGCGCCCATGGAGGGAGCGGAGCGTATCCCGGTCAGTTTTCGTCATGGTCGTATTCCTCGTGTACTGCATCAGGGTCTCCACCGATCAGATAGAGGATCCGAAGCATCAGAAAGGAGCAGAGCATGGCGCAGAAGCCCATGCCCAGCAGGAATGCAGGCGTGAACACAAACACTATGACGTACCCCATGATGCCATAGATCGCCGCCATCAGCAGGGTGCAAAACAGATACCGGACACCCACGAGAAACGCTGTTTTCAGGATGCCGAAGGTGGTGTTTTCAAACCGTGCCAGCAGAGGAAAGGCATACAGCAGAACGATGCCGTACAGAACTGCCGCACCAATAAGCACTGCAGTGAGCAGCGTCCAGAAAATGTTTTCGCTCCACATTCGGCGCAGCACAAAGCCATCCGCAGCCAGGAAACTGCCGACTGCCAGCAGGATCAGCCAGAGTTTTGTGGCAGGCTTAAAATTTTCCCGGAACGCCTTAAAAAACATCCGGGTCAGACCATCGTCCCGATCTTCCGCCATTTTGAGCGTGACGTAGAACAATGCGGTCGTAGAAGCTCCTATGGTAACGATGGGCAGGCTGCACACGAGCCATAAGATGTTCAGGTAAGCACTGTAAGTCAATTTCGTCAGCACAGCAAACAGCGGCTTGTCCGTATTGCACAGGTCACGCATGGGGGTTCTCCTTTCGCTCAATCTCCTGTGGATTCGCGCAGGATCAGGTTGGTTTCCGTATAGACGGTGCGATAGTTCAGCGATGGCTCTTCGATGCGGGTCATAAGCAGATTGGCAGCGGTGTAGCCCATGATCTGTCCATGGATATGGATCGAAGTCAGACGGGGGGCAAAGTAGGAAGCCTCCTGACTGTCATCGAAACCGCAGACCCAGATATCATCGGGAACCGAATACCCCAGCTCATCCAATGCCTTGACCAGATCCATGGCAACAAAGTCATTGGCGCAGACAAAGGCATCCGGCATCGTTTTGAACCGACGGATGGTTTCGTACAGGGATACCGGATAGTTCTGCTGTCCAGATGGCATCGCACAGGTGCTCAGGCCCTCTGTCAGACCAAAGTGCTCCACTGCATCCCTATAAGCCATATAACGCTCAAAGAAGGACTGACAGTGGTTTTTATCCCCCGCAAAGCTGATGCGTTTTTTGCCGCGCTGGACCATGTGGGTCACCGCATTCTGGATCTCAATGCGGTTTTCCATATAAAGGCGGTCAGCTTTAAGAGGAGGACGCATATTCATCACAGGGCTGTCTACAAACAGCAGCGGAACATCCAGATCGCACAACATCTGTGCGTAGTCATAGTCGAATACTTCAAAGCAGATGATGCCGGCTGTGCGCTGGATGTTGAGAGAAGATGGAAGTTTTTTCTCTTTCAGCTCTATGAGAGAAATGCGATGAATGGTCATGCAGCTATGCAGATGGTCGATTTCCGACTGGAAACGATCCAGCATCGTGGAGGAAAAGTGAGAGCTGTTCAGAAACCGGGTCGTCAGCATGGCGATCTCCCGTTTGTCACTCGGCAGAATGGAAGGCGCTGCTGTTTTTGCAGCGTCTTCCTGAAACAGCGGCAGATAGGCGAACTGCTTATAGCCCATTTCGGCGGCTTTGCGCAGGATCTTCTCCCGTGTGGCATCTGCCAGCACACCGGTGTTGTTGATGGCCTTTGAAACTGTGTTGCGGGAAAGCTGCAGTTCGTTTGCAATATCCTGAATGGTGACCTTGGTTGTCATAAGTCATCCTCTTTCTTTACAGTATAGAGGCGGATGTTCCCTCTTTTATCGATAAAGTCTGGTGACGGATCTTGTTCTATGACTCCAGTATAGTGCAAATGCACAAATTAGTCAAACGTAAAAATGCAAATCATCATTTTGCATATTTGCGCACTTTCGAATTTGTGCATCTGTACAAATCCACAGTATTTCTTGATATATACTATGAATTATCGTTGACATTCGCTTGCTTGCGTGGTATAAATGAATTACAGAGTTTTACATTTGCACAATCAAAGTAAAAAGTGCAAGATTCAAAGGTGCAAATGTAAAATGCAAATCAAGCGGCAAGCAAATCAAAAAGGAGGAGAATGATTCATGAAAGCAAAGACAGCCTCGTCGGAAACGGCTGTGCTGGCAGCAGAACGCAAGCTGCACAACACATGGGTCTACATCAAACGGCATTGGCAGCTTTACCTGTTGTTCCTGCTGCCTGCTGTGGTGCTGACGCTGGTGTTCAAGTACGCTCCCATGGGCGGTGTGCTGATCGCGTTCCAGAAGTACAATCCCTTCAAAGGTATCTGGGGCAGCGAGTGGGTAGGCTTCAAAAACTTTACCCGCTTCATGTCCTCGCCGGATTTCCAGCGCTATCTGATCAACACCCTGAAGCTGAGCGTCTACGGTCTGCTGTGGGGCTTCCCGATCCCCATTCTGCTGGCATTCCTGCTCAACCGTATTGAGAGCAAGAAGATCAAGCAGAAGGTGCAGCTGGTGCTGTATATGCCCAACTTCATCTCGGTCATCGTGCTGTGCGGTATCGTCCGGGTGCTGCTGAGTGTCACCGGTCCGGTGAACGGCCTGCTTCACACCAGCATCAACTTCATGACGCTGCCGGAAGCGTTCCGCCCCATCTACATCATCAGCGGCATCTGGCAGGGTGCCGGCTGGGCATCCATCATGTACACCGCATCCCTTTCTAACGCCAGCAAAGATCTGAAGGAAGCTGCTATGATCGACGGCGCAAACCTGATCCAGCAGATCATGACAGTGGAGTGGCCCGCCATTAAGGATATGGTCGTTATTCAGTTCATCCTGCAGGCAGGCAACATCATGAGCATCGGTTTTGAAAAAGCCTATGCCCTGCAAACCGACCTGAACCTGAACACTGCCGAGATCATTGCAACGTACGTTTATAAAAAGGGCCTGTTGGACGGCGATTACAGCTTCTCCACGGCAGTCGGTCTGTTCAACACCGTTGTCAACGTCATCCTGCTGATCGCAGTGAACAAGGTCGTTGCCAAAATGAACGATGGCAAGGGCTTGTAAGGAGGGGTTTACCATGGCAAAACAGAAAAAATCAAAAATGGCCCTCTACACCAGACAAGATAAGATCATCCTGTACTGCGGCTACGCACTTCTGGGCTTGTTCCTGCTGGCGATCATCGTTCCGATGATCTACATCGTCATCGCGTCCTTTATGGACCCGGTCACTCTGCAAAACAAGGGCATCTCCTTTGATTTCAGCAAGTGGAGTCTGGATGCTTACCAGCGTGTCGTTTCGGACAAGCAGATCTGGGTCGGCTTCAGGAACGCAGTACTTTACTCGATCATCTTCACCATCATCTCGGTCGCTGTGACGATGCTTGCCGCTTATCCCATGTCGCTGCCGGACTTCAAAGGCAAAACGATCTTCAACACCTTGTTTGTGATCACGATGTTTTTCAGCGGCGGTCTGATCCCCACCTACCTGCTCATCAACAATCTGGGTCTGCTGGATTCCATGTGGGCGGTCATTCTGCCGGGAGCATTCAGCGTGTGGAACATGATCATTGCCCGTACCTATTATCAAGGCATCCCGCGTGAGCTGCGCGAAGCTGCGGATGTGGATGGAGCCAGCGAGATGCTTTACTTCTTCAAGATCCTGCTGCCCGTCTGTATGCCGGTGGTGGCAGTTCTGGCCCTGTGGCAGTTCGTGGCAATGTGGAACAGCTACTTTGACGCCATGATCTACCTGAACAGCGCATCGAAGCAGCCGCTGCAGCTGGTGCTGCGTTCCATCCTGATCCAGAGCCAGCCGGAATCCGGCATGATCGCAGATATCCAGAGCACTGCCGAACGTGCGAAGATGGCAGAGCTGCTCAAATATGCAACCATTATTATTTCCAGTCTGCCGCTGCTGGTGATGTATCCTTTCTTCCAGAAGTATTTTGATGCTGGCATCATGGCTGGTTCCATTAAAGGCTGAGGATATTCCAGAATTTTATGAGCCGGTACGCTCATCAGCTACACGAAAAAAGAAACATGAAAAAGGAGAAAATACCATGAAAAAGCTGATCTCTCGCCGCAACTTCCTCAAGGTCTGTGCTCTGGCGGGCTCTGCTGCTGCTCTGTCTGCCTGTGGCGGCGGCAAATCCACCGGCAGCAGCAATTCTGCTGCCGCAGCTGTGGACACGACCGGTGCCGTTACATTTCCGCTGTCCGAAAAGGTCACCTTTACCGGTATGACCAGCTTCCCTGTGGGCAGCGAATCCGAGCCGAACAACCGTACCATCTTCAAGCGTCTGGAAGAGCAGACCAATGTGCACATCGACTGGACCGCCATCCAGTCCGACCAGTGGAACGATAAGATCACCCTGAATATGTCCAACCCCAACACCCTGACGGATTTTGTTTTTACTGCTGATTTTACCGACAGCAATCTGCTGCGCTACGCAGATCAGGGTGTCATCCTCAATCTGGAAGACTACATTGACAACAATATGCCGAATCTCCAGAAGGTCTTTGAGCAGTACCCGGAGTACCGCACCATGTGTACCGACAGCGATGGCCACATCTGGGCACTGCCCTGGATCGAGCAGCTCGGCTCAGAAAAGACCGCCATCCAGACCATTGGCAACATGAGCTTCATCAATACCAAGTGGCTGAACTTCCTCGGTCTGTCGATGCCCACCACAGTGGACGAGTTTGAACAGGTGCTGATGGCATTCCGTGATAACGCCGCTTCTATCAAGGCAGAGTATGGCATTGACGGCGATATCATCCCCATGTCCTGCATCGTCAACAACGGCGATCAGGACCCCAGCATCCTCATCAATGGCTTTGGCGAAGGCTACGGCGATGCAGACAAAGACCGCCATATCGCTGTTACCAACGACCGGAAAGTCATCTGTGCCGCCACCCAGCAGGGCTACCGTGATGGTCTGGACTGGCTGCACAAGCTGTATGCCGAGAAGCTCATTGACCCGGAGTGCTTCACGCAGGAGTGGTCCACCTATGTTTCCAAGGGCAAGGCTGGCCGCTATGGTGTCTGCTTCAGCTGGGATGTTGCCAACATTGACAACCTGACCGACTGGGAGCCGCTGCCTGCCCTGACCGCCGATACCCGGAATATCACTCCGCAGAACGGCTCTTTCACCAGCGGCTTTGGCCGCGGCAAGTGCGTTGTTACCGCAAAGGCGACGAATCCTGCACTGGTTTGCGCATGGCTGGATCAGATGTACGCGCCCCTCCAGTCTCCTCAGAACAACTGGGGTACTTACGGCGATGCGGAAGGCTTTAACATTTTTGAAATGTCCACCAACGATAAGGGCGAGCCCATGCTGAAGCACGCTCCTCTGGGCGATGCTTCTCCCGTGGAAGTCCGTGAGGCGCAGTGTGTCGGCGGGCCTCTGGCGGTTCTGGATGATTACTATGGTGTATACGTTACCTGCCCGGACGATGCACAGTACCGTCTGGACTGGATCAAGGAAATCTACACCCCGGATATGAACAACGATTATGTCTATCCCAATGTCTTTATGAGCAACGAGGACACCGAGCAGGTCTCCAACCTGCAGGCAGATCTGCAGACCTACATGAATACGCAGAAGGCCGACTGGATCATGAACGGCACTACGGATGCAGAGTGGAACGAATATCTGAGCAAGCTGGAAGACTACGGCCTGTCCGACTATCTGGGCATTATGCAGAAATATCTGGATGCTTACTACGCATAAGAATTCTTTCCTTTGGAGGATTCCATGAACGATTTGACTTTACAAAAAGCCCGTGCCTACGAGGCCGAGCACGGTGCTGCCATTTCCCCGGCGGAACGCCCTGCTTACCACATGACCCCCTATGTGGGCTGGCTGAACGACCCCAACGGTTTCTCTTATTACAAAGGGAAGTATCACCAGTTCTATCAGTATAACCCCTACGATGTGCGGTGGGCGCCCATGCACTGGGGTCACGCCGTCAGCACCGACCTGCTGCACTGGGAGTATCTGCCCTGTGCGCTGGCACCGGATTCCCCGGTGGACAACGGCCCCGGCTGCTTCTCCGGCTCTGCCACCGAGATGGATGACGGCAGGCAGCTGCTGATGTACACCAGCGTGATTGCAGAAAAGCAGCCCAATGGGGAGATGCGGGATATCCAGACCCAGAGCATTGCCATCGGTGACGGTCTCAACTACGAAAAGCCTGCCTGCAACCCGGTGCTGACCCAGAAAGACCTGCCGGAAGGCTTCAGCAGGTTCGACTTCCGGGACCCCAAGATCTGGCGTGAGGCCGATGGCACCTACTCCGCCGTCACCGTCTGCCGGGCCGAGGACGGCAGCGGCGCAGCGGCACTGTTCCAGAGCAAGGACGGCTTCGACTGGCACTTTGTCACGGTGCTGGAACGCTGCAACAATCAGTACGGAAAAATGTGGGAGTGCCCGGACTTCTTCCCGCTGGATGGCAAGCAGGTCTTGATGCTGGGACCCATGGAGATGCTGCCCAAGGGCGAGTTCCACAATGGTCACAACGTCATTGCCTTCATCGGCAGCTACGACGAAGCCACCCACACTTTCACCAAGGAAAATGTGCAGCTGATGGACGGCGGCATCGACTTCTACGCCACCCAGACCACCCTTGCCCCGGATGGCCGCCGGATCATGACGGCATGGCTGCAGACCTGGTCGGACACCGAGGATAAGCCCCAGGGCTGCAAGTGGTTCGGGCAGACCATCTGCCCCCGGGAGCTGCATATCAAGGATGGGCGCATTCTTCAGAGCCCCGTGCGAGAGCTGGATGCCGTCCACGGTAAGCGCACCTTCCACGAAAATGTGACGGTGCAAAGCGAAATTTCTCTGGGAGGCATCAAGGGTCGTGTGGCCGACCTGACCATCACGGTGCAGCCCGGCGAATACCGCTCCTTTACCCTGAAGCTGGCCGCCGATGCAGACCATCACACCAGCCTGACCTACGATCCCTACACCTCCGAGCTGACGCTGGATCGCAGCTATGCCGGTTCCCGTGCCGACATCGTTCACCGCCGCAGCTGCAAGGTGCGCAGCCAGAACGGTGCACTCAAGCTCCGCATCCTGTTGGATAAGAACAGCATCGAAGTTTTCGCCAACGATGGTGAGCAGACCATGACCGCATGGATCTACACCCCCCAGTCTGCCGATGGCATCACCTTTGCCGCCGATGGCAAAGCAACTGTTACGGCGGAACAGTTTGAACTGAATCTGTAACCTGATATTCCCATCATTTCTCCTTCATTGAATACAGCCCCGCTTTGGCTTCTCCTTCGCCAAAGTGGGGCTGTGTTTTTGTATGGGTTCTATGCTTTCTGCCCCCGTTCCGGGGGCTTTTTTGTGTCCGGGAGGCAGCGTTTTCTGAAAACGCAGCCAAACTGCAAAAAAAGTTACAATTTTCTCATCAAAAAAGGCGGTTTCCCATTGACAGCCTTGTTATAATAGGAGTGTAAGATTTTTGAGCCAGCACTCTGCGGCTCTGATTGCTGAACGGCCCTTGCGGGCTTTTGGAAAAAGAAAGAGGCATACAGCATTATGACGAATATCGATATTTTCTCCGGCTTCCTGGGTGCCGGCAAGACGACTCTGATCAAGAAGCTCATCAAGGAATCCTTTGCGGGCCAGAAGGTGGTCCTGATCGAGAACGAGTTTGGTGAGATCGGCATCGACGGCGGCTTCCTGAAGGAGTCCGGCATCCAGATCAACGAGCTGAACGCAGGCTGCATCTGCTGCTCTCTGGTGGGCGATTTCCGTGCCGCTCTGCAGCAGGTGGTGGAGCAGTACCACCCCGACCGCATCGTCATTGAGCCCTCCGGTGTGGGCAAGCTGAGCGATGTCACCCGCGCTGTGGAGGGTGTGGCTGAGCATCTGGATGTGAAGCTGAACAGCTTTGTCACCGTGGCCGATGTCAACAAGGTCAAGATGTATATGAAGAACTTCGGTGAGTTCTATGATGATCAGATCAGCCACGCAAGCTGCATCATCCTGAGCCGCACCCAGACCGCCAGCGAGGAGAAGATCGCCGCTGCGGTTGCCATGCTGCGCGAGAAGAATCCCACCGCTACCATCGTGACCACCGCATGGGATTCCCTGACCGGCGAACAGATCCTGAAGGCCATGTCCTCCAAGGACGATTTCAAGGCAGAGCTGATCGCCATGGCTGCCAAGGCCAATGAGAAGCACGCCGAGGAGGACGAGGAAGAAGAGCACGAGCATCATCACCATCATTACGATGAGAACGGTGTGTGCAGCTGCGGCCATCACCACCATGATCACGATGACGATGACGACGATGATGAGGACGAGCACGAGCATCACCACGACCACGAGGACCACTGCTGCCACCACCATCACGACCACGACCATGAGGATGACCATGATGAGCATGAGCATCATCACCACGATGAGGACGGCCACTGCTGCTGCGGCCATCACCACCACCATCACCACGATCACGATGCCGATGAGGTGTTCACCAGCTGGGGTGTCGAGACGGCCAAGAAGTTCAGCAAGGCAGACATCGAGCATGCACTGACCGAGCTGGACGGCGGCAAGTACGGCATGATCCTGCGCTCCAAGGGCATCGTGGACGGCGGTGCCGACGGCTGGCTGGAGTTCGATTACGTCCCCGGCGAGTGGGAAGTGCGTCAGCGCGGTGCCGACGTGGGCGGCAAGCTGGTCGTCATCGGCTCCAAGCTGGACGAAAAGGCCATTGCCGCACTGTTTGGCTGCTGAGCTGCAAGTTGTGTAAGGAGAAAAACCGATTATGGCAAACGAGATCCCGGTTTACCTGTTTGTGGGCTTCCTCGAAAGCGGCAAGACCAAGTTCATTCAGGAGACCTTTGAAGACCCCAATTTCGACTCCGGCGACAAGACCCTGCTGCTGGTCTGCGAAGAGGGTGAGGAAGAATATAACGAAAAGAAGTTCGCCTTCCCCGGCGTGACCCTGAAGGTCCTCGAGGATAAGGCGGAGCTGAACCCCCAGAATCTGGCCAAGCTCGAAAAAGAATCCGGCGCAGGCCGTGTGGTCATTGAGTACAACGGCATGTGGCTGCTGCAGGATCTGGCCAACAACCTGCCCGAGAACTGGATCGTCTACCAGTGCATTGCCACGGCCGACGGCACCACGGCTCTGACCTACGCCCGCGACAACTCCATGCGCTCTCTGCTGCTGGACAAGATCGCCCGCAGTGAGCTGATCGTGTTCAACCGCGCCGAGGCCGTGAACAACGATGCCGCCCGTCAGGAGCTGCACAAGCTGGTGCGTCAGGCCTCCCGCAAGTGCGATATCGCCTATGAGTTCGCCGACGGCAGCGTGGCATATGATGACATCCCCGACCCGCTGCCCTTTGATCTGAACGCCCCGATCGTCGAGATCGGCGAGGACGATTTCGGTATCTGGTATATGGACTGCCAGGACGAGCCCCAGAAGTACGTGGGCAAGACCGTCCGGTTCCTGGCGCAGGTCTGCCAGACCAACCGCGCGGGCAAAAACAGTTTTGTACCCGGCCGTTTTGCAATGACCTGCTGCGTGCAGGATATCCAGTTCGTGGGCTTCCCCTGCAGCTATGATGGCTACAAGGCACTGGAGCAGCGCGCCTGGGTCACTGTGACCGCCAAGGTCAATTATAAGTTCCACAACATCTACCGCGGCAAGGGCCCGGTGCTGACCGCTATCTCGGTGGAGCCCGCCGAAAAGCCGCAGAACGATGTCGTAACATTCTCTTAATCCTATCTTATACAGGGAGGACTTCACCATGAAAACTCTGTTCCGTGTTCTGGGTGCCGCTGCCGCTGTGGCTGTTACCGGTGCCGCCATCGTCGTGCTGGACAAAGTTCTGAACGACAAGGACCCGCTCCACGTCGAAAACGTGGAGTTCCCCGAGGAAGCTGAAAAGGACCCCGCCGAGGCCGAAAAGACTGCCGAAGCCTACGCCGAGGGCGAGGCCAGGGAGACCGCTCCCGGTGACGCATGGCCCCCTGCCTTTGAAAAGGCTCCTGCCGAGCCCGAGACTGCTCCTGCAGCCCCGGTGGTGGAAGCTGCCCGGGCAGAGAAGACTGCCGAGGAAAAGCCTGCGGCAGAGGAAACGACCGTGAATCCTGTGGAGGCAGGCCCTGCCGTTGCCCCCAAGGATGAGAACGGCAAGTTCGATGCCACCAAGATCGCGGAGGCCAGCGATTTCACCGGCATCGAAGAGGAATCCGGCTGCAAGAGCTGAGCAAAGCAATAAAAGGACGCTGTGCCGCAGGGCACAGCGTCCTTTTTCTGTCTGGGTCATTTCCGCAGGGCTTTGGCGGCTTCGGTGCCTGCCACGGCACCTTCGTACACGGCCTTGGCGACCTGCAGCAGCCCGCCGGTGCAGTCTCCGGCGGCATACAGGCCGGGCAGGGAGGTCTGCATGTGGTCATCCACCACGATCCGGCTGCCGTTCACCTCGGCCCCCAGCTTGCGGGCCAGGGCAGTGCTGCCCGCCACGCCCAGCGCCACGAACACGCCGGAGACTTCCAGTGTCCCGCCGTCTTTCAGCTGCACGCCGGTGACCCGCTCTTCACCGAGGATGGCTTCCACGGCTTCCGTCCGCACGGCCACCGCTGGCGGGAATTGTGCCGTCAGCGGGGCTCCGCCCGTGAGCAGGGTGACGCTGTGGGCCACGGGCAGCAGGGCCTGTACCTCGTGCAGGGCGTACTCTCCACTGCCCAGCACGGCCACATCCCTGCCGCGGTAGAAAAAGGCATCGCAGGTGGCGCAGTAGCTCACGCCGTGGCCCTCCAGCCCGGCAAGGCCCGGAATGCGGGGCGCTGCCCGGGAAGCCCCCGTGGCCAGAATGACAGCATCGGCGGGGAAATCCCCGGCCAGCGTCTCCACGGTCAGCTTGTCGGTGTAGGTCAGGCCCACGGCCTCGGTGGTGACGAACTCCACCCCCACGGCTTTGGCACCCTCGATGCCCCGGCGTTCCAGTTCGGCACCGGTGATGGGTTCGGCAAAGCCGTAGTAGTTCTGGATGAGCTCGGCCCGGTCCAGTGCGCCGGGGCCCTTGGTCAGAACGGTGGTCTGCACCCCGGCGCGCGCGGCATACAATGCCGCCGAGACACCTGCGGGGCCGGAACCGATGATCACAATGTTAGACATGGCAGTTTCTCCTTATGGTAGGTTTGCTTTTGTCCAACCTCTCAGTCTCGCATCCGCTCGACAGCTCCCCTAGTAGGGGAGCCCTTGGCATTGCGTAAAGCCTTGCCTCTTTGCCAAGGCCTCTCCTACTAGGAGAGGTGGCATTGCGTAGCAATGACGGAGAGGTTGAGGACTGTTTGATCTTATGATAACTATTATACCTCAACTCCCCGCACTTTTCATCTCCGACGAACTGTGCTATACTGAAAATATCGCAAGAATCGACACCATGGAGGGGAAAAACCTATGTCCAAGCAGCGCCTGCTTTTTATCACCACCGGCGGCACCATTGCCAGCGTGCGCACCGCACAGGGGCTCAAGCCTGTTCTGACCAGCGAGGAACTGCTGGCCCATCTGCCGGAATTGCAGCAGCTCTGCTGCCCGGAAACGCTCAACCTGTGCAGCATCGACAGCACCGACCTTGGCCCGGAGCACTGGCTGATGATGGCCAAGGCTGTGCAGGAAAACTATGCGCTTTACGATGGCTTTATCATCTGTCACGGCACCGATACGCTGGCCTACTCGGCGGCGGCGCTGTCCTACCTTATCCAGAATGCGGACAAGCCCATCATCCTCACGGGTGCCCAGCAGCCCATTTCCAATGAGATCACCGATGCCAAGAAGAACCTGCGGGACAGCGTGATCTGTGCCCTTGATCCGGGCAGCCGGGGTGTGATGGTGGTGTTTGGCGGGCACGTCATTGCGGGCACCCGCGCCAAGAAGAACAAGACCATCAGCTACGATGCCTTTGCGTCGGTCAACTTCCCGGCGCTGGCGCTGGTGCAGGGCGACCGGCTGGTGCGGTATGTGGCTTCGCCTTGGCCCACCGGCCCTGTGGAGTTTGGCCGGGCGCTGAACCCCAAAGTGTTCCTGCTCAAGCTGACTCCCGGCCTTGGACCGGAACTTATCCCGGCCATTTTTCAACAATATGACTGCGTCATTGTGGAAAGCTTTGGCGTGGGCGGCATTCCCCAGCGGCTCATGGATGCCTTTGCCGAGGAGCTGGGCGATTACGACAAGACCCACAAGATCCTGATCCTGACCACGCAGGTCACTTATGAGGGCAGCGATGTGGGCATTTACGAGGTGGGCAAGCGGGTCAAGAACCGCTTCCGCTTCCTGGAGGCCCACGATATGACCATTGAGGCTGTTGTCACCAAGGTCATGTGGCTGCTGGCCCAGAACTGCGAGAACTTTGACCAGCTCCAGCAGCGGTTCTACCGGCAGATCAATTTTGATACATTCTATCATTGAAACAAACGGGAGATGCCCCACCGGCACCTCCCGTTTCTGTTATGCGAACACCAGCTGCACCAACAGCACATAACACACCGTACCGCCAGTGATGGAGACCAGTGTCTGGTGCTTCCACCGGTGCAGGGCGATGGTCACAGCAACGGCAATGGCCTCGGGGATGCCGTGACTGCCCGCAAAGGGTGTGACGCTTTTCAGGCAGTAGAGGATCAGCATTCCGAAGATGGCGGCGGGAAGCACCCGGCCCAGATACTGTACCACCTCGGGCGGCTGCTGGTCCTTGGAGGAAAAGATCAAAAAGGGCAGAAAGCGGGTGAGCATGGTCGCCGCCGTGCACACTGCAATGGTCAGGCCCATCTGGAACGTGGTCATTGCGCTGCCTCCTTCTGCTTCTCGGTTTGGCCGGGGACGATGCCGTTGGCCCGCTCAATGGGCTTGCGCAAAACCAGCAGCAGCACCAGAATGCAGGCCATGGAGGGCAGCAGGAAGCTGCCGGAACCAAAAAGGACCAGGCAGACCAGCGGCACGGCCAGCCCGATGATGCCGCTGTAATGCTGCTTTTCCTTTTCCCACTGGTTGAGGAAGATGACCACGAACATGGCGGTCATCACAAAATCCACGCCCTTGGTGCTGAAGGGGAGCACCGACCCCACCACGGCCCCCAGCCCGGCGCTGGCGACCCAGTAGAACTGGTCCAGCAGGGTGATGAAGAACATGAACCAGCCCCGGTCGATCCCCTGCGGCGGCTCTGCAGAGCAGGTGATGGAAAAGGTCTCGTCGCTCATGGCAAAGATCATGTAAAAGCTGCGCAGGCCGTAGCCCTTGTACCGCTCCAGCATGGCCAGACCGTAGAACAGGTGCCGTGCCTGGATCATCAGCGCCATCAGAAAAGCCGACAGCGGGGAAAAGGCTCCCAGCAGCAGGCTTGCCAGCACAAATTCCAGCGAGCCGCCGTAGACCACGGTGCCCATGAGCATAGGCATCCAGACGGGCAGGCCAAGGCTCTGCACATAGATGCCGTAGCCCATGCCCAGCACGAGATAGCCTGCAAAAACCGGCACGGTCTGGGGTGCGGCGGCCCGGAAGGCCTGCCACACCACACCGGAGCCCGGTACAGCTTGTATGGTTTTGGATTCTTTCATATACACTAACCCCCTGGATTGGTAGTATAACAGATTTCCGGGATTTTGCAAGAAAAATCCCGGGGCCGGATGTTTCCGGTCAATTTGAAAACTTTTTGTCCGCCACTCGTGGACTTTTGGCGAATCAGGACAAATTTTTGCCAAAAGACTTGCACTTTGATGCTTTACTGTGGTAAAATCGAAGTGTACTTTCATTTGGAAAGACAAGGGGGAAAAAGTATATGACCAACATCTGCATCATCGCCACCATCATCATCTATCTGGTGGCAATGCTGTTGGTTGGGTTTGCATACAGCAAGTCCAACAACGACAGCACCGATTTCTACCTCGGCGGCCGCAAAATGGGCCCGCTGGTCACGGCCATGAGCGCCGAAGCCAGCGATATGTCCAGCTGGCTGCTGATGGGAATGCCGGGCCTTGCCTACCTCACCGGCATCGCCTCGCCCGGCTGGACCGCCATCGGCCTGGCGCTGGGCACCTGGCTGAACTGGCTCATCGTGGCCCGGCGGCTGCGGCGGTATTCGGCCAATCTGGAAGCCATCACCGTGCCCCAGTTCCTGTCCCTGCGCTTCCACGACCAGCGCAATCTGCTCAACGCATTGGGCGCGGTGATCATCATCGTGTTCTTTGTGCCCTACACGGCTTCGGGCTTTGCCGCCTGCGGTAAGCTGTTCCACAGCCTCTTCGGCGTGGATTACATGGCGGCCATGGTGGTCTCGGCCTGCGTCATCGTGGGCTATACCATCACGGGCGGCTTCCGCGCTGTTACCACCACCGACCTCATCCAGTCCATCGTGATGAGCCTGGCCCTTGTGGCTGTGCTGGTGTACGGCATTGGCGCGGCAGGCGGCTGGGATGCCGTTGTGGCCAACGCTCAGAGCCTGCCCGGCTACCTGACCATGATGGCCAGCCACAACGCCGCTGAGGGCACGGCCACCTCGTACAGCCTGCTGGACATCGTCTCCACCATGGCGTGGGGCCTGGGCTACTTCGGAATGCCCCACATCCTGCTCCGCTTCATGGCCATTGAGGATGAAAAGAAGCTGGTGCTCAGCCGCCGCATTGCCAGCGTGTGGGTCGTCATTGCCATGACCGCCTCCATCATCATCGGCATGGTGGGCCTTGGCATGACCAAGGCGGGCGCGCTGGAGTACCTGAGCGGCTCCTCCAGCGAGACGGTCATCGTCCGCATTGCAAACCTCATTGCACAGCACGGCATTCTGGCAGCCGTTCTGGCGGGCCTGATCCTGGCGGGCATCCTTGCTGCCACCATGTCCACCGCCGACAGCCAGATGCTTGCTGCCGCGTCCAGCGTCTCCCAGAATATCCTGCAGGAATTCGGCCACATGAAGCTGACCGAACGCCAGAGCCTGTTTGCTGCCCGCCTGACCATCGTCTGCGTCAGTGTGGTGGGCGTGGTGCTGGCCCGTGACCCCAATTCCAGCGTGTTCGGCATCGTCAGCTTTGCATGGGCTGGTTTCGGCGGTGCGTATGGTGCCGTGATGCTCTGCGCCCTGTTCTGGAAGCGCTGCAACTGGCAGGGTGCGCTGGCCGGGATGCTCGCCGGCGGCCTGATGGTCTTTGTCTGGAAGTACCTCATCAGTCCGCTGGGCGGCGTGTTCAGCATCTATGAGCTGCTGCCCGCCTTCCTGACCTCACTGCTGGTCTGCGTGGTGGTCAGCCTGGTCACCCCCGCCCCCTCGAAGGAGATCGAAGCCGAGTTTGAGGCGGCGAAATAAGAAACAATAGAAAGCAAGGGCCATTGCACAGATTCTCGTGCAATGGCCCTTGCTTTATGTTCGGCGCACAACGCCATTCTCAACAAAGAAAAGATTCGGCTAAGAAAAAATATTTTGCATACAAAAAAAGAAAAGATTGCTTGTGCAGAATCACGAAAACGCTGCACGAATTAAAGAATACAACAAGAAATACTTTTAAATCGTAAATTCTTCAGGCGGAATCGTAAAAAAATTCTAACATTTTGGAAAGAGATGCCGTATCATGGATTCATAAATATGCATACGGCTTGCGGGCGGTGTGCCAAAATTGTCCGGAAAATTCAGAAAGGAGTATTTTCATGGGGAAATCAACAGTGGATGCGTCTGCAGGGTTTGGATTGCGTGATAAACTTGCATACGCAGCGGGTGACTTTGGCTGCAATATGAGTTTTGCACTCAAAGGCTACCTGACGATTTATTGGACGCAGTTTATGGGGATCGACAACTACCTGATGGCATCCCTTCTGCTGATCGTGCAGATCTGGGACGCAATCAACGATCCTATTATCGGAGCAATGGTAGATGCGGATACACATAAGTACCGCCGGAACAAGTTCCTTGCCTATATCTGGTTCGGTGCGATCGGACTGACCGTGGCTGGTGCACTTTGCTATCTGCCGTTCCCGCAGGCTCCCGGTATGGTCAAGAATATTCTGTTTGTGGCAGGCTATATGATCTGGGATGCTTTCTACACCGTTGCAAATGTGCCGTATGGCTCGATGCTGTCTCTGATTTCGGATGACCCGATCCAGCGTGCACAGCTGTCGACTTTCCGCTCCATTGGTTCTATGGCTGGTTCGCTTCTTACCGGCATGCTGATTCCGGTGATCATTTATGATAACCAGAACAACCTGCGTGGTGAGCAGATGTTTGGCATTGCTCTGGTCATGGGTGTGATCGGTCTGGTCTGCTTCCGCTTTATGGTCACGAACACAAAGGTGCGTGTGGACACCACGATCACTCTGAAAGAGGATGCACCAAAGTTCAACATCATAAAGGCGTTCAACAACTTTATCCATAACCGCCCGGCTGTGGGCGCAACGCTGGCACCTGTGGCAACGTTTATTGGTATGTATGGTGCCTCTACTGCAGGTCAGATCCTGTTCCAGGCTTATTTCAAGAATGCAAAGATCTCCGGCATTGTGGGTATGATCTCCTACTTTGGCGTTTTCATTTTCAGTCCTTTTGTAAGCCGTATCGTCAAGCGCTTTGGCAAGAAGGAAGCTGTGACCTTTGGTTCAGCAGTCTGTGCGCTGGCATACGTCCTGATGCTGGTTCTGCCCATCACACCGGACAGCCGGGGCCTCGGCCTTTATGTCCTGTGTCAGGTCATTGCAATGCTGGGCGGCGGTATCGGAAGCTGCCTGAGCTGGTCTCTGATGGCAGATGCGATCGATTATAACGAGTGGAAATTTGGTGTGCGAGAAGAAGGCACTACCTATGCACTGCACTCCTTCTTCCGTAAGCTTGCACAGGGCATCGGACCTTCTCTGGGCCTTGTTCTGGCAACCAAACTGGGCTATGATGCATCTCTGAAGGCTGCACAGACGATCGAAGTGGCAACCCGGATGCGCTATCTGGTGCCGATCATGTATCTGGGAAGCTATATCATGATGATCATTGCGTACGGCGTGGTGTTCAATCTGGATAAAAAGACGCTGGCGCAGATGGAAAGCGATCTGAAAGAACGCCGGGCAAAGAACGAAAAGTAAATGATCTTATAATCAGAGGAATAGAAGAACGGGGAAACTTCTGATAAGATGATAGAAAGCCCTCCTTTCGCTTGAGCGACGGGAGGGCTTTCTTTTTTTTTTTTTTCAGTTGATCAGAATCGCCATCATCTCAGCGCAGGGGATCGCGAAGCCGAACCCGAAGAAGAACAGCAGGTCGAGCACAAACTTCCAGAGCCGGACAGCAGGGGAGCAGAAGTTCATGGAGCGGGTGACGGAGGCACCTATCTCACCCCAGTGTCGGTAGTAGCCGGTCTGCTCAAAGTTGTTCCAGAGCTCCAGCGAGAGAAATTCTATCCCGACAAACAATGGGAAAAACACCCAGGAGGGAAGCCAGCCGTCTGCCTGCAGGTTCCCATTGCTCAGGGTACGCCAGTGGACGGCCATCCGGCCCGGGCAGGCGAGGATGCCCCAGATGGCCAGTGCGGCACTGAGCCAAAACAAAACTGCCCGTACCGAGCGCCAGTCAATGGATTGTTGACGACGCAGCAGGGTAAAGAAATCTTCCAGCGGGACTTCCGGTGCAATATCTGCTTCCTGCGGGTCACGGCAGTGCATCAGGTCGGCAAGGGTCAGCCCCAGCGCGTCGGCCAGTGGTTCCAGCGTGTTGATGTCCGGCAGGCCGACCCCGCGTTCCCATCGGCTGACAGCCTTATCTGTTACATGTAGCTGCTGGGCCAGCTCTGCCTGTGTTAATCCCTGTGACTTGCGCATCCGGGCGAGAAATGCCCCGAACGTTTTCGCATCCATTGTGCTCACATCCTTTGGAAAAAGGATAGCATACCACGCACCAAAAGGCAATCGACGCTTTGTTTACCTGCTCCAAAACACAAATCCCCCACCGCCTGTTCGGTCAATGGACAGGCAGCGGGGGATATTTTATATGGAGTTCAGAAGAAAAATGCTGGGATCAGAGCTTACAGCTGGGGGCCGGCAGAGACCAGAGCCTTGCCGTGCTCGTTACCCTCGTACTTCTTGAAGTTCTTGATGAAGCGGCCAGCCAGATCCTTGGCCTTCTCCTCCCACTGGGAAGCGTCGGCGTAGGTATCACGGGGATCCAGGATGCCGGTGTCAACACCGTTCAGGACGGTGGGAACCTCGAAGTCGAAGTAGGGGATCTTCTTGGTGGGCACGTTGTTGATATCGCCGTTCAGGATAGCATCGATGATACCACGGGTGTCCTTGATGGAGATGCGCTTGCCGGTGCCGTTCCAGCCGGTGTTGACCAGGTAAGCCTTAGCGCCGCTCATCTGCATCTTCTTGACCAGCTCCTCAGCGTACTTGGTGGGGTGCAGCTCCAGGAAAGCCTGGCCGAAGCAAGCGGAGAAGGTGGGGGTGGGCTCAGTGATGCCGCGCTCGGTGCCGGCCAGCTTGGCGGTGAAGCCGGACAGGAAGTAGTACTGGGTCTGCTCGGGGCTCAGGATAGAGACAGGAGGCAGAACGCCGAATGCGTCAGCAGACAGGAAGATGACATTCTTTGCAGCAGGTGCAGAAGAGATGGGGCGGACAATGTTCTGGATGTGGTTGATGGGGTAGGACACACGGGTGTTCTCGGTGACAGACTTGTCAGCGAAGTCGATGTGGCCCTCAGCATCCAGAGTGACGTTCTCCAGCAGAGCGTTGCGCTTGATGGCGTTGTAGATATCGGGCTCGGAGTCCTTATCCAGGTTGATGACCTTTGCGTAGCAGCCGCCCTCGAAGTTGAACACGCCGTTGTCGTCCCAGCCGTGCTCGTCATCGCCGATCAGCAGACGCTTGGGATCGGTGGACAGGGTGGTCTTGCCGGTGCCGGACAGACCGAAGAAGATGGCAGTGTTCTTGCCCTCCATATCGGTGTTGGCGGAGCAGTGCATGGAAGCAATGCCCTTCAGCGGCAGGAAGTAGTTCATCATGGAGAACATGCCCTTCTTCATCTCGCCGCCGTACCAGGTGTTGACGATGACCTGCTCCTTGCTGGTAATGTTGAACATAACAGCAGTCTCGGAGTTCAGGCCCAGCTCCTTGTAGTTCTCGACCTTGGCCTTGGAAGCGTTGTAAACAACGAAATCAGGCTCAAAGCTCTCCAGCTCCTCAGCGGTGGGCTTGATGAACATGTTGGTGACGAAGTGTGCCTGCCAGGCCACTTCCATGATGAAACGGACAGCCATGCGGGTGTCCTTGTTTGCGCCGCAGAAAGCATCCACAACGTACAGGCGCTTGTTGGACAGCTCCTTCTTTGCAATTTCCTTCACGGCAGCCCAGGCTTCCTCAGAAGCGGGGTGGTTGTCGTTCTTGTACTCGTCGCTAGTCCACCAAACGGTGTTCTTGGAGTTCTCGTCCATCACGATGAACTTGTCCTTGGGGGAACGGCCGGTGTAGATGCCGGTCATAACATTCACAGCGCCCAGCTCGCTGACCTTGCCCACTTCGTAGCCTTCCAGGCCGGGCTTGGTCTCTTCCTCGAACAGCTGCTCGTAAGAGGGGTTATACACGACCTCGGTCGTGCCGGTAATGCCGTACTTGCTCAGATCTACCTTTGCCATGATACTTATACCTCTTCTTTCGTTCAGATCAATTCTGATCGCGCGACGCACATGCCCTTAGCCAATGGGCAGCGCGGGCGATGAAGAAATACAGATGCGTATTCTCCTGTTTACCATTATACATAAAAACGTTCCAAAATCAACCAGAGGAAACAAAAGGTTCTTATAAATGTAACAAATTTTATTCAGAATCTTAGCTGTTTGAAGTGATTTCATAAGAAGAAAGGGGAACCGCGGCGAACAAAATAAAGAAAAGAGACCCAAAACACAACTTTGATAATATTTTGTCGATTCTGGATGCAACTGGGTATCCCAGAGCGGAAAAACCGGGGCGGGAGGCCCGCAGCACAAATTTCTGAAAAACTTGAAATTTCCTGTTGACAAAGTACGACTGCTATGCTAAAATAATCGAGTCGGGAGCGAAACCCCGATGCGAAAATGGACGTATGGCCCGTTGGTCAAGCGGTTAAGACAGAGGCCTCTCACGCCTTTAACATCGGTTCGATTCCGGTACGGGTCACCATTTTATAGTAGTAAAACGGCTGTATGCCGTTTTATATAGATGCCTCTTTAGCTCAGTCGGTTAGAGCACCTGACTGTTAATCAGGGTGTCGCCTGTTCGAGTCAGGCAAGAGGCGCCAGTAAAGCGATGGAAATGTTCCATCGCTTTTTTCTTTTTGTTGACAGCGAATGCGGCGGGGGATATACTTATAAATAACGATTAAACCTCTCAGTCCGCCTGGCGGCGGCCAGCTCCCCTGGTAGGGGAGCCCTTGGCAGAAGCAGAACGTTTTTCGGAAAAGGCAAGGCGGAGCAAGGAGACTTTTGAGGAGAAGAATTACAATGAAACAGATCATTCTGACCGGCGACCGTCCCACGGGCCGCCTGCATGTTGGCCACTACGTTGGCTCTTTGAAGGAGCGCGTGCGCCTGCAGAACACCGGCAAGTTCGACGAGATCTATATTATGATCGCTGACGCGCAGGCCCTGACGGACAACGCCGATAACCCGGAGAAGGTCCGCCAGAACATCCTGCAGGTGGCACTGGACTATCTGGCCTGCGGTCTGGACCCCAACAAGGTCCACATCTTCATCCAGTCCATGGTGCCTCAGCTGACAGAGCTGAGCTTCTATTATATGAATCTGGTCACGGTGAGCCGCCTGCAGCGCAACCCCACCGTGAAGAGCGAGATCCAGATGCGGAACTTCGAGACCAGCATCCCGGTGGGCTTCTTCACCTACCCCATCAGCCAGGCAGCGGATATCACGGCATTCGGTGCCACCACTGTGCCGGCCGGTGAGGATCAGATGCCCATGCTGGAGCAGTGCCGCGAGATCGTGCACAAGTTCAACGCCGTCTACGGCGAGACCCTGACCATGCCTGAGATCATGCTGCCCCAGAATGCCGCCTGCCTGCGCCTGCCCGGCATCGATGGCAAGGCCAAGATGAGCAAGAGCCTGGGCAACTGCATCTACCTGTCGGATGAGCCCGAGGACATTAAGAAGAAGATCATGTCCATGTACACCGACCCCAACCACCTGCGGGTGCAGGACCCCGGCAAGGTGGAGGGCAACCCCGTGTTCATCTATCTGGACGCTTTCAGCCGCCCCGAGCACTTTGCCGAGTTCCTGCCGGAGTACCAGAACCTCGATGAGCTCAAGGCCCACTATCAGCGTGGCGGTCTGGGCGACGTGAAGATCAAGAAGTTCCTCAACGCCGTCATGCAGGCCGAGCTGGAGCCCATCCGCAACCGCCGCAAGGAGTGGGAGCAGCGCCTGCCCGAGGTCGTGGAGATCCTGAAGGAAGGCAGCGCCGTGGCCGAAAAGACCGCTGCCGCCACCCTGGCCAATGTCCGCAAAGCCATGCGCATTGACTACTTCGCGGATAATAACCTGCTGAAGTAACAAATGGTAGAAACAAAACCGCCTGTGCCCATGCGATTATGCTGGGTGCAGGCGGTTTTTGCGTGGCTGCAACCGCTGGTTGACAAATTTCAAGCCGCAATTGGTGGTTGTCAACTGGAAAATCTGCTATGATAACAGCATAGAGGACGTCCGCCGGAATCCATTGATACGCCGCCCTGCGGCAGAAAAGAGAACACTATGATCTTAGCAGAAAAAATTGCCCTTCTCCGCCGCCAGAATGGATGGAGCCAGGAGGAACTGGCCAATCAGCTGAATGTCTCGCGCCAGGCGGTCTCGAAGTGGGAGGGCGGGGTTTCACTTAGATAAAGATACCACATCAATCCCACGCTGACTTTTGCTCAACCGATACAGCCGGAGGGCTGGATAACAAGAAAAGGCGGTATGCGCCCCGTGGAGGGGTAGCGTACCGCCTTTTCTTGTGGGGGTTTCCAAAGGGGGCAACGCCCCCATTTGGCACACGACTTTGCGAAGCAAAGTGTAGTGTGTTATACGCTCTGTCGGCGTTGCCGTGAAAATGCCGTTGCCGCCGGGGAGGGCAAGGGCATTTGAAGCGGCAGGAAAACAGGGCTGTGCTTGCGTGGCGTAGAGCCGTAAGCACAGGTCTGGTTTCAACAGCAGACTGGGCGTATATGAAAGCCCCCGTCCCTCGTCCTACGCTCCGACTTGTGGACAAAGTGTCCCGAAGTTGTGGCCACACTCCCGGAAAAGTAGCAGGACAGCGGGCAACCGTCAAGGCTGAAATGAACGGGGTTACACCCGGCCTTGACCGCCGCCCGCCGCCCCGCTGGATGGGTGGACAAGGCGGCCAATCCCTCAAAGTGCTTGGCCGCTCTCTTTCTGATTTTGAGGTATTCAGTTTTTCAAAATTGAATAATCAAAATAAATTTTTTCGATTGAAAAAATTTTATTTGTTATCATCTTCAATGCCATATTTTTTCTTTTGCCGAATCACATAATTACTGATTTTTTCATCATATAGTGGATACTGGTAATCCAACTGGCATGCCACTTCTGACGAAACCTCCCGGAACAATGCCATACATTGTTCAAAGGATTCCCACATATGGGGATAGGAATCCATATTATAAGTGGACATAAGTCGTTCCCACAATTCCTCTGGGACATATTGCTTCATAAATTTATAGTTTTTTCCCAAACTGAAATGAAATCCCTGTTTGATACCAATCAGCCAGGAAATCATGCGAAGCAATTCTTTCCGTACTATATCATTCATATGGTCAATAGCAAAAAGAATTTCTTTGCGGCATAAGCCCTTTACTACATATGTTGTAGTATTCCAAAATTCATTACAGCAATCGTCAAACATTCTTTGAGTAGGCTTCTGCAAGTGGTAGTCTATATCCGTTGGTATTGGCGGCTTTACGATACGGTTGTCTTTATCCAACAGTAACTTTACCAGTTTATCCCATGTAAAATACTCGTCTATCAGTTCCAGCGGCAGCAAAGTTAAATCTATCTTAACATCATCAGTAAACAGCATTAAATATGAAAATCCCTTTTCTACAGCTGGAAATAATTCCATATCTTCCGGCTTTTGCAGAATCAACCTTTCACCAAATATATCTAGCCATTTATCATCACTTGTGAAGCTGTCCATATCCGTAACAAAAAAAGTAATATCAAAATCCTGAAAATCATCAGGCGGAATATTTGTATTTGTTCTAGATCCTTCCAAAGTAACCATGCGAATGCGTTTGTCTGTTTTTGCAAAATTCAAAACAATATCATAAACTTCCTTTTCTGATCTCATTTTTATCTCCTCCAATTATTGAAATAGGTGTGAAGCCATTTTAGGGCTTTCCCGCCTTGATTACCCTTTAGCAAAGACGGGCGGGACTGTCAACGGCGGCGCATTTATGCGCCGTTCATCTTGACCGTTGACTGGCTCGGCTGGCTTTGCTATCTCTCGATAAATTGTACCGAAATATTGAATTATTCTGGTACATACAAATAGCAACCTTTCACATGGTCATTTACAATTCCGATTGCCTGCATATACGCATATATAATCGTGCTGCCTACAAACTTAAAGCCTCGTTTTTTTAAGTCTTTACTGATTCTATCTGAAAGTGGCGTTGTTGCAGGAATGTCCGCTTCCGATTTGAAATGATTATGAATCGGTCTATTCTTAACATAAGACCAAATAAACTTATCAAAACTTCCGTATTCTTCTTGGATTTTGATAAATTGCTGTGCGTTTGTGATTGTCGACTTAATTTTTAATCTATTGCGAACAATATTGGGATTTTGCATTAACTCATCAATTTTAGTTTCGTCATAGAGAGCAATTTTTTGATAATCAAACTCGTTGAAGGCTTCCTTAAATGCAGCTCTTTTATTTAATATCGTCAGCCATGATAATCCGGCTTGCATACCTTCAAGAACCAACATTTCAAATAGTTTTCTATCATCATGAACGGGCTTTCCCCATTCCTCATCATGGTATTCTTTATAGAGTTCTGTGGTTGCCCACGAACATCTTTCTCTATCGTCTTTCTTCATGGTATCCTCCGTTTGTAAAATTTGTTTTTGTCGCCCACTTATTTTCTCCCCCGCTGGGGCTTTGGATTTTTCAGCAAGTCAGACTTTTGTGCAATTCTTTTTAGCCATTTCTTTTCTTCCTCGGACAGCTTCTTATAATTCAGTTTGAGCCGCTTGCAGATAAACATCATAGCCGCCTGCTCCGGGTCGCTGTCCTCTTTAGCGGTTTCCTCGGCTGCCTGCAAAAAATCTTCCAGTGGGCTATCCTCCGGGACGCTGAAAAAATCGTCCTTATGGGCTTCCCGCAGGTCGAGGGCTATCTTGTTTATGTCCTGCTGTATCACATAGCGGCAAAAGCTGTCATCGTCAATGTGGGCGGCGATAAGCTGTCTTAACTGCGGGTCAGTCAAGCCGGGATTGTGTTGTTTCATAATTGTTGCACTCACAGCGTCCACAATGGCGTTTGCGCTCTGCACCTGTTTTCCTGCCACGCCATTCACATAAATTTCAAGGTCAGCCATGAGCCGAGGAAAATCCGGGTGTGTCGCCAGTTCACACAAAAGGGAATTGTCCACCAGCCCGCTTTTCAATAGTTCAATCATATCATCACTCAAACGCAGGTCTGCAAGATCGGCGTTTGGGTGATTTTTTGTTTGGGAGCGGCCCAGCAGATAATCAACGGTCACTTCATAAAACTTTGCCAACTCAATAAGGGCATAGTGGCTGATGTCTTTGAACTTGTCCCCCTCATAACTGCCCAAAGCAGACTTGGAGAGATGGGTCTGCTCCGCAAGTTGTTCCAATGTCAGCCCACGCTCCACACGCAGGTCTTTTAGCCGTTCCTGTATGGATAACTCCATGCTCTCCCTCCTTGTCTGCTCGATAAATTAGGATTTGTAGCTTTGTCAACTTCCCGATACTGTAATCATATATTTCTCACTTCTGTTTAGATTTATGATTGATGATCACTTTTATCACAATGCAAATCAGTAACAAAATAATGGTCAATACACCATATATCAAGATGCTTGTATACCACGGTGCTGATTGCACAACGTATAATTCGGGATGAGTTTTGAAGTCCCAAACAGTATAAACCCCGTGTCCAATAAATACACCAATAAAAACTGCAATAAAGATGTTTATAATGATGTTTATTTTTTTCATGCAATCACACTCCCTTGGGTAAATTCCAATTTGTCACTCTGTACTTATTATTTTACCACAATTCCGAGAGCGTGGAAATAGCCTGTTTCTTAAGCCGATTTCCCACCTTTCGGATATACGGAACGGGCGGTCATTTAGGTGTAGACTTAGGGTAGTTCATCGATGGACAGCACCTTGAAAACAGAATGACCGTCCGAAAAGGGATACCCCGGCTGGGGAAGCACCGCAAGGAGCCGGACTTCGGGACAAAATGTCCCGAAGTATGGGGAGTGTGCCAACGCCGGAACACGCCGCAGGAATGGGGCAGGAAACCTTTTCGGAGGAACGGCAACGGAAAGCAAAATGGAGGGAACGCATGAGAGATAACCCCTATAAAGACTTGCCGCCGCTGGAACGCAGGCCGGACGGTTCCCTTTACCGCATGACACCGGCGCAGAGGAAACAGGCGGCCAGCCTGATACGCCGGGGGTGCTGTTGCTGTGAGGACGGCAACTGCATTGTCCTTGACGATGGGGACACCTGCACCTGCCCGCAGACGATTTCTTTCTCGGTCTGCTGTAAGTGGTTCCGCTGGTCGGTCTTGCCGCTGGACGGAACGCTGGAAGCGGAGATTTTCCGGGATAGGGACTTGAAACGCTGTGCGGTCTGCGGCGGCGTGTTCGTCCCCAAATCCAACCGGGCAAAATACTGCCCCGGCTGTGCCGCCAGAGTTCACAGGCGACAGAAAACAGAAAGTGAACGGAAAAGGAGGTCTGCTGTGGACAGTTAGGAGCGAAAAAAGCCTTGATTTATCAGGCTCCGCAAGCCCCAAACCGGGGCAGGTGGTATAAAGTATCGCCCACCCCGGAAAACGGGCTTCTAACCGTCCACAAAACGCACTATGACAAATACCATCTATATCCATCAGCCGGAAAAGGCGTTCAGCTTCACCCGGCTCCCGAATTTCCTCTTTGAAGCCCCCACATTCAGGCCCCTGTCCAACGAGGCAAAGGTTCTGTACGCCTTTATCCTGCGCCGGACAGAGTTGTCCCGCAAGAATGGGTGGGCGGATGACTGCGGACGGATTTTCCTGTATTACCCTATCTGCGAAGTGGTTGACCTGCTCCATTGTGGGCGGCAGAAAGCGGTGAACACCCTGCGGGAACTGCAATACGCCGGACTGGTGGAAATCCAGAAGCAGGGCTGTGGAAAACCCAACCGCATTTTCCCAAAATCCTATGAAGCGGTTCCAAACACCGACTTCAAGAAATCCGGTTCTGGTACGCCGGAGGACTGAAAACCGTACCCATGAAGTACGGAAATCACTCCTGAGACGTACGAAAACCGGACGGTATATAGAAATACAAAGATTAAAAAGATTGATTTATATTCTATCCATTCCAATCCTATCCGAGCTATTTTCTGCGGGATTTTCCCTGTGGAAAACCCCGGATAGGAAAGGAATGGGGAAAGGAGCAGAATGGCACAACACGCAATTTTACGGTTTGAGAAGCACAAGGGCAACCCGGCAAGGCCGCTGGAAGCCCATCACGAAAGACAGAAAGAACAGTATGCCAGCAATCCCGACATTGACACAAGCCGGAGCAAATACAACTTCCATATCGTCAAGCCGGAGGGACGCTATTACCACTTCATTCAGAGCCGGATTGAGCAGGCTGGGTGCCGAACCCGCAAGGACAGCACACGGTTTGTCGATACGCTGATAACCGCCAGCCCGGAGTTTTTCAAGGGGAAATCCCCAAAGGAGATACAGGCGTTCTTCCAAAGGGCGGCGGATTTCCTCATTGGACGGGTAGGCCGGGAAAATATCGTGTCGGCGGTGGTACACATGGACGAGAAAACACCCCACCTGCATTTGACCTTTGTTCCGCTGACAAAGGACAACCGCCTGTGTGCTAAGGAGATTATCGGCAACCGGGCAAACCTGACGAAGTGGCAGGACGATTTTCACGCCTATATGGTGGTGAAATATCCCGACTTGGAGCGTGGGGAGAGTGCCAGCAAGACAGGCCGGAAGCATATCCCCACCCGGCTTTTCAAACAGGCGGTTTTCCTCTCCAAACAGGCCAGAGCCATTGAAGCCGCCCTTGACGGCATTAACCCGCTGAACGCCGGAAAGAAAAAAGAGGAAGCCCTCTCCATGCTAAAAAAGTGGTTCCCGCAGATGGAGAACTTCTCCGGGCAGTTGAAAAAGTACAAGGTCACAATCAATGACCTGTTGGCGGAGAATGAGAAGTTGGAAGCAAGGGCAAAGGCCAGCGAAAAAGGAAAGATGAAAGATACGATGGAACGGGCAAAGCTGAAAAGCGAACTGGACAATTTACAGCGGCTGGTTGACCGTATCCCGCCGGATATACTGGCGGAACTGAAACGTCAGCAGCGGCACACGGTAAAGGAAAGGTGATAGATATAAGCAGAAATTTTCGCCGCCTTTGTGCGGCATTGTACCTTGAAAACTGAATATGGAGGACACTGGATGGCAAAAAGCGAAAGCGATATTTTTACACCCCGGACAGGGCAGGTCATACAAGCAGAGAACGGCACGCAGTATTTTGTATGTGGGAACAACCGTATAAAAATCTCCGAACACTTCGCCGCAGGCGGGAAGTCCCTCGGTGATCTGATTGTAGATGTGGTGCGGCATACCGCAGAAAAAGCCGCTTCAACCTGATAGCCCATCATTGATAACACGCCCACGCTTATGATATAATTGCCATAGAGCAAAAGTATTGTAAGCGTGGGTTGTTTCTTTAGAAGGAGGATTTTTAACGGTGAAACAACCTTACAATACTACGATTTACAACACGGCGCTTTATATGAGATTGAGCCGGGACGATGAAAACTATGGTGACAGCGTAAGCATTGAAACACAGCGGACAATCCTGCAACAGTACGCAAAGGAACAGGGGCTTCATGTAGTCGGTGAGTATGTGGACGATGGCTGGTCGGGGACAAACTTTGAACGCCCGGATTTTCAGCGCATGATGGACGATATGGAAGCTGGAAAAGTAAACTGCATTGTTACGAAAGATTATTGTGCGATAATAGGACTAAATCAGAAAGACCTTGAAAATCAAGGCATTCTGGCTTAGTCCCTTCTTTTTTTGACCGAAAACAAAGGACTTTCACAATAATCAAGCAAGCCGGAGGGTGCTGCTGCACACTTCCGGCAGAAGGAGGATATAGTGGGTGCTATCAAAGTCTTCTTGAAGGAGGTTCTGCTTCCAATCGCGCTTGCGTTCTGCCTCGCGTCATTTCTCAAGCCGATCTATATGCCTGACGGCGTATGTGACTACTTCCTAATGTGGATTTGCGTCGGCTTGCCATTCGGCATCCGGAGGATGTGCCTCTGGCTCGTTCCCAGCGGCTACGGTATCTCCGGCTCAGTCGGCATCTTCGCATTGAACTTAATCATAGGCGGTCTTATCGGAGGACTTGCCTTCTTCATCGGGCTGCTGCTCGGTGTCATTCATACCATCCGAGAAATCATCTGAACTACATCGTAAACGAAGAGGGTTTGTTTCTTCTCCAATTTGGAGTAAGAAGCAAACCCTCTTTTTTTGTTGCCCAAAAGCCGCAATATTTGCTGGCGATGCGGCGAAAGAAAGGAGTTTTTAAGCATGAAACGCATGACAGCCGGTGATCTGCAAGCACTGGAATTGCTGATGCAGACCACACCCGGCTTTGAGCATTTTGACAGCGGCGCGGATGGCATTCTCCCTGAGTGCCGAAGCTGCCGCTTTCATCGCCCCTTCTGGAAATATCAGTCCTGCGTATTTGCAGAGTGTCCCTACTGCTGCAATCCCGTTTCTACCCTCAAAAACCAAAGTGGCACATCTGCTGCCGGAAAGGAAGTCAATCATGGATAACAAAATCGAAGTCTTCAAGAATGAACAGTTTGGAGAAATCCGAACAGCCCTGATCGAAAACGAGCCGTGGTTTGTGGCGGTAGACGTGTGCAGGGCTTTGGAGATCGGCAATTCGTCACAAGCCATTTCACGGCTGGATGCGGACGAGAAGATGATTACCCTCATTTCAAATGAGGGTAATAAACGAGGCAATCCCAACATGACGGTGGTGAACGAACCTGGACTTTACACGCTTATTCTGAGCAGCCGTAAGCCCGAAGCCAAAGCCTTCAAACGCTGGATCACACATGATGTCATCCCCATGATCCGCAAGACCGGCGGCTACATGACGGACTCCCTTCTGGAACGCATTCAGAAGGAACCTGCGGTCATTGTAGAGTTTGCTCAGGCGTTGATTCTGGAAAAGAATCGTGTGAAGGCTCTTGAGTGTGAGCTGAACACGGCGAAGCCCAAAGCTGATTACTACGACGCCTTCATCAATCCGGATGACTGCACCAATATCCGAACGACGGCGAAGGAACTGAAAATCCCGGAGCGCAAGTTCGTCCAGTTCCTTCTCAAAGAAAAGTACCTGTTCCGCTCTCCTTCCGGGCAGCTTCTTCCCTACAACAAGGACAGCAATGCCGGACTGTTCATCGTCCGCGATTTTGTGACGTTCTGCTACACCGGTTCTCAGACCTACTTCACGCCGAAGGGCAAGGAGGTCGTCCGAATGAAGTTCCAGAAAAAGTGCGGCGAAGAGCTGCTTCCCAAGATAGCAAGGTGATTTTCGTGGCAGTCTATCGCGTAAACAAGAATCGTGGCTATACCGTCATGGCGAACTTCCACCTCCGAGACAAGAGCCTGTCACTCAAGGCAGTCGGGCTACTCTCAAAGATGCTTTCGTTTAATGATGGCTGGAAGTTCTCAACCAAGGGACTTTCTGCAATCTGCAAGGAAGGTCCGGATGCCATTCTCTCCGCGCTCCGTGAGCTTGAAAAGCACGGCTACCTTGTCCGGCACCGGCAGAGAGACGGTAAAGGCAGGATGAGCAGCACAATCTTTGAGATATACGAAGAGCCGCAGGAGTCCACGCCAGAACGGGAAATGCCACACACGGAAAATCCATGTGTGGAGAAGCCAGATGTGGATAATCCACGCGGGGATAAGTCCGCACAAATAAATACTGATCAAGTAATTACCCAAGAAAGAAATACTCTCTCAAAGAACTATCAATCCATCAATCTTGATGGGATGGACAGGATGGATGAGCGAAGCGAGTATGAGGAGATTATCAAAGAGAATCTTGACTACAACATTCTCTGTCAGGATCCGAAGTTCGATAAAGACCGCTTCCGGGAGATCATGGACATCATGCTGGATGCCGTCTGCTCTACCGCTCCGACCATCCGTATCAATGGCGAGGATATGCCGCAGCAAGTGGTCAAGTCCCGCTTTCTCAAGCTGAATAGCAGCCACATAGAGTACGTTCTGGAAGCAATGAACAAGAACCCGTCAGACATCCGTAATATCCGGGCGTACCTGTTGACCGCTCTGTATAACGCCTCTCTGACGATAGACAATTACTACTCCGCGCTCGTCAATCATGATTTCTACGGGCAGGACAGATCGGCAGGGTCAAAGAAGCCGAAGACCTACGATTATAGCCTTTGTGAAGACACTCTTTAATGAATACCATCGTGAGCAATGCTCGGAAAGGAGGACAGTGCAAATGAAAATCATCTATCGCCGGATTGTGCCGCCTTAACTTCGGCAGCAGTCCCCATAATCATTCCAACGAAAGGAGGTAAACGCCGCAATGCAGGATGAAGTCAACACCAAAGTTGTTGCAATCATGATCAAGGGCGGCAAAATCTCAGCCGAGGTGCTGAAAAAGGCACTGGACAAGTTCGTGCAGGAGATTGAGAAGGCACAGAAGCAGATGCAGCAGCCCAAAACCTATCGCGGCAAGCAGTCCATCAAGCATCTGATGAGCCAGAATGCCGCCATCTCCAACATCGAAGTGACGGACGGCAACATCAAGTCCTTTGAGCGAACAGCCAGTAAATACGGTCTGGACTTTGCGCTCAAGAAGGACGTTTCCGTTGAGCCGCCCAGCTATCTTGTCTTCTTCAAGGGGCGAGATGTTGATGTGATGACCGCCGCGTTCAAGGAGTTCTCCGCCAAAACCGTCAAGCAGAAGGAACAGCCGTCCATCCGGCACAAGCTGGATCAGGAGAAAGCCCAGAGCAAGGCACAGCACAAAGAGAAAGTCAAGGTCAAGACCAAGGATCGGGGTGTCGAGCTGTGAACAAACCCGATATGAAGAAGCTCATTCTTCTGAACCTTCCGTATGTCTTCGCCTTCTACTTTGCGGATAAGATTGCCGCCGTATTTCGTCTCGCTCCCGGCGCAGAGTTCATCGACAAGCTGACAAACGGCTTTGCCGTGTTCGGCACTGCCTTTGCAAATCCGCTTCCCAGCTTTCATCCTGTCGATCTTCTCATCGGTCTGTCGGCTGGCGTGCTGCTCAAGCTGGCAGTCTACGTCAAGGGCAAAAACCGCAAGAAGTTCCGGCAGGGCGAAGAATACGGATCTGCCCGCTGGGGCAAGCCAGAGGACATCAAGCCGTACATGGACCCGGAGTTCTCCAACAACGTCATTCTGACGCAGACGGAGTTCCTGACCATGAACAGCCGTCCAAAGCAGCCAAAATACGCCCGCAACAAGAACATCCTCGTCATCGGCGGTTCCGGCTCAGGCAAGACGCGCTTTTTCGTCAAACCTAACCTGATGCAGATGCACAGCAGCTACGTTGTGACTGACCCGAAGGGTACGGTGCTGGTGGAGTGCGGCAAGATGCTTGAAAAGGGCGGCTACGTCATCAAGTCGCTGAACACCATCAATTTCCGGAAATCCATGCACTACAACCCTTTTAGCTACATCCGCAGTGAGAAGGACATCCTCAAGCTGGTCAATACGATTATCGTCAACACGAAGGGAGACGGCGATAAGTCCGGCGAAGATTTCTGGGTCAAGGCGGAAAAGCTCTACTACACAGCTCTCATCGGCTACATCTGGTATGAGGCACCCGACCACGAGAAAAACTTTACTACCCTGCTCGAAATGATCAATGCCTCGGAAGCCAGAGAGGACGATGAGACCTTTAAGAACCCCGTGGATGTCATGTTCGATGAGCTGGAAGCCCGCGACCCTGACCACTTTGCGGTCAAGCAATACCGCAAATACAAGCTGGCGGCGGGCAAAACCGCGAAGTCGATCCTGATTTCCTGCGGCGCAAGGCTTGCGCCCTTCGACATCGCAGAGCTGCGGGAGCTGATGAGCTACGATGAGATGGAGCTGGACACAATCGGAGACCGGAAGACGGCGCTGTTCGTCATTATTTCCGATACCGATGACACCTTCAATTTCGTCGTGGCGATCATGTATTCCCAGCTCTTCAACCTTCTCTGCGACAAGGCAGATGACGTTTACAACGGACGGCTTCCCGTCCATGTGCGCTGTCTGCTCGATGAGTTTGCGAACATCGGTCAAATCCCGAAGTTTGATAAGCTCATCGCAACCATCCGAAGCCGGGAAATCTCGGCGTCAATCATCTTGCAGTCCCAGTCTCAGCTCAAGACCATCTACAAGGATGCGGCGGACACCATCACAGGCAACTGCGACTGCACACTTTTCCTCGGCGGAAAAGAAAAATCGACTCTCAAAGAAATCAGCGAGGTGCTGGGCAAGGAGACAATCGACCTTTACAACACCTCAGAAACCCGTTCCAACAACAACTCTTATGGCTTGAATTATCAGAAGACCGGCAAGGAGCTGATGTCTCAGGATGAGATCGCCGTCATGGACGGAGCCAAGTGTATTTTGCAGCTTCGAGGCGTGAGACCTTTTCTCAGTAACAAATACGACATTACGAAGCATCCAAAGTACCGGCAGCTCTCCGACTATAACAAGCGGAACGCCTTTGACATCGAGAAGTACCGGCAGCACAAGCTGGTAGTCAAGCTCGATGACACATTCGACCTCTATGATATGGGCGAGGTCGAAGCAGATTAAAGCCCCGTCGCTGCACTGCGCAGTGGGTAAAGCCTGATGGCTTATCCCAAAGCAGAACAGCGACGGGGCTTCTTTTTTTATGCCCATTTTCAAAAATACACACTCAACTTTCATCGATTCAAGGAGGAAAATCTATGGCTTTTATCAATCAGGCTGTCACGGTTCTTCAGACGCTCGTTATCGCCCTCGGCGCAGGTCTCGCAGTGTGGGGTGTTGTCAACCTCATGGAAGGCTACGGCAACGACAACCCCGGCGCTAAGTCTCAGGGCATCAAGCAGCTCATGGCTGGCGGTGGTGTGGTGTTGATCGGCACGACCCTCATCCCTCTGCTCTCCGGTCTGTTCGGTTAATCCGGCAGCCGCGCAGAAGTAACCATCGGGGCGGGTGCTGGAAAAGGCACTCGCCCTTCACAATTCACCAACGATTTAAGGAGGAAATTCAAGTATGGCATTTATCAATCAGGCAGTTACGGTTCTCCAGACGCTTGTTATCGCCCTCGGCGCAGGTCTTGCGGTGTGGGGTGTTGTCAACCTCATGGAAGGCTACGGCAACGACAACCCCGGCGCTAAGTCTCAGGGCATCAAGCAGCTCATGGCTGGCGGCGGTGTGGTGCTGATCGGCACGACCCTCATCCCCCTGCTCTCCGGTTTGTTCGGCTAATCCACGGCAAGCCCAGCTTAACCGAAGGGTGGTGAAATATTGGGCAGCATTTTAGAAAAGATCGAACAAGCTCTCAAGGATATGCTGATCGGATGGATCGAGAGCAACCTGACCAATATGTTCACCGATGTCAACGAGAAGGTAGGAACGATTGCCGCTGAAGTTGGGCAAACACCGTCCGGCTGGAACGGCGGCGTGTACCAGATGATCCGGGGACTATCTGAAAACGTGATAGTCCCCATCGCTGGTATCATCATCACCTTCGTTTTGTGCTACGAGCTGATTTCTATGATCACCGAGAAAAACAACCTTCACGACATGGACACATGGATGTTCTTCAAGTGGTTTTTCAAGGCGGCTGTGGCGATCTATCTCGTAACACACACGTTTGACATCGTGATGGCAGTATTCGACATCGGGCAGAACGTAGTTTCCGGTGCAGCCGGAGTAATCCACGGCAACACCAGCATTGACATTGACGCGACGATTGCGCAGATGCGTACCGGCATGGAGAACATGGGCGTCGGAGAACTGCTCGGTCTGTCAATAGAAACGCTTCTGATCAGCCTGTGCCTCAAAATCATGGCGATCCTCATTACGGTCATTCTCTACGGGCGCATGATCGAGATTTACTGCACCGTGAGCATTGCGCCTATTCCCATCGCAACCATGAGCAACCGCGAATGGGGCAGCATCGGCACGAACTATCTGAAAGGCTTGTTCGCTTTGGCATTTCAGGGCTTTCTCATCATGGTCTGCGTCGGCATCTATGCGGTGCTGATCAACGGCATGATCATCGCAGACAACATTCATTCGGCTCTGTTCTCTGTGGCAGCGTACACGGTTATTCTGTGCTTCTCGCTGTTCAAGACCGGAAGCCTCGCAAAATCCATTTTCCATGCGCACTAAGGAGGTCGGCAGCATGAAGAAGTACAGCATCATCTACGCCGATCCCCCTTGGGCGTATCGGACTTACTCCAAGAAGGGACAGGGACGGTCGGCGGAAAGCCACTACCCGACAATGTGCATTAAAGACATCAAGGCACTTCCGGTCGGTGAGCTTGCCGCTAAGGACTGCGCTCTGTTTCTCTGGATCACGTTCCCGTGCCTCTGTGAAGCACTCGAAGTGCTGACGGCATGGGGCTTTTCTTATAAGACCGTGGCTTTTGTATGGGTGAAGCAAAACCGAAGGAACGACGATCTCTTTACCGGCATGGGCTACTGGACAAGGGCGAATGCCGAAATCTGCATCCTTGCTACAAAGGGACACCCGAAGCGTGTTGACGCCGGTGTGCGTCAGGTCATTCTCAGTCATATTGAAGAGCATTCCAAAAAGCCGGATGAAGCGCGGGAGCGCATTGTTCGGCTCATGGGAGACCTTCCCCGCGTGGAGCTTTTTGCCCGTCAGTCTCCCGAAGGCTGGGACGTTTGGGGCAACGAGGTCGAATGCACGGCTCATCTTCCTATGGAGGAAACACCATGCTGCGGCTAAAACCCATCTCTCTTCGAGACGCCAACGAGTATGTCCGGCAGCATCACCGACATCACAAGCCGGTTGCCGGTCACAAGTTCTCCATCGGCTGTGAAGCAGAGGGTGAGCTGGTCGGTGTAATCATCGCCGGGCGTCCCGTCAGCCGGTATCTGGATGACGGCTTCACATTGGAGGTTACAAGGCTATGCACCAACGGCGCAAAGAACGCTTGCAGCTTTCTCTACGGCGCGGCGGCAAGAGCTGCTGCGGCTATGGGCTATAAGCGCATCATCACCTACACGCTGGAAAGCGAAAACGGTGCAAGCCTTCGGGCTTCCGGCTGGATTTGTCAAGGCAAAGCGGGTGGGCTTCGCTGGACGGGCAAGCGTCAACCGAAGGAGGATCAATATCCCGCACAAATGAAGCTGCGCTATGAAAAGCAGCTTAGAAAGGAGGAAACAGTCAATGGCATTTGTTCCGGTCCCGAAGGATCTTAACCGCGTCAAAACGAAGGTCATGTTCAACCTGACCAAGCGGCAGCTCATTTGTTTTTCCATCGCTGCGGCGGTCGGCGTCCCGATCTTCTTTCTGGCGAAGGCACATCTCGACTTGTCCACGGCGGCAATGCTGATGGTGGTGATCATGCTCCCGTTCATCTTCTTCGCGCTTTACGAGAAGGACGGTCAGCCCGCCGAGAAGTATCTGTACCACATCGTACAGTCCATGTTTATCCGGGACAAGGTGCGTCCCTATCGCACGAACAATCTCTACGCTGAAATTCAGCAGAAAATCAAAGAACAGGAGGAATTGCAGCTTGAACAACAGCACAGCAAAGGCAAAGCCTAAGATGACCGTCAAAAACGGCGTCGTTTACGGCGATGCCCTTTCCGCTCAGGAAAAGAAGCGGATCGTCATGCAGAAGAAAAAGGACAGGAAGGCAAAGAAAGTCCGCAAGTCCGCCCAGCAGACCATCCCCTATGTGGAGATGTGCCGTGACGGTATCTGCAAGGTGAACAGCCGCCTCTACACGAAGTCCATCGCCTTTGAGGACATCAACTACCAGCTTGCGCAGAACGAGGACAAAACTGCCATCTTTGAGAACTGGTGCGACTTTCTGAACTACTTTGATAGCTCGATTTTCGTCCAGCTCTCCTTCATCAATCAGAAGGCAAGTCTCAATGAGTTCCGCAAGCGCATCAACATTCCGGCACAGGAGGACGCCTTCAACGACATCCGCTCCGAGTATTCCGGTATGCTGCAAAGCCAGCTCACCAAGGGCAACAACGGGCTGATCAAGAAGAAGTACATCACCTTCGGCATTGAGGCGGACTCCCTCCGCACGGCAAAGCCGAAGCTCGAACGCATTGAAACCGACATCCTCAACAACTTCAAAACTCTCGGCGTGAAAACCGAGCCGCTGTCCGGCTACGAACGGCTGAAAGTGCTTCATGATGTGTTCAATATGGACAGCAATGAGCCGTTCCGCTTTTCCTTCGATATGGTTGCCCGGACGGGGCTTTCCAGCAAGGACTTCATCGCTCCCACTTCCTTTGACTTCCGTGAAGGCAAGTGCTTCAAGATGGGCAAAACCATCGGTGCGGTGAGCTTCCTGCAAATCCTCGCGCCGGAACTCAATGACCGTATGCTTGCCGACTTCCTTGAGATGGACAGCAACATTACGGTCAATTTTCATATCCGGACGATTGACCAGGCGAAGGCAATCAAGAGCATCAAGTCGAAAATCACCGACCTCGACAAGATGAAGATCGAAGAGCAGAAAAAAGCCGTCCGCTCCGGCTACGACATGGACATCATCCCGTCCGATCTCGCCACCTTCGGCGGTGAGGCAAAGCGTCTGTTGCAGGATCTCCAGACCCGCAATGAGAGACTGTTCCTTGTGACCATTCTCATCATGAACACGGCAACCAACCGCCAGAAGCTCGAAAATGCGGTGTTCCAGACCGCCGCCATTGCCCAAAAGTATAACTGTGCGCTCAAGCGTCTCGATTTCCAGCAGGAGGAAGGGCTGATGTCCTCTCTGCCTATCGGCGTCAATCAGGTGGAAATTGAACGCGGACTGACCACTTCCAGCACAGCGGTTTTCGTGCCGTTCACCACGCAGGAGCTTTTTCAGGGCGGCGAAGCTCTCTACTACGGGCTGAACGCACTGTCCAACAACATGATCATGGTTGACCGCAAGCAGCTCAAGAACCCCAACGGGCTGATCTTGGGTACACCCGGTTCCGGCAAGTCCTTCTCCGCCAAGCGAGAAATGACGAACGCCTTTCTCATCACGGAGGATGACATCATCGTCTGCGACCCCGAAGCCGAGTATTTCCCCCTTGTGCAGAAGCTCGGCGGTCAGGTCATCCGCATCTCGCCGGTCAGCACGGATTACATCAATCCGTTGGACATCAACACGAACTACTCCGAAGAGGAAAACCCGCTGACGCTGAAATCCGACTTTATCCTCTCCATGTGTGAGCTGATTGTCGGCGGCAAGGACGGCTTGCAGCCGGTTGAGAAGACCATCATTGACCGCAGTGTTCGCATGGTCTATCAGGAGTTTCTTGCAGACCCCAAACCGGAGAAAATGCCGATCCTTGAAGACCTCTACAACATTCTGAGAAATCAGAAGGAGCCGGAGGCACAGCGCATCGCAACTGCCCTTGAAATCTATGTTCACGGCTCTCTGAACGTCTTTAATCACAGAACGAATGTGGATGTCAACAACCGCTTCGTCTGCTATGACATCCGCGAACTCGGCAAGCAGCTCAAGAAGCTCGGTATGCTGATTGTGCAGGATCAGGTTTGGAACAGAGTTACAATCAACCGCGCCCAGCACAAGGCAACTCGCTACTACATGGACGAGTTCCATCTGCTCTTGAAGGAGGAACAGACCGCCGCATACAGCGTAGAGATCTGGAAGCGTTTCAGAAAGTGGGGCGGCATCCCGACCGGCATCACCCAGAACGTCAAGGATCTGCTTGCGTCCCGCGAGGTAGAGAACATCTTTGAAAACTCGGATTTTGTCTACCTTCTGAATCAGGCATCCGGCGACCGGCAGATTCTCTCGAAGGCGCTGAACATCTCGCCCAGCCAGCAGAACTACATCACCAATTCCAATGCCGGTGAGGGGCTGATCTTCTACGGCTCGACCATCGTTCCCTTCAAGGACGATTTCCCGAAGGACACCCAGCTCTACCGCATCATGACCACCAAACCCGAAGAAACCGTACAGAACTAAGGAGGATTTTTGAATATGAACAACAAGATGATTACCATTCCCTACGCGGACGCTATCGAATACGGAGAGAACACCTCCGCGCTGTTTAAGGCTCTGTGGGAGCTGACCGATCTGATCCGACTGGAAAGCGACCTCAAGAAGCATCACCGCGCCTACCTCCATGTGAGGGAGGACATCGACGAAAAGGTCAAGGAGGCGCGTCAGATTATGACCAAGGTATCTGTGGATATGATCGGTTTCTACTTCAAGGTTGATGTTCCCAAGTGCAGCAACAGCGATGAGAATACCCCTTTCGCTGACGCGGCGGATGATGAAGCCGTATCTATCCCCAAGGACAAGTATGAGCTGATGATCGACGATCTGCTCACGATGTCCGAAATCATTCAGTGCGTCACAGATATGCGCACGCAGGATGTGAAGGCAATCCGCGAGTTCGGCAAGTTCGTCCCCGCCTTTGCCGCCTTTGAGAAGAACCGCCTGAGCCTCTATCGTGAGGCGGCGAAGGAAGCCGAGGAAATCTTCGACCGTTGGGCGGACGAGATTGACGATCTCGATGAGGACTACGAGCCGGACGAGTTCTTCTCTGACTGAGCCGTCCGGCTCTCAAAGGAAGGAGCTGATACCCATAGAGCTTGACATCATTCATACCGGCGATTGCCTTGAAATCCTGAAAACCCTGCCCGATGACAGCGTTCATTGCTGTGTGACGTCCCCTCCGTATTACGCACTCCGCGATTACGGCATGGAGGCTCAGATCGGCAGAGAGACAACGCCGAAGGAATATATCTCGCGCCTGACGGAAGTGTTTACCGAAGTCAGGCGCGTTTTGCGTCCGGATGGAACGCTCTGGCTGAACATCTCGGACACCTACGCCGGTAAAGGCAATCAGGGCGATTTCATTGACCCGAAGAACCCCAACGGCAGAAACGGTCAGGCTGTGGCTCTCAACAACAAGGTTGAGGGCTGCAAGCCAAAGGACATGATCGGTATTCCGTGGATGCTGGCTTTTGCTCTCCGCGATACCGGCTGGTATCTACGCAACGACATCATCTGGATGAAGGAAAACCCTATGCCGGAGAGCGTCAAAGACCGCCTATCCCGCTGCTATGAGCATATCTTCCTGTTCTCCAAGTCCAAGAAGTATTTCTTTGACTACAAGGCGATCTCCGAGCCGATTGCCCCTGCAACGGCAGAACGCCTCAAGCGCGGCATGAAGGGCGGCAACAAATACGGCAAGCCCGTTCCCGGTCAGCCTCAGCCGCAGTCCATCAACCGCCCCCGTGAGCATGGCGAGATCAAGGATGCAGACATCAATCCGCTCCGCAATAAGCGCGATGTCTGGAAGATCAACACCGTCCCCTTCAAGGGCGGGCATTATGCCGCCTACCCTCCGAAGCTGGTTGAGACCTGTCTTCTCGCCGGTTGTCCCGAAGGCGGTATTGTGCTTGACCCCTTCATGGGGAGCGGCACAACCGGCATGGTTGCCTCTCAGATGGGGCGTCATTTCATTGGCATCGAGCTGAACCCGGCGTACACCGAGCTTGCCTACAAGCGGATTGGAGGTGAAATCTGATGTCCAAGGAACCGGAACTCAAAGCCCGCGACAAGGTTGTTCTGCGGATGACGCGAGACGGCGCGGTCGAGGAAAACCTGACGGCTGGCACCGAGCAGCGTGTGTCAAGGCGGCTGGAAGACGCAGAGCTTGTGAAGCCGGTTGAGACCGCCGCGCCTTCCGAAGCTCTTTCTGCGGAGGAACAGAAAAAGGTGCAAATGCGCCGTCAACAGCGTCAGTTTCAGGCGGAACACGCCGAGGGTAACGACACACAGCCGCCCTCGGAAGCGTCCGTCACAGACGAAAAAAAGGCAGAAAATCCACCCCAGAATGTTCCCGAACCGCTGCCTGTGTCAGAGACGCCGTTCAAGCCTCCTGCTTTGGAGCAGCACAGCGTTTCTTCTCATACCGGCACGGTGATTGCCGAAACGGTTGTCACGCATAAGCTGCGCAAGACCTCTGCGGTGGAAGCCGTTGACGCGGATGCCGTTCTCTCCCAAGCGGCGGAGACTGCTTCCGCAAAGCCGATCATCGACGATGCCGTCCTGCCCACGAAGCGGATGCAGAAGCTCGAAAGGAAGTCCGAGAAGGCGCATGAGCGTCTGGATGCCGCCCGTGAGAAGCTGCCCACGCACAAGGTTCTCAAGAAAGAGCGTGTCTTCGATGAAGAGACCGGCAAGGGCAAAACCCGCCTTCATTTTGAGGATGAGCTGAAAAAGCCCAAGGGCAAAGGCAAGCTGCAATTTGAGGCAGATAAAACCGTCCGCAAGGTCGGGGACACCCTCGCTTCCGGCATTCATGGCAAAATCCATGAGGTCGAACAGGAAAACACGGCGGTTGAGGCTGCGCATAAGACGGAGATCGCCGCCGAGACCGCTGCGAGGCATTTCCGCCATCATCGGGAAAGCAGCGTCAACAAGCCCTACGAGAAGGTCTCCAAGCTGGAACACAAGGCGGATGCTGCTGATGCGAAGCTCCAATATGAGAGAAATCAGCAGGAGCATCCTGAGATGAAGAAGCAGAACTTGAACAAGCACTACCAGAAGCAGAGCATTAAGAAGGAATATGCCGCCGCTCGAAATGCCGGTTCTCAGACTGCCGGGACTGCCACAAAGAATACCGGCAAGAAGCTCGGTGAAAAGGTGTCCGACAAGATCAAGGAGTTTTTTGAGAAGAACAAGAAGGTCTTCATCTGGATCGGCGTCGGAATTGCCCTTCTCGTTTTGCTCGGTGCCGGAATCAGCTCGTGTTCGATGCTCACCTCTACCGGCTCGTCGGTTATCGCTTCCTCTTATCTCAGCGAGGATGACGCGATGCTGGGCGCAGAAGCGCAGTATTGCCAGATGGAGCAAGAGCTGCAAAGCTATCTGGATAACTATGAAAGCACCCATGACTATGACGAATATCACTTTGATCTGGACGATATTGAGCATGACCCCTATGTGCTGATCTCCATCCTCTCGGCTCTCCATGAGGGCGAGTTCACGCTGGATGAGGTGCAGGGTACGCTTCAAATGCTGTTTGAAAAGCAGTATATCCTCACAGAAGAGGTCATCGTCGAAACCAGATACCGCACGGAGACCGACACATGGACGGATGCAGACGGCAACACGCACACGGAAACCTATCGCATCCCGTATGACTACTTCATTTGCAACGTGAAGCTCGAAAACTTCAATCTCTCCCACGTCCCGGTCTACATCATGTCTCAGGAACAGCTTTCCATGTACGCAACGTATATGTCGGTGCTGGGCAACCGCGAGGATCTGTTCGGTGATTCTCCCTATGTGGACAAGTACATCACCAATCCTCCCGCCGACTACGATGTCAACCCGGAATACTTGAACGACGAGAAGTTTGCGACACTGATCACCGAGGCGGAAAAGTATCTCGGCTATCCGTATGTGTGGGGCGGCTCCAATCCCGACACATCCTTTGACTGCTCCGGCTTCGTCAGCTATGTTCTCACGAACAGCGGACTTGTGAATACCGGGCGGCTCGGCGCACAGGGGCTTTACAACGTCTGTACGCCGGTTTCAAAGGCGAATGCACAGCCCGGTGATCTCATCTTTTTCGTCGGGACGTATGACACCCCCGGTGTGTCCCACGTCGGCATTTACGTCGGTGATGGGGTCATGATCCACTGCGGCGACCCCATTCAGTACACATCCATCAATTCTTCCTACTGGCAGCAGCATTTCTACGCCTTCGGAAGACCCGCCTATTAAAAGAAAGGAGTTTTGCATGAATCCCAAGTATCAAAAAGTCCTCTCCGACATCGAGAAGGCTGAAAAGAAGAAGTCCGAAATCGAAGGGCAGCTCAAGGAGCTGTACGACAAGAAGACGGAGCTGGAAAACCTTGAAATCATCAATACCGTGCGCTCTATGGTGATGGACAAGGATCAGATCATGGCGTTCCTGTCTTCCATGAAGGGCGGCACCAAGCACGCTGAAAATATGGAGGTAATCGACAATGCGTAAGAATTTTCGTTTTCTGACCGTCCTTGCGGTCTGCGTCATGGCGCTGTCCTGCTTCTCGGTGACGGCGTTTGCCTACGCCGATGATACCGAACAGAACCTTCCGGTCACGGAGGCAACCCAGCCGGAACAGCAGCCTGAGACTACTCCCGCACCGGAAAAGCCGAAGGGTGAGCCGATTGACGATAAGGGCAACGCCTACACCCGCGACTTGCTCTATGACAAGGCAACCAACAAGCAGTTCATCACTGTCCAGACGAAGAACGGCAACACCTTCTATATCGTCATTGACTACGATGCACCCATCAATGAGGATGAGGAACAGTACCAGACGTACTTCCTCAACATGGTCGATGAAAGCGATCTGCTTGCGCTACTGGATGAAGATACTGCGGTTGCTCTGACCACCTGTAACTGCAAAGAGAAATGCGCTGCCGGTCAGGTCAACACCGACTGCCCGGTCTGCAAGACCAACATGAGCGAATGCACCGGCACAGCCCCCGTTACACCTGAGCCGGACAAGGATGCGGAAACCGATGTCCCTGCGCCTAAGCCTGAAAAGAAATCCAACGTTGGCATGATCCTCGTCATCTTTGCCCTTGCCGGTGCTGCGGGTGCAGCTTATTACTACATCAAGTTCGTCAAGGGCAGAAAGCCCAAGGATGAGGACATGGACTTCTTCGACGATGAAGGCTACGAGGAAGAGCCGTATATCAACGAGGATGAAGAGCCGCAGATTGCGGAGGATGCTGAAACGGGTGGTGATGAAGATTGATCTTAGTCATTGCTGAAAAGCCCAGCGTTGCCCAGTCCATCGCAAAGGTTCTGGGCGCAACGTCCCGAAAGGACGGCTATATGGAGGGCGGCAATTACATCGTTTCGTGGTGCTTCGGTCATCTGGTGGAGCTGGCAGACGCCAGCTCCTACGATGAGCGGTATGCCAAGTGGCGGTATGACGATCTGCCCATTGTCCCGGAAAGCTGGATGTTTGAGGTCACGAAGGACAAAGCACAGCAGTTCAAGGTGCTGTCCTCTCTCATGAAGGACAAGCGCGTCACCGAGCTTGTCTGTGCAACCGATGCAGGACGCGAGGGAGAGCTGATCTTTCGGCTGGTCTACAACAAAGCCGGATGCGTCAAGCCCTTCAAGCGTCTGTGGATCAGCTCGTTGGAGGACTCCGCCATCCGCGAAGGCTTCAATCATCTCCGGGACGGCAAGGAATATGACCGTCTCTATGAAGCGGCACTCAGCCGCTCGAAGGCGGACTGGATTGTCGGCATCAACGGCACCCGCCTTTTCACCACGCTCTATCACAAGAAGCTGGTGGTCGGGCGCGTCCAGACGCCAACCCTTGCAATGCTGGTGGAGCGCGACGGGAAAATCTCCACGTTCCAGAAGGAGAAGTATTTCAACGTCCACGTCGGCAAGGGCGATCTGACCGCCGATCTGGAAAAGGTCAAAACCGAAGAGGAAGCAAAAAGAATTGCGGCGGCTTGCGAGAAAAAGCAAGCCGTCGTTTCTTCTCTCAGGCAGGAAGCGAAGACGGTCAACCCTCCGAAGCTCTATGATCTGACCACCTTGCAGCGCGAGGCAAACCGCTACTACGGCTTCACTGCCCAGCAGACGCTCGATCTCGTTCAGACACTTTACGAAAAGAAGCTACTGACCTATCCGCGCACGGACAGTCAGTTCATCACGGATGATATGGAGGACACTGCCCGTCAGGTCATTTCCATCGTCTGCCGCCATCTTCCGCTTTTTCCCGGCGTTTCAATCACTCCGGACATTTCCCGCGTAACCGACAACAGCAAGGTCACAGATCACCATGCCATTCTCCCGACCGTCCAGCTTGAAAAGCAGGATGTTTCGGCGCTTCCTCAGTCGGAGCAGAAAATCCTCAATCTTATCGGGGTGCGCCTTCTGTGTGCGACCGGCGAGAAGCACACCTACGCAGAAACGCAGATCTCGCTCTCCTGCGAGGGCTACGAGTTCAAAACCAAGGGGAAGACCGTCGTTCAAAACGGATGGAAAGCCATCGAAGAGCTGTTCAAGTCCTCCCTCAAGACGAAGGAAAAGGACGATCCCATGAAGTCCCTGCCCGAAGTCCATGAGGGCGATGTTCTGGAAGGTGTGTCTGCCAGCGTCACGGAACGCTTCACAACGCCTCCGAAGCAGTACACGGAAGACACGCTCCTGTCTGCGATGGAGACTGCCGGAAACGATCAGTTCGACGATGACACCGAGAAGAAAGGTCTCGGCACTCCCGCAACCCGCGCCGGGATCATTGAGAAGCTGGTGAAATCCGGCTTTGCAGAGCGCAAAGGCAAATCCCTCATTCCCACGAAGGACGGCTGCAACCTCGTCTGCGTCCTGCCGGAACAGATCACGTCTCCCAAAATGACGGCGGAATGGGAAAACACGCTCATGGAGATTGAACGCGGCAAGGCAGATGCGGACGCCTTCCTTAGCGGCATTGTCCGGATGACCGGGGATCTCGTGAAAGCCTATCCCTTCCTCTCCGATGCCGAAGCCCAGCGTTTCGGCACGGGTAAGGAGGAAATCGGCAAATGTCCCCGCTGCGGCTCTCCGGTCTACGTCGGTAAGGGCAACTTCTACTGCTCGAACAAGGAATGCTCCTTCTGCCTGTGGGAAGACAACAAGTTCTTTTCCAGCAAGAAAAAGAAGCTGACCAAGAAGATCGCAAAGGAGCTGCTGGATAAGGGCTGGTGCCGCGTGACCGGGCTTTACACGCCGAAGAAGCCCCAGCTCTACGATGCGGTGATCCGGCTGGATGACAGCGGCGGCAAATACGTCAGCTTCAAGATGGAGTTTGATCGATGACCCGCCAAAGTATGTTGCTTCATGCAGCGGAGGCAAAGACAGCGTAGCGACACTCCTGCTGGCTGCACAGCACAATGAGCCGCTGGACGAGGCAGTTTTCAGCGAAGTCATGTTCGACAAAGACACAAGCGGTGAAGTCCCGGAACACCGGGACTTCATCTATGACCGGCTCAAGCCCTTCTGCGAAAAGGAGCTGGGCATCAAGTTCACCATTCTCCACGCGGACAAGACCTACGATGAGGTGTTCCATCATGTCATCACCCGCGGACCGCACAAGGGCGAGGTTCGCGGCTTTGCATGGGCTGGTATGTGTGCAGTCAATCGGGACTGCAAAATCCCGCCAGTCCGCAAGTACAATGCCGCACTCTCGCCGGACACTGTGAGCTATGTCGGCATCGCGGAGGATGAGCCAAAACGCCTTGCTCGTCTGGATGGAATAACGAAGGTCAGTCTGCTTGCCAAATACGGTATGACCGAGGCGGACGCCTACAAGCTCTGTACGGAACACGGGCTGCTTTCCCCGATCTACGCTCACTGCCGGAGAAACGGCTGCTGGTTCTGTCCCAATGCAAGCGACGAAGAGCTGCTGCACATGATTACAAAACACCCGGAGCTGTTTGACAGACTGATTGAATGGGAGAACGAGGATAACATCTTCCATCGTCGGATGACGCGCAGAGAAACCCCGTCTGAGATAAAGGCTCGTTTACTGAGCAAATCCCAGACGGGGTTTTCTTCTGCCCGGAACAAATAAGAAATGGAGGTTTGAGATGGCTGAAAACAAAAATGCACAGCAAGTCCGCGAAATCACGGACAAGCTGGAACAGGGCATCAAGGAGCTTTTTGAATCCGAGCGGTTCAAGGAATATCTCCGCACGATGTCCAAGTTCTACAACTATTCCTTCAACAACACGCTGCTCATTGCGATGCAGAAGCCGGAGGCAACCTATGTTGCCGGTTATACCTCGTGGCAGCGCAACTTTGACCGTCAGGTCATGAAGGGCGAAAAGGGCATCAAGATTCTTGCACCCGCGCCGTACAAGGTGCAGGAAGAGCGTGAGAAGATTGACCCCGCGACGCAGAAGCCGGTGATCGGCGCAGATGGGAAGGCTGTCACAGAGACGGTTGAGGTTCTGCGTCCTGCCTTCAAGGTGGTGAGTGTCTTTGATGTTTCCCAGACGGACGGCAAGGAGCTTCCGGACATCATCGTCGATGAACTGAAAGGCACCGTCGAGAACTACGAGGCGTTCTTCGATGCGCTCAAGCAGGAATCTCCCGTCCCCGTTTCCTTTGAGGATATTCCGGGCGGCGCAAAGGGATTCTTCTCTCCGGTTGAAAGCCGCATTGCCATTCAGGAAGGCATGAGCGAAATCCAGACGGTCAAGACCGCCATTCACGAGATCGCTCACGCAAAGCTCCACGCCGTTAATCCGGACGAGAAAACCGCCCCCGAAGACAAGAAGGATCGTCACACCAAGGAGGTTGAGGCAGAAAGCGTAGCCTACACTGTCTGTCAGCGGTACGGCATTGAAACCTCGGACTACTCCTTCGGTTATATCGCCGGTTGGTCTTCCGGCAAGGAAACCAAGGAGCTAAAAAGCTCTCTGGACACCATCCGCAAGACGGCGGCTGAAATGATCGAGGGCATTGATGCCAAGCTCAAGGTGCTGCTGGCAGAGAAAGCGCAGTCCGCAGAGAAAGATACCGAAATGCCCGCAGAGCCGATGTCGGAAGTCCCCATTTACCGTGAGACGGCAAATTACGCCTATGAAGCCGGTGAGATGGAAGCATATCGTGCCTCCCTTGCTGCAAACGAGGAATGCCGCAGAGCGATTGAAGCGGCGATCAGCTCCAACTACGGAGATAACCGGCTGGATGCGGATGCTGCCGTGAAAAGCGTCCTTGAGCAGTTCTCTCCGGAGCGCGTCCGGTATGTCCTCGCAAACACCATTCAGCAGAAAGACTTTGACGGGCGCATTCCCCAGCCCCTCAAGGAATGGGCGAAGAACGTTGAGGTCTGCCCGGAGAATGCCTCTCGCTTCCTTGTGGATAAACCCAATCCCGGACTGACAGCACTTTTCGTCGATGCGTTCCGTCAGCAGACCGAAGCTCAAAAGGATGTCACTTCTGAGAAGGCAACGGAAAGAGACCCGGAGGTCGTTGCGTGGGAGAACGATGAGATTACCTCTATTGAGGTAAAAACCGTGGAGGTCAAGTCTCCCGTTGCCTCCATGCCGGAGGAAGCAGCGCAAGCACCGAAGGCGCACCGTCTGACTGCGGAAGAGAAGGAAATCAAAGCCGCCGTCATGGACACGCTCAAGGGGCAGATTGCCTATCACAACGACGGTATGCGGGCGTCCTATCGCGCCTCTAACCACTCCTTCAATCTGCTGGCTCGGAACGGCGTCAAAATCGAGGGCAACACGGTCACGCAGAACGGTGAGCCGCTGTTCAAAATCCATCGCCGTCATGCGGCGCGGAAAACACAGGGCTGTTACCGTGAGCTGATGCCGACGCTGGAATACGTCAAGCAGGAGCAGAAGCAGGAAAAGCCCTCTATCCGCGATCAGCTCAAAGCTGCCGCGAAAACGCAGCCGGAGAAGAAATCCCCGGTCAAATCCAAAACGCACGACATGGAGTTGTGAGAAAGGAGACGCATGAAGAAATACACAGACGTTGACATCATTGCGGAGCTGCAGAAGCTCGTGGACAGTCATGTAGACAGCTACAAGGAAGACTTCGATATCGACAAGCGCATCATCCGCCGCGCCGCCGAAAGCCAGAATCCCGAAGACAAGACGCTGATGTGGTTCTGCCGTCCGCATGGAACGCACTGCCTCAATGAAAATCAGGTCTTTATTCAGGGAACGCGAGATCACAACACCTTCCGTTTCTATGCGGAACAGACCTACGACGAGTGCATTGCCCGCGTCATTATCCCGAAAACCGTCAAGCACGGCAAGGTCTTCGGAGATGTCTTTGAGATCAACTACCGGGAACAGGCGGCAAATGTAGCGCAGAACTCGGTTGCGCCGGATCATGACCGGCTGACCTTTGCAGACGGCTATGTGCTGGACGCCCCATGCCGCAGCAGCTTAGATGCAGCAATGGCTCTGGTCGGTGAGCATGGCGGCGTCAAAACCCACCAGACGCTCCCGAAGGACGCGGATGCTCTGGCGGAAGTGCTGTCCAAGCAGAAAAGCCGCCGTGACAGACTGCCGGATGCAGAAAGGACAGAGGTGCTTTCGCCTCTGCCCGTTGCAGAACTTCGGAAGTACGAAGCAGTCAAAAAGGCTCATCCGGACGCGCTGGTCTGCTTTGCCCAGAATGGCTATTTTGAGCTGTACGGCAAGGACGCGGAAAAAGCCGCGCCGCTTCTCGGCACAAAGCTCCTTGAGAAGAAGGTACGCGGCAAGCCCTCCATGCCGGTGACCGGCTTCCGCGAAGCCGCGTGGGTAGCCGGTTCTCACAAGCTCTGGAAGTCCGGCGTGGATGTCTTTCTCAGCAAGGACGGCGAGACCTTCAAGGAACTCAAAGCCGCAGATTACATTCCTGTCGGCGCGACGCTGAATGTGGATGGCATCAAGTGCAGAATCGACGCGGTTGATTTTACCGCTGATGAAGTCCGGCTGACGAACATCGAGGATAAGAACAGACCAATCCGCTTTTCTGAGAGCATCCAGTATGTCCGCTCGTATGTGGAGGATGCCGGAGCTGCCATCTATGACACCATCCCCAAGAAGCCCGCTGCCCGTGAATCCATCCGCGACAAGCTGAAATCCGCACAGAAAGCACAGCCGCCCCACACACCGAAGCCACAAAAAAACAAAGGAAAGGATATGGAACTCTGATATGAAAAACTTTACCGTGGAAGAAATCAACCTGATGTGCTGCTTCAATACGTCCAGCCGGAAGCGGCTGATCGACGATATGAAGGGCGTCACCCTGAACGACATGGACGGCGAGATCGCAGAGCTGATGTATAAGACCGTCCGGAAGCTCGAAGCCATGACGGACACGGAGTTTGAGGAACTGTATATCATGCCGGACGGCATGGTGGATGACTGAAAGGAGGATGCCTATGCCCGTATTAGACGGTGATTTTGAAGCCTTCGTCACGAACCTTGGCAAGTACAACGAGGGTATGCTGGTCGGTGAGTGGGTGAAGTTCCCGACAACCGAAGAAGAGATGCAGAATGTCTTTGAGCGCATCGGAATCGGCAAGCAGGATGAGTTCGGTCAGCCCTATGAAGAGTGGTTTATCACCGACTACGAATGCCCGATCTATGGCGTTCAGAAGATGCTTGGCGAGTACGAGAGCCTTGATAAGCTCAACTACCTTGCCGCTTTGATTGACGAGCTTTCCCTGAGCGATCAGGAAAAGCTCGTTGCCATTATGGAGGCTGGCTGCGATGAGGTCAGCGACATCGACGATCTCATCAACCTGACGTTCAATCTGGACTGCTACGACATCATGCCCGGTATCAACGACGAATCCGATCTCGGCTACTATTACGCCCACGAAGCCGGTATTTACTCCGAAAAGGATCTCGGTCCTCTGGCAAATTACATCGACTATGAACGCTATGGGCGCGACATTGCGATGGATGAGCAGGGACGCTTCACCGATGGGGGCTATGTCCGCGTTGCAAGTGAACGCTGGGACAGGCAGTTTAACGGGGAACTTGATGATATTCCTGACGAATACCGGATCACCGGCTCAGGGGAAACCGCCGAGCGTGACAGCACCATTGCCGTTCTCATCGTTGAGCCGGGGAAAGAGCCTTATGTGAAGGAGATTGACTCGGATCTCAAGTCCTTGCAGCATGAGGTCGGCGGCTGCATCGAGGCGATTTATCCCTACGAAGACCCTGTTGCTTTAGTCTGCAACGAGGAAGGCAAGCTGGAAGGGCTGCCCCTGAACCGCGCCCTGCGAGATGAGGACGGTGACATCTACGACATTCTTGCCGGTACATTCCTTGTGGTGGGCTTGACGGAGGACAGCTTCGGTTCTCTGAGCGTAGAGCAGATGCAGAAGTTCTCTGACCATTTCAAGGTTCCGGAACAGTTTGCAAAGCTGGGCGATAAGATTGTTGCGATCCCCATGATCTCGAAGGAACAGCAGAAGCAGGAGAGCATCGAGCAGAAGGACTTCGAGATGAACGCCGATACCTCCGGTCTGACGGTTGCCGGTCACATCGGGACGTGGCACACCATTGATCAGCACGAGGTCGGCGGTCACAGCTTTTATCTGATGGAGCATGACACCTACGGCGATGAAGCTGCCTGTATCATTGTCGATGAGCGCGGCAAGCTCGTTCTTGATGATGTCTACAACGGCTTTGACGATGACACGCTCCGCCTTCTCGACCTTGAGGTCAAGGAAGTGCCGGAAATGCCCGATCCCGCGATCTCTGTGCAGGATATGAAGGACTACGGTTACGCATGGGCTGGCGTTCTTCCCGCTGGGCAGGAGGCGGCAGAGAAGGCTTTGGAGAAGGGCTGCGAGGTTTACCGCCTCTATTCCGATAACACCGAGGGCTTGTGTGTAGATGCCAAGGAGATTGCCGATCATGCAGCAAAGGGCGGAATGCTCGGTATCAGCAAGGAAAGCTGGATGGCGGCTCTTGAGAAGGAAAATTATCTCAAGGCAGCGGAGATGTCGATGGAGGATGACTACGGCATGATTGATGGGATCATCAACAACGGTCCGAAGGAGGACAAGACCCTTGATGCCAAAGCCCCCGAAAGGGGCGAAAAGTCCTCCATCATGGACAGGCTCAAGTCTGCAAAGGCTGAAAAGCAGAAGGAATGCTGCCCTCCCAAAAAGCACAAAGGAGAGATTGAACTGTGAGCAGAAGTCAGAAATGGCGGCAGGAGTGGTCGTTCTTCATCGGGGACAGCGGACGCCGGAAGTATAACCGCTTCTGCGTCCGCTGCGTCCATAGCTGCAAGCAGAGCTTCCGTGCGGATCTCATCGCCTGTCCGCACTTCTCCCGCAAGGCGGCGCAGTGTAGACAGTTAGGGGTCGAAAAAGCCTGTGATAGCAAGCCCCAGAGCGGCGCAAATTGACCAACCTAAGTGATTGTATTCCCTGCGCAGTTTCTTCTTTAGCGCGGAAATAAGTGTCGATTTCGGCACTTGTTTGAATGCCCGGAAGACGAACCAAAAGCCTCTGTCGATGCCCGGTTTGGGTGTCGGCAGAGGCTCTTTTTTTTACGACATATTCAAAATAGCGGACAGCAGCTCTTGAACCTGTTGCCGGTATTCCGGCTTTATATCCGAAATACGTCTGGCAAGCGCAAGGGCTTCCGCTTCTGGCTCGTCAGTCCCAAAGATAATTCGGTCCGCACTGATGCCGAGCAAACGGCAAAGGCGCTGCAAGGCTTCAAGAGAGATACCGGAAGCACCACGCTCAATAGCACTCAGGTGATTCGGCGTCATGCCAAGCATTTCTGAGAGCGTATCCTGCGTATAGCCCGCCTGTTCTCTTGCCACTTGAATATTGCCGCCGATCTCAATATTGATGTCCTTCTTCTCTCGCATAGCCTCACCACCTTTGCATTTAGTGTACCTAACGGCGGTGTCATTATCCACGGTATGCCGTCGTTGATTTTACTAACGACATTGCATTGACTGTCCGTGATGAGGGTGATAGAATGGAGTTACCTACCAAAAGAGTGAAAGAAGGGGTGTCATGTCGCGCATTATTGAGTTTAGAAAGTCTGCTCAAAAAGCTGAAAAGCAATCCGTTCAAGGCAAGAGTTGTGCGTTTACCGGTCATAGACCGCAGAGTCTTCCGTTCGGCTTTGATGAATCCGATAAGCGCTGTACTTCTTTGAAGTCTGTTATGCGGGATCAGATTGTAGCACTCATCGAGAACGAGGGTGTCACGCATTTTATTACCGGCATGGCTCTTGGCGTGGATATGTACGCTGCGGAAATTGTACTCGATTTGAAATCAAAATACCCTCACATTACTCTGGAAAGTGCAATCCCTTGTGAGACACAAGCGATCAAATGGTCTGTGGCTTCACGGGAAAGGTATTACAATATTGCTGCAAAGTGTGACAAGGAGACCATGCTGCAACGGGAGTACACGCCGGACTGCATGGACAAGAGAAATCGGTACATGGTCGATCACGCCGATTATATTCTCGCAGTATGGAATGGATGCCCCAGCGGTACCGGGAACACCGTGAGATATGCCCACAAAAAGGGCAAATCTATCATCGTTATCAATCCGGTTTCCCTTGATGTCACGCGGGAATAAGGCAAAAATCCCACTCCTGAATCAAGCGTTGCGAAAACCGTGAAGTATTTCCCGATAGTGAATACACATTGCACTACTCGGTGATTATTGGAAACGTGTACGGCGTATGCTGCCCAGTGAACATCTCCACGGAACACATCGAATTTTCACGGCTTCGTAAAACGGAAAGTGTCACCTTATGAACAGTCCCTTGCCGAGAGAAAAATAAATCGCTGGAAACGGGAACGCCCCCGGCACTGTGCGTCTGGCACAGTGTCGGGGGCGTTTTTCCGTGTCTTAGTTATGAGCCAGTTCATTTAGGAGCAGCTTTCGATAGTCCACATCCAAGACGCAGCGATGGAAGTCCATCAGACGGTGTTCGTCGAACAGCTTTTCACAGAGCTTGGTCAGCGGATGATTTATCAGCTTTGCAGAAATGCCAGTCTCGTTGAAAAACCTTGCCCATGTGAAGACCTCTTCTAAATCCTCTTGCCCAAGCGTGGCAGGAATGATGGCGTTGCAGAGGCGGACAATGGGGCTGTCCGCAAATCGCTCTGCGACTTCCTCCGGTGTGCATTCATAGCGGTCACAGTCAAAGGAAAGCGCATCCTCAATTTTAAGATAATTTTCGGTTTCATCCCGCGTCAAGGTTATGGTGTAGTCTCCCATACCGGACGGCACATCAATATTCTCCATGACATCAAGCTCGTAACGGGATCCGCCGATGATCGCTTCAAAGGAGAAGGACTGACAGATTACTGCTGGGTTCTTGTCTATCTTGTCCTCATTCAGAAAGGACAGCGGATTGTACTCTGTTAGTTCCCAGTCGATTTTTCCTCTCTCTGTTTGTTCAGCGATCTGCTGGATTAGATGTTGTTCTTCTTCGCGCAGATTTTCATTGTACAACATGATACACCTCCGTTTTCTGATTTTCTTTTTTGGGGGGCTGTTCTATGTTTCCGAAGAGAATGCCGTTTGTACCATCATTCCTTGGCTGAGGGCAGACCTTCGTAAAACTTCCTTAGTTCGTCCAGACTGCTTGTCCGATTTTTGATAGGCAGGGAGTCCCATGTAATGTCATGATAGCGTTCCGGCGGCTCATCCCGCAGTCTTCGGTCGATGATGCAGACAATGCCGGTGTCCGTGAAATTGCGGATCAATCGCCCGATGCCCTGCTTGAGCTTGATAATCATTTCGGGAACGCGGACATCCATCAGAGCATCCTTAGCAACGGAACACTTATACTCGATAATCGGATCAGGGACAGGGAACGGAAGCCGGAAAATGATGACATTGGAAAGGCTTTTTCCTTCAATGCTGATACCTTCCCAATATGCGCCCGTCCCCAGAAGCACGGAGTTCGTATCTTCCTTAAACTCATTCAGCACCTTGTCCTGCGACGATCCCGGCTGCTGCATCAAGATTTTGTACGGAAGATTTTTCTCACTGAGAATGGAGTAGACCTCTTCCATGTCGGTCTTTGCCGTAAACAGCACGAGTGCCTTTCCGTTGGAAATGCTCAGGATCGCAAGCAGTCGCTCCACGCCCTTTTCAATGAAGGCTTCATGTTCTCTGGTCGGGTGCGGGAGATCGTCGCAATAGTAGATCATGGCGTGTTCATCGTATGGATATGGGGAAGGCTTTGGCTCGGATAAGCAGCCGCGATCACCAGCAGGAAAGCCGGTATTGCTGATAAAGTAAAAATACTGTTCTTCCAGAGACCCGCTCGTGGCGTTCGTCAGCGTGGCAGAGGTCAAGATGGTTCTTTCATCACCATTGAAGTATAGGCGGCTCACAATTTCTTTTGTGTTTTTAGGGCAATAGACGAGTTCCGTGTTGCTGCCGTGCTGCTCAATCCAGATCAGCATATCATCTATCCGGTCAAGAAGCTCTGAAAGGGACTCGCTGACGGCATCCAGATCATCAGAGGCAGCAAAGGAACGGTTGTTTCTGAAATCCATGCTGGAATAAATCTGAATGCTGGACGAAAGATTGTGTATGGCGGCGTTCATCTCGGTAAGCAGTTCAATCGCACTGCCATTGTTGTCGAAGAAAAAGCGGTCAGCGTAGCGCATATCCTGCTCTGCCTCGTTGATCTGCTTTTGGACTTGTGCTTTCAGGCAGTTATAGAAGGCGATGATTGCGCTCTCTGCCTCTCGCTTTTCACCGGACACACTGCTCTGGTCAGAGGATCGCAGCTCATAGAATGCACTCTTGATCATCCCAAAGAGCATACCCTGTCCGAAACGTTCCGTTGTGGCACTACGCACTTTATCATCCAAGTTGTGCGCTTCGTCCACGACAAGCAGATCAGCGGCGGCGTTAATCAGCCCGTCTTGACCGCGCCGGAGCTTCATGAGATGCTGGGTGAGAAAGTCCTGATTGCACAGAACAACACCCTCCGTGAACTTTAATGCTGCGCGGACTTTGTAATATTTGCACTTCTTTTCACAGGAGCCGCAATTCTTCATGCTGAACCGCTGCACGTTTATCTTGTCCCAGACGCCTTGCGGCAAAACCTCCGGAAAATCCTTGCGTTCCTCATACCCTTGCTTGATTCCGTCTTTAAGCGCGTCCGGTGGGTCTGCTTTCGGGTCACACATATATTCGTCTGCGCGTTTGTTGCAGAGATAATGGGTCTGTCCTTTAGCGAGGATGACATCTCTGTTCAGCCCAAGAAGGGGCATTACCGTGTGGACATCGCGCCAGAGCTGTTCTTGAAGTGCAATGGTCGAGGTTGCGATGATAACCGGCTTGTTCATGCGTTTGCTGTACAGCAGCACCGGCACAAGATAGCCAAAGGACTTTCCAATGCCCACGCCAGCTTCAATCGCAAAATGCTGATCGTTTATGAGGGCGTCCACAATCTCAAAGGACATATCCTGCTGTCCCTCACGCATTTCCAAACCATGCTGCGGGGCTTCATCCCAAAAGAAGGTGCTGACTTGCTCACTCATGGAGTACAGCTCTGCTTTTCTGCGCTTTTTCCGTTCCTCCGATATATTGAATCCAAAATAGAATCTGTTGTCCATCCACATTCCTCCCGGAATAGAAACCTATGCTATCCGCGTTTCAGTTCAATGCTGACGTTTCCGTTCTCGTCGATGGTCAGCGTCATGTGTCTGATGTGCTTCTCATAGAACTGCCGCCGCTCTGCGGGAGACATTTCGATCCTCGTGTTTCGCAGAGCAGCGTCAAACATATCGTTGACGTTCAGGTGAACGGAGTTGTCAATCCAGCGGTACATCTCCTTGAATAGTGCGTTTTTCTTGATGTCCTCGCTGTTGCCAGAGTAGAAGTCATCCAGATAGCAGTAGAATATCCCGGATTCTGCGAGTGCCGCCTTCATATCCGGTCCGCATTTTTCCCGCTCAATCATGACAAGGAATCTGGCGTCCGGCAAGGAAGAGATAAGCCCCCAGTAGTCGGAATCGCTTGAGACGATGACGAAGGAATCCACTTGCTTCTGGTAGTGTTCCTGACAGGCTCTTGCGGTGAGCTTGATGTCTACCAGTGATTTGTTCTGCTTGATCCGCTCAATCATGATATGCTCAACGGGGATGCGGGTGTAGTTTTCAAGAATCCGCCATGCCGTAGCGGTATGTACGTCATCAAAGAGAATGATCGCCGTAATTTTCTGCATGACCTCATAATCAAGATTTTTGAGCGTGGCACACAGCTTGTACGGGTCGGAGTTTTCGCAGTCCACCACCAATACGGTCTTCTCGCTGTCATCAATGAAGTCGTAGATATTGTTTTTTACAAAAGCCCCTGCATCGGAGACTTTACTGTATTCCGTGAAGGCGTCGCAATGCCATTGATAAAGCAGGGTAGCAAACTTCTTGTCATTATAGAGGACATTACCCTCGTCCATCGGTACCCAGTTGATGTACATTTGATAGGGGTAGTAAGAGAGACTTGCGTAATAGATGTCCGCAGCATCTTTCGTTCCGTCCTCTGTCAAGCCGTTTGGCATAATGAACAGCTCTTTTATGTACGTCCAGTTAATCCAGATTGGAAAGAGGCTTTTGCAGTTGTTAATGCGGTCTGAAATCAGCCGGTTGATCTCGATAATGTGGTGGCATAGCTTTGTACTCGACTTTTTGATAAAGCTGATTCCGTCATTTGAAAGCTGCTGCATACTGGATGTTGGAAGGATCTCCGGCATCGAAAGAAGCCCACGGTATTCCATCCGCATGATGTCATTTATTTTCCGGTAATTGCGCTCAATGGCGGTGCGGATGATACATAGATTACGAATGATACGGGCATTTTTATCCTGTTCAAGCCGGTTGTATATCTCTATCTTCGGCGGCTCGTGTTCATTTTGGAAAATACGAAGCGGGACGCCGATCAGGTAAGCGACCTTTGACACAAGCTCATAGGTGCTGTCTTTGTAGGCAATCTGTTCTCCGGCATATTCGATGCCATTCAACATGACTGAATTGCCCATGATCTACTCCTTTCTCGTAGGGGAGTTAAGCGGTCATTACATTGTCCGTCCACATCTCACACTGGCTCATGACAGTCTGGACAGCATCATCCATACCCTCTGGCGGATATTTGTGTTTTTTCAGCAACCTTTTGACCAGGCGGCGCATTCCAGCTCTTGCGCTCTCTTTCTTTTGCCAGTCTATTGTCTGGTTTTTGCGAAGCAAATCTGTCAGTTCTTTCGTGATAGCAATAAGCTCGTCATGCTCGTAAAAGTCCTTGATTGCTTGCGGCTTTGTGAGGGCATCATAGAAAGCAAGCTCGTCCGCTGTCAATCCGAGTTTTTCACCCTCGGCGGCAGCAGCGGCAATGTCTTTCGCCAGCTTGAGTAATTCTTGAATGACTTCCTCGTTGGTCAGCATTCCGTTCAAATAGCGGTTCATTGCGCTCTGAATGATTTCGGAGAACTTTTCAGACTTGACAATATTTGTTCGACGGTAAACAGAGACCTGTTCGGAAATCAGTTTTTTCAGGAGTTCGACTGCAAGATTCTTCTCCTTCATGTTTGCCACTTCTTCAAGAAACTTCGGATCGAACAACGAAAACTCAGTCTGGACATCGGAGAAGAGGTTGATAACACCTTCGCTCTTGATGCTGTGCTTCAAAAGCTCGTTAATGCGCTCATTTACTTCCGGAAGCGTAAACTTCTTTCCGGTACCGCCTGAAACCAAGCGCACGGTCATTGTTCTTACGGACTCGAAGAAAGCTGCCTCCATGCGAGTTTGCTCGTCTACCAAGCTGCTGCACAGCGAAAGTGCCTGCTTGAGAAGCAGGGCTTCTTTGAGAAACACATTCTGTGTCTTCTCATGATCGGGAAGCTCGTACTCTGCAACACTCTTGCCGAGTATGAAGTTCACTCCGCCGCTGATGAGCTTCGCCCTGTCGAGGTCGCTTCCGGTCATGAATTTCTCATAACTGAATCCGTGGAACAAATCTCTGCAAATAGAGAGCTTTTCAAGGAACTTCGGATATGCAGCCTTGCTTACATCTGTATCACCATAGTTCTTCTTGTCTCTGGCAGTATAGTCGTTCATTGCCTGTTTCAGTGCAGCCGCAATACCGACGTAATCGACAACCAAACCGCCTTCTTTATCTTTGAAGACACGATTGACGCGGGCGATAGCTTGCATCAGGTTGTGTCCAGCCATCGGCTTATAGACATACATCGTAGCGAGGGAGGGAACATCAAAGCCGGTCAGCCACATATCCACGACGATGGCGATTTTCAGCGGAGAGTTGTTGTCTTTGAATTTCCGCGCCATATCGTCCTTATGAGCTTTGTTGCCGATAATCTCACGCCATTCTTCGGGATCGTTATTGCCTTGCGTCATGACCACTGCAATCTTTTCCGTCCACGCTGGGCGTAGCTCAAGAATGCGCTTATAAATCTTCATTGCTATGGGACGCGAATAAGCAACGATCATCGCCTTGCCGGTTAGGATATTCTCACGGTAATTCTCGTAATGATCAAGAATGTCATTTACCAAGGAATTGATCGTCTGGTCGGCACCGAGGATTGCTTCCATCTGACCAAGTTCCTTTTTGCTCTTTTCAATGACATACGGATCGGCGTTGTCAGCCATAATGTCATACTCATTATCGATCAGATGGAGGGTGTTCTCGTCGAGTTTCAGGTGAATCACACGGCTCTCGTAGTAGACGGGTCTGGTCGCGCCATCTTCAACTGCCTGTGTCATATCATAGATGTCGATGTAATCACCGAAGACCTCTCGTGTACTGCGGTCTTTTGTGGAGATCGGTGTTCCGGTGAATCCAATGTAGGTCGCATTAGGAAGCGTGTCTCTTATAATGCGGGCAGTGCCGATAACGGTTTTCGCCTCGACTTCGCCGTTGTCCTTCTGCTTGACCACAACCTTCTCATTGAGACCATATTGCCCACGATGCGCTTCATCAGCCATCACGATAATGTTCCGACGCTCCGAAAGAGCTTCGTTGCTTTCTTCAAACTTCTGCATGGTCGTGAAGATTATGCCGTTTGCCTGTCTGTTTGCAAGCAGTTCTTTCAGATTCTTGCGGCTCTCAGCGTGCTGCGGCGTTTGCCGGAGGAAGTCCTTGCAGCGGGCGAATTGTCCGTAAAGCTGGTCGTCCAGATCGTTACGGTCGGTAATGACAACGATAGTGGGGCTTTCTAACGCTTCTTGCAGATAATGAGCATAGAAGACCATAGACAACGATTTTCCGCTGCCCTGTGTATGCCAGAAGACGCCACCCTTACCGTCCGTCACGGTTGCGTGTTTTGTAGACTCAATCGCCTTTTTGACTGCGAAATACTGATGATACCCGGCGAGTATCTTGAATGTATTCTGTCCATCCACATTAAAGCAGATGAAGTTTTTCACGATGTCAAGGAAGCGGGTCTTCTCAAACAGTCCTACAAAGAATGTGTCAAATGATGCGTGTTGCGTATTCTCATAGCTGCCGTCTGTTGTTTTCCACTCCATAAAGCGGTCTTCGCCGGACGTGATTGTACCAGCCTTTGAAGTGGTCAAGTCGCTCATGACACATACCGCATTATAAATGAACATAGAGGGGATCTCATACATATAGTTCCGGAGCTGACGGTATGCTGCGGAAGCGTCGGTTTCTTCGCGGGACGGAGACTTCAACTCCACAATGACGAGCGGGAGACCATTGACAAAGAGGATCACATCCGGTCTTTTTTCGGAGTTCTCAATGAAAGTCCACTGATTCGCAACTGTGAACTCGTTACTGGCGGGATTTTTGAAGTCTACAAGGTAAACAAGGGTAGAGCGTTCTTCACCCTTGTCATAGTATTTTACCGGAACCCCGTTTTGGAGGTAGTCCATAAAGACCATGTTCTTCTGCAAGAGCGTTCCGGTTTCAAAGTTCTTGAGTTTGTAGATTGCCTCCGTCAGAGCGTCCATAGGCAGGCTCTTGTTGATCCGCTGCAAGGAAGGTAGCAGAACATCCTCATAAAGCGGCGAGTGATAATCGCGCTCCACGTCCGGTCCATAGATATAGTTATAGCCCAGTTCTTCATTGAGAAGCTGCAAGACAGCGTTCTCGTAATTTGATTCTGTAAAATATCCTGCCATAGTTTTGTCACTCCCTTTTACGCCAGACTCGCCCCAAACTGATCCAGCGTATTTTCTGCATCTCTGTCAGTGACAGGCTTATTCATTGCCTTTTCAATCAGATTGAGAAGACTCTTTGCTCTGTCAATGAAGTAGCCATTGAAGTTATCTGCCTTCAATTCTGCATAGTTGATAAAGTGCGATTCCACCCGTGCTTGCAACTCATTCTCAGTCAGTCCATCAACCTTTTTTAGAATTGCCCCCAGATACTCACTCGGCGCATTTCCGCCAATCGAGCGGTTGGTGGCTGGAAGAATCGGGGTCTTGTTAATGATGGAATTATACCGTTCGCGCTTGATGCCCATTTTCTCGCAATATGCTTCGGGGAATATATGGTGAATATCCGGAGACTCAAGCATACTGTTTACAATGTCAATCGTCGTGTTGTTCATAAAGTCACGACACTTCTCTTTGTAAAGAAGAGCCATTATACCTTTATATGCCGCGCTCAAGCGAGTTTGAAGGGTTAGCAGCCGCGTAGAAGAAAAGACTGCGCTGTTGATCGTGTGCATTGCATTCGGACGTCCATTGACCTCTTCAACCATGTCCTCAATGTCATAGGCATAGCGGGTTTCGTTCGCACCGCCATACATCTCACCCAAAATCCCGCACCAATACCACCGAGAAAGAGTTTTGATTGTGTTTGGCTCATTGCATTTGGATTTTCCGAGAACAGCGCAGATTGCCGCAAGTGGAATCAACTGCGTTGTATAGGGCAAATCTCTTTGACGGAAAACGCACTGATCCCGAAGAAGAAACTCCTTTGCGATTTTGAACCCAGACAGCACTGCATCCCGGTTCGCTATGTACGATTCATAAGGAAGTCCCAGAACATCTTTCTTTTTGCAGGAGATTGTGTTTGTCTTTCCAGACTGCTTGTTCAAATAGCTTGTATAGAGACAAACCGTTGTCAGGAAGGTAGTCTCATCAATCCCATCGAACAGGTCTGTTCTCAGCGTGTCACCGAAACCGCAAATTGTATTTCGACACTGCACCCAGTCTTTTCTCAGGTCAAAGTCTCTTGTGGCATAAGTTGCGGTAACAAGCTCAAACACCGTGAGAGGAACACCACCGGTATTGACGTTCTCAAACACCTTGCACACTGCCTCTCGCGGCGTGGACTTGTCCAGCGTAATCACAGGCAGCTTATACCCGGAAATTGTATTCAGCACATCCGCCTGAAAACGCTTGAACTCGTCCATTGCCTCCGGCTTCATTCCATAGTGCGTCATGTAGCCCATGAACCAGTCCATAACGGCGTTGCTATCGAACACAATATTGACCGGGAACAGCTTATTCTCGTATTCATATTCTCTGGTTGAGAGGTCGAGCTTCACATCACGGTCAAAATTCTCTTTAATTTTGCGGTCTTCGGGGATGGACAGGACTGCATCAAAACGATCCTCATCATCGTCAAGACACCTTTCCATGGAAAGGTAGTAATAACGCTTAATAGCCTTGCCTTTTTCCGTTTTGGTAGAGACCGGTTCTTTAGAGGATGTTGCCTGATAGATTGAAGTAAGCCGTTGCTGTCCATCAAGAATCAAATGCTCCGGCTTTACTGAGACGCCTTTTACGCCCGTAATTGTGCGGTATTTGAATTGGATGTCCGGATTACCGTATTGCAGCCGCATAATGGCACCCATAGGGTAGCCTTGCGACAAACTGGCGATAATTCCTCTAATTCGGTTATCATCCCAAGTCCAGTCGCGCTGAAACTCCGGCAACTGCATTGAGCCGGACTTAACCTCCGCTAAAAGCTGACTTAGGTTTGTATCAAGAGATTGTGGTGAAATAATCACGTCTGCGCCTCCTTCATTGAGTTTTACTGATCGGACGACCCCAGTCTGCTTTCCAAATCTGAAATATCGCTGCGGATGGAAGAGATGTCCGACTCAATATCGTCAACCCGCTCGGATAAAGAAGCTTGCTGACTTTGAATGTACTCCATTTGTGAGTATAGACCTCGCACTGCCAGAATCAATTCTACCATCAGCCCCTTATCATCGAGGGAGAGAAGACGTTCTTTTTCAGCCTGTATCTTTTCCGCCTCCTGTTGAAGCCGCTCTTTCTCACGAACTGCTTCTGCTGCGGCTTTCTCAAGACGAACCCGTTCCTTTTCAAGACGCTTTTTCTGGCGCTCGTCTTTGCTTTTTTTTCAAGCTCTCCTGAACTTTATCAAACATGGTACAACCTCCAAATCAGGTAAACGATAATTTAGAGCAGCAAGCTCAATCCTATTTTCAAGAATTATTCGTTGATAATGCTGATCCAGAATGGACTACCGGAACAATTAGCGATCTTGGTACTGTTGTTGGAGGCAGTACACCTTCAAAAGCTAAACCTGAGTATTACACGGAGTCCGGAATAGCATGGATAACTCCGAAAGATTTATCTAACAACAAGTCGAAGTTCGTTTCTCATGGTGAGAATGACATAACTGAACTTGGCTTGAGAAATAGCAGCGCATCAATCATGCCCGAAGGGACAGTATTGTTCTCATCTCGTGCGCCAATAGGTTATATTGCTATCGCCGCTGGTGAAGTAACAACAAATCAAGGTTTCAAATCGGTTGTGCCTAAGCCGGAAATTGGAACACCATTTGTTTACTTCTTTTTGAAAAACACTCTCCCGGTCATTGAAGGCATGGCATCCGGGTCAACATTCAAAGAAGTATCTGGCAGCACTATGAAAAATGTCCCGGCGGTTATTCCTGACGCTGAAACTCTTGCCAAATTCAGCGACTTTTGCGCTCCTATCTTTGCACAGCAACGTATTTTGGAAGAGCAGAATCAATCGCTTGCGACATTGAGAGATAATTTGCTGCCCAAACTGATGTCTGGCGAGATCGATGTGTCTGCTGTCCAGCTCTAAGCTGCTAAATTATCGTTTATCTCTTCGTTTAATGCTATTTTCCTATCAAGCATCCTTAGCGTAGAACCTATCTTCTTCTGTGTTTCCAGCTCTGGAAGGTCGAGTTCAATATCCTCTATGTCAGATGGTTTGATGGAAGGATAGGTTGATGTACTTTGCTCTGCTATTGCTTGAAGAGACTCAATGACCGAAGACTGCGTGAGATAATAATAAATAAAATAAGGATCCGCAATAGTGGTATCAACAGTCACAACGGTGAATCCTGTGGATACGAGAAGATTCTCGGTTCCTGCTTCAATAATTCCATAATGCTTCTGATTTGGACGAACAGTAGAGAAAAGGATGTCTCCAACAGAAGCCTTCCGTCTCGCCCTGCTGGGGATTTTGTCCACGCCGGGATATAAGGTCTGGATTTCATCTATCCTTCCTTCGGTAATGCTACCTGTGTCCAGATAACGAATCAAAGACCATTTTTCTTTATCTGAGTAAGTATGAAGATTAGTTTTACCACAATCACCAAGTCTCATCTTTTTACTCCTATCCAATATATTTTCTATGTGCCAGCTTCACATTCTGTTGTTTCACCATTGCATAGTGCATGGTGGTGTCGATTTTCTGATGCCCTAAGAGCTGCTGGACTTGCTCTATGGGCATTCCTTTGTCTATGGCAGTTGTAGCCAGTGTACGCCTGAACTTGTGAGGGTGAACCTTCGGGATATTCAGACGCTTTCCCAGCTCCCGAAGGCGTGTCTCCACTCCGCCAATCATCAATCGGTCAAAGGGAGCTTTCAGGGAAACAAACAAAGCTGGGTTTTCATCCGTTCGCCCCTCAAGATAGTTTTGAAGGTGGATCTTCGTCCTTGCATCGAAGTAGACCAATCGCTCTTTATTACCCTTGCCGATAACAACGCATTCGCGTTCGTTGAAGTTGATGTCTTCGCGGTTTAATGTGACCAGCTCTCCAACACGCATTCCGGACGAAGCCAGAAGATCAACCATAGCCAAATCACGCGCCGTTGTACAGTTGTCGCGCATCAGCTCCAACGCTTCATCGGTGTAGGTGTCCTTAACAACCTTTGCGGTTTTAACTTTGTGAATCCGGCGTACCGGACTTTTCACGATGAAGTCCTCATCCTCAAGCCAAGAGAAGAAACTGGACAGGATCCGGCGGATGTTGTCTATGGTCACTTTACTCGACCTGCGCTGAACCTGATAGTTGGTCAGATAGCGACGCAAATCATCTGTGGTGATCTGTTGTACAGCCTTTCCGACTCCAGCAATCAGAGATTCAATCGTCTTCCGGTAGTAGCTCAGGGTTTTCTCTGAGCAGCCTTCGATCCGTTTTGCCGTGATAAATGCTTCGACTGCATCTGTTTCTTCTGCTGGAATTGAGCCACTATCATAGGTGATCGTTGCCCCTTCCAATGTCTCAGCCATTGCATCCCGAAGGTGCATGAGCTGTTCGTTGTTGAGATACGGCAGCATTTTTCGCTGTATCTCCGTGATGAGTTGTTCTGTCATTGTCGTGTCTCCTTTCGAGGTAAGAGAACGACATTCAGTGGCAGTCCCTTTTGTAAAACTCTCGCCACTGGTGAGAGTTATTCAGACGGTAAACGATAATTTAGCGGCTTAGAGCTGAACGTCGGAGATGTCGATCTCGCCGGTCATCAGCTTTGGTAGTAGTTCATCCCTAAGTGCAGCCAGCTTACGAGACTCAATCCGGTTCGAGATTATCAGCTCAAAAATAGGCTGCATGATAGAGTTGAAGCTTGTATAGTCTTCTTCGCAAGGAATTAAGACCTCTGCTTTGGCAAGTTCCTCACGTTTGATGTGCCCCATTGTTGTTGCCTTATCAGCAGCGATTGCAATAAAACGGGCAAGGTGGTGAGCCGTCCACAGGTAGTAAAACCACTTGTCATAGACGTCTGATGTAACCTTGAAAAGGTGCTGATTCAATCCGCAAGTTCCCCCGCACCATATATCAACAAGTAGACTTCCGGACCAAGAGAAGACGACATCGCCATTGTGAATGATGTATTCAGGCTTGATACTCAAGGAGCAGAGTTCACTGCTATCATCACATGAACCTTGGCGGAGTTCCTTAATCTTCAATACTGGAAGACCTATTTCATGCCCTTGAGGACGGAACTTCTGCATGGCAAGTCCATTCAAGTAATTGGCGATGTCTAAGAGATTGCCTTTTCTCCATCCAGCAGGGATGGCATCAATATTGATAAAATGGTTGTCAAAGATAGCTTTGGCTTGAGCGTATAAATTATCGTTTATCTTTTTGTTACGTTCTGCCTTGAGGCTAAGCACATAATACAAGTCTCCGATTGACTCTTGTATAGACCGCTCAGGTATGGGAATCAACAACTGATCCAAAAATTGCTTCTTGAAATGTGGAATAACGTCTCCCACGTTTGTGTTATATATCTGTTGTTGAATTTCTCTGCTTCTTAGCACTGTAAACAAATATTTGGGATAAATCTTCGATTCGTCAGCGCGCAATGCAATCATATCTTGCGCGATACAAAAATCAACGGGATCAGGAACAAGGCAGACTCGTCCCGGAGTTCCCTTGTTCACGAAAAGAATATCGCCGGGAATCGGGTGTGCCCGAAACCATGTCTGATAAGTTTCCTCGCTTAAATATCTAATTTTGTCATACACCGGAAACAGGGTGTTGTTTGTCACGCAATTCGTTGCTATCAGCTTGTGTCCGCTTGGCGCAGTAGGAACAGTCTTGCCGCGATTGTCTACAATAAAAGACAGCAGCTCGGTTAGAGGAACCCTGTTGCAATCTTCCCATAGATTAAATCTCATATCCAATCGCCCCCAGTCGCGCTTTGATCTGAGCCTCAAGCTCATGAGACTTAGTGAAAAGCTCAGACAGTTCAGAAGTCAGGCGTCCCATTTTCTCTTCAAACGGCTCAACGTCATCTTCTTGTTCCTCAATGCCAACATAGCGTCCCGGAGTAAGAATGTAGTCCTGGTTTGCAATGTCCTGTGTAGTGACAACAGCACAGAAGCCCTTTTCATCTTCGAGTGTTCCGTCAACGAAGGCATTGTAAGTGTCGGCAATTTTCTTAATGTCTTCATCCGTCAGTTCTCGCAGCTTTCGTGTGACCATAGTACCGAGCTTCCGTGCGTCGATGAACAGCGTTTTGCCTTTTTGCTTCTTGTTCTTTGCAAGGAACCAGAGCGATACCGGGATCTGCGTCGTGTAGAATAGCTGCGTCGGCATTGCAACGATACAGTCCACAAGGTCAGCATTGATAATGTTCTTGCGGATTTCACCTTCACCGCCGGACTGCGAAGAAAGCGAACCATTTGCAAGCACCATACCGATACGTCCATTCGGAGCGAGATGCCAGATCATGTGCTGCAACCACGCGAAGTTTGCATTTCCAGCAGGAGGCGTACCATACTGCCAACGGACATCATCAACGAGCTTATCTGCACCCCAGCCGGAGAGATTGAAGGGAGGATTCGCCATAATGAAGTCTGCCTTGAGTTGAGGGTGGCAATCGTTAAAGAACGTGTCTGCATTAAACTTGCCGAGGTCGGCTTCAATACCGCGAATGGCAAGATTCATCTGCGCCATCTTCCATGTGGTCGGGTTGGAGTCTTGACCAAAGACGGAAATCTTGTTGATGTTGCCGCCATGATTTTCGATGAACTTTGCGGACTGAACGAACATACCGCCAGAGCCGCAGCACGGGTCATAAACACGTCCATTAAACGGCTGCAACACCTCAACAAGGGTACGCACAACACAAGAGGGAGTATAGAACTCACCAGCAAGTTTGCCTTCCTGTTCGGCAAACTTTGAGAGACAATATTCGTATGTGCGACCGAGAATGTCCTTGCTGTTTCCATGCTCGATCATCTGAATATTGGTGAAGAGATCAACCACTTCACCAAGACGCCGCTTGTCCAGCTCTGGACGGGCGAAGTTCTTAGGAAGAATATCTTTGAGACGCTTGTTTTCTTTCTCAATACTGCGCATTGCATCGTCAATCACCGTGCCAATTTCCGGCGTGTGAGCGGCAGCAGCAATCGCGCTCCATCGTGCATTCTCAGGGACAAAGAAGATGTTTTCGGCAGTGTATTCGTCCTGGTCTTCTTCAAATCCATCGCCTTCTTCAACCAGTTCCTTGTACTTTGCCTCGAAGCGATCAGAAATGTATTTCAAGAAAATCAATCCGAGAACGACGGACTTGTATTCGGATGCGTCGATGTTTCCGCGCAGGACGCAAGCCGCGTCCCAGATTTGTTTTTCAAAGCCGATATTGCTTGTGTTATTCTCAGCCATTTCAGCAACCTCCAAAGTTATAGTTTCACACTTACTATTCTACAAAAAGAGCTGTACGAAAAACCGGACTCAGTTCTTGTCCGTTCGCACAGCCTCACATATATCTCCGATGTCACAGTTCAAGTAATCACAAACGCGCAGCAAAATAGAGAGGGACACTTCTTCCCCCTTATTCAGTTTTGTCCATGTTCCGGCAGACAGCCCTACTTCATGTCGTAGAGAAGCCTTCTTTATGTCGCGTTCCAGAAGAAGCATCCATAGTTTCTTATAGCTTATGCGCACGGCAACCATCCTTTCGCTTGCTTGCAGTCAACATCGCATATAATATTATACTGGATTTCATTCTCAAAAGCAATCCGTTGATGCAGAAATTAAAGAAAAAGTTTCAATTTCTCGAACCTTCTCTCAAGGATGCAGGGCATCTCCGGTCAACAGGAGATGCCCTGCTTTTGAAAGGACTATTCGCGCTGTGTGCTGCGCAGATGATCACGGTCATGGTCAGCAGAAGGAGCGAGAAACGTATCAACATTAGACTTGATCGTCTCTATTTGCTTTACTTCTTTTTTGAGCTTCGCACGTTCATCATAGAGCCGCTGTTGCTCATCAAGAAGTCGCTGCTGTTGCGCTTGCAGTGTCTTCAAGCTCGGCAGTTTTTCATCGCCCTGCATGGCAAGTAATGTGCTTCTCGCTGCCTCAAAGATCACAAGCTCGGCTTCGTGCTTTGCTTTGAAACCCGGCTTATCTTTTGCCTTCTGGAATGCGTCATATACGGGCTTGAGCCGCTGGTAGTTGGAGATGTTTTTGATAAGCGGTTGGACTTCCCGCAGTCGCGCTTCGACGCCTTTCAGTTCCTTGCCGGTGCGGTCATAGGAGCTGTGAACGTCCTCGACCTTCTTTTCAAGATCGGCGTATTGGAGCAAGTTGTTTTCCGTGAGATAATTGAGTGTCCGCGCCGCTTCCTTGAGGATCGTGAGCTTGGCTTTATACTCATAGCCCTTGCTGTCGATAAGTCTGATCCGCTCCTGAATATCTCCGATGAGAGAGATGCCCTTCGGCACGGTCTGCCTCCGGTTTCTGCGCGGCGTCCGTCCGGCAATCCGCTCCTTGATGCGTTCCTCGGTGTAGTTCTCTCCGATGGTCTTAGAACGAGTAAACCGCTCCTGACCTTCAGCGCGAAAGGAGATATATTTGCCGGTCTTGATTTCATAACCAGCTTCCTGCATGAGCCGCAGAAAATCATCGTAATCCTTCGCTGTGATGACGAGTCGGTCAATGGTCTGCTTGAGCTTTTGCTTCCAGCTCGTGCCGCGTTTGGCTTCGGTGTACTCCTTGTAGCCCATGCCCTTGTTCTGAGAGGGAGGGATAACAGAGAGACCGTTTTCCTTACAGAGCCGGTCGCTGACCTCGCGCATATCATAGTAAATCCGCTTGTAGCTCTTATATGCGTGGTAGTCCACGAAGTCAACCGCATTGAAAATCAGGTGGTTATGAACATGGTCTTTGTCAATGTGAGTGGTCAGCACATACTCATATTTTCCTCCGAGGATTTCATCTGCAAACTGCTTGCCGATCTCGTGGGCAAGCTCCGGTGTGACCTCTCCGATTTCAAAGGACTGGATCACATGACGGGCTATGATCCTGACCGGATTCATCCCTTTTTGCTCAGCTATTTTCCGCGTCCATTCAAATTCCCGCGCTGCGGTCTCGCTGGCACAGCCGTAGGACGAGACCAGCAGCTTCTCGTCTGTCTTTTCGGGATTCAGAATGTACGCAATTGCCTTGCTCAAAGTTCCTCGGATTGCTTTGATTTTAGTAACTGCCATACCGCGTCCATCTTTTCTTTCAGCTCGTCAATATCGTCCTGATAGAATCGTCCCGTCGAGTTGATCCTGCGGCAGACGGTATTGATGTTCACACCGATCTTGTTGATTTCGGCGGCGAGCTTTTTCTGCTCCGTGTAGTCCACAACGATGATGTAGCCGTCGATCAGCATCTTCCTTGCATACGCACCGAAGTTCTCCGTGCCGATCATCTCCATCTTCTTTGCAATCGTCCGTTCTTCCTGTGGTGTCAGCCAAATCTTCTTCTGAATGTCTCGTGTTCTTCGTACCATGCTGCGCCCTCCGTCGTAAAGATTAGAAGGGTTTGGGACTATCCCAACAAGCAAAAATCTGATGTTAAGGGCAGGGTCTCCTTAACTGATTTTTCTCCGGTGGGTACTCACCGGATTTGCTTGCTAATCTCCCAAAATCGTATTCCCCGAAGATTCCTCCGTGAAATGTCCCTTCACTTTACAACGGACACAATAAGAGCGTTTGTTGAGTACCGGATTTCAAAAAAGTCAAAAAATCATTGGATTTCCCATGTGAAAGCCACGGTGTCCGACACGTCAATATCGTCCGGCTCGATCTCCGGCGCAGAGCATTTACTCATCGCCATAAGAGGCTGAATGCAGTCTTCGACCTCATAACTTGTTCTGGAATACACATTGAGTTCGCCCCAGTTGTAGTCGATATTGAGTAGCTGCCCAAGCGTACTGCCTGATGCTTTGCAAAGAATCTCCGCCTTCGCTCTGGCGTTCTCCGTCGCGCTGGTCAGCAGCTTTTCGCTGACCGCTGATGGGTTTCTTACAGTGAATGAAATACTGAGTTCCGGCTTTGCACCGCAATCCGCAATCGCAGAAATGACCTTTGCAAGCTGTTTGCTGTCAAAGTCAAATGCAAGTTTCAAGCGATAGCTGCAAGCATATCCGACAAACTCTCGCTTGTAATTTCCTTGCCGATCCTTGACGTTCTCGTATCTTGTCTGGACATCAAAGCTCGTGGTTTTCAAGTCTTCTTTGCGATACCCAACGCAGGCTGCGGCACCTTGCAGTCTTTCGATTCTCTCGGCAGCTTCCGACATTGCACGGTCATAGGTTTTAGATAAGGTTTCAATGTTCAAGGAGAGAATGATGTAATCCGGTCTTGCGGAGACATTTCCTGTCCCTTTTACGGTGATCGTTCTCATTGCTTTCTCCCGTCCTTTCTGGAATTGAAGTCCTCATCAATACGCTTTTTCCAATTCGTACCCAGTGGTACGCTGCATCGGACAGCAGAAACCGCTTCGCTCAGAACTTCATAGTTGAGATGCGTTCCCTCATGGTCGGAGTGGTAGTTGACCGCTCGGTCTGCACCAATTCCGAAATGCCTTGCCGTCTCAACCGCGTCGATGTTTGCACCGAGGAACAAAAACTCCCAGCCATACTTTTCCTTCTGACGCTCAATCATTTTCTTGACCTTCTCGCTGTCATAACGGCAGCTTGCATTCTCCATGCCGTCCGTTGTGATGACGAACAGAGTATGTTCAGGGACATCTTCATTTCTTGCGTACTTGTAGACATTTCCAATGTGATGAATCGCTCCGCCGATAGCATCCAGAAGCGCGGTGCAGCCGCGAACGGAATAGTCCTTGTCGGTCATCGGCTCGACCTTTTGAACCGGTACACGGTCATGAATAACCTCGCTCACGTTGTCAAAGAGGATAGTAGAGATCAATGCCTCACCATTCTCCTTTTTTTGCTTTTCAATCATGGAGTTGAAGCCACCGATGGTGTCTGCTTCCAGCCCGCTCATAGAGCCGCTGCGATCAAGGATGAATACGATCTCCGTCAAGTTCTTTCTCATGTTCAGTACCTCCGTATATAAAAAATATGACTGCTTGGCGTCTCACCTTACAGTCATATTGTACTTCGGTATTCACTTCATTTGGTCGCATGGCAAGCGACATTATTCCAGCGATGAGAACAGCTCTCCGTCAATACTTAGAACGTCATCCATCGGAATCCTTGTGCCGTCCTGCATGGTGATTCGCCGCTCAAAATCATCGATCTTTTTGACTGCGCCGACTGCTGATACATATTTTCCGCCAGCCTTCCGCTCATCAGGCTGGAAGTAGGTAATGGTAACTTCCGGTGCTTCATCAAGGGCTTCCATAAGAAGCTGATACTTCATATCCAATGCACTTAGAGCTTCCACGTCAAGCTCGATCCTTTCGTCAGTCAGACGTCCGGTTTCTTTGATTGCAGCATCGTAGCCGGTGAGGGCAGCGAAGGGAGCAAACTGCGCTGCACGATCTGACATTGGCATCTGCGGTCGGGTCTTGGAGACGTGGTGAGGAAGCCCCATGATCTCGTTGTATTTTCTGTTCACGCCTTGTGCCCTCCGATCTGCGCATTACGGTCTTTCGCGGTTGCGCCTTCTTCAAGATTCATTGCCTTGAGAATGGCGTTCTTTCCGTACTTCTTTTTGATTGCAAGCGTGGCGGCTTGTATTTTCCGCTCACGTTCCAAGGCAGCGTCCTCGGCTTTCTGCTTTTCCTCTTCGGCGGCATAGTCGGTAAAGAGGTCGAGCTGGACAGCACCGTCATTTTTCTTCGGCGCGTCCGCTTCCGGCAGGACATGATTTGCTACAACATACATACGGCGGACAAGAAGATTCTTGTCCACGATTCGGTCAAACAGCTCTGACACAGCACACATTATTTTGCGCGTAGATGATGTGTGACCGTCGAGGTTGATAGACCCGTGCGCCTGTTTGGGAATCTCCCGACCGTAGGGGTCTTTCTCCACCGCGCCGTGATACTTTGCCCGTCGTGCCGGATCGGTCAGGTTCTCAATGTCGTAGCCAACTGTGAGAACCATCTGATCGGTAACAAGCCCTTTGTCCACCAAGTCCAGCACAAGCAAGTCCGTCATTTCCCGCACAACCAGCTTCGCTTTCTGCGGCTCGTAGGGACAGTGCAATACCTGACCGGAGCTGAGGCTGTTGGAGCTGGGACGGTACGCCTTGATTGCCTCAATGGTCGTAGGCTCCCAGCCCCACGCATGGTCGATGAGCAATTCCGCATTCTTGCCGAACAGTTTGTAAAGCAAGTCCTCGTTCCGCTCTGAACAGAGGGCAACATCGCCCATGGTGAACATTCCATTCTGCTCAAGTTTCTTCGCAATACCTCGACCCACGCGCCAGAAATCCGTGAGAGGCTGGTGCGCCCAAAGCTCACGCCGGAACTTCATTTCATCCAGTTCGGCTATTCGGACGCCGTTCTTGTCGGCTGGGATGTGCTTCGCTACAATGTCCATTGCCACTTTGCAGAGAAAGAGGTTCGTCCCGATCCCAGCGGTTGCCGTGATGCCGGTTGTCTCAAGCACGTCGAGGATAATCTTCATGGCGAGATCATGTGCCGAGAGCTTGTAGGTATTCAGGTAGTCCGTCACATCCATGAACACCTCGTCGATGGAGTAGACTACGATGTCCTCCGGCGCAATGTACTTGAGATAAATCTGATAAATGCGGGTGCTGTACTCCATGTAGTACGCCATCCGAGGCGGCGCGATGATGAAGTCAATCGACAGAGACGGGTTTGCTTGCAGCTCCGAGAAAAAATGCGATGATCCTTCCAGCCTGCGTCCCGGTGCGTCGTGCTGCCGTCCGGCGTTCGCTTCCTTCACACGCTGCTTGACTTCAAACAACCGCCCACGTCCGGAGATACCGTAGCTCTTGAGGGAAGGAGTGACGGCAAGGCAGATGGTCTTATCCGTCCGGCTTTCATCTGCAACAACAAGGTTGGTGTCCAGCGGATCTAAGCCGCGCTCCCGGCACTCCACGGAGGCGTAGAAGGATTTCAGGTCGATTGCAATGTATGTGTGTTTCTTCATCTTCTATGCCTCCTTCATAGTCAGATTAGGCACCTATGAGACTCTGGTCAAAGGCAAACAGAGCCTCGTTGATCTCAAAGACGTTATAGTTCCCATGCTCCACGAAATACTCCACGATAATGTCAAACTTGTTGGAGTGGGAGAGTGCAAAGCCCGCCTTCATGAGCATATCCTTCATTTCTGTAAGTGGCAGCTCAAGGGCAATGGAAAATGCAATGACTGTGGGCTTGGAAGGCTTGTAGGACTTATCTGAGCGGATCTTCGAGAAGAGCTTCCGGTCAATATTTGCCTTCTTGTAGCACTGTGCGTCCGTTATGCCGCGTTCGTCAATCTTCCGCAGAAGCATCTCCGAAAAGCTCTCATCAATCTGTCTCAGTGCATCGTCAAGAGTTGACGCCTTCTCGGAGCTAACTGCCATAGGAGCTGTGAGCTTTTCAATAGCTTCATCGCAGACGGGTGACTCGCAAGGCATCGGCTCTTCCATTCGGAAGGCACTCATTCTGCGCAGCCGCTCGGAACGACTATCGGTATGTTCGTCCACATAGCGGTCATCTATGTATGAAGCAATGTCGGCAAACAGCTTGCCGCTGATCTGATAGGCTTTGCGGTCGAAAATGACGATGTACACCGTCATTTCGTTTTCAAGAAGGAAACTGCTAATGGTGTCAATCGCCACTTTGAGAGCCTGATCCTTCGGATAGCCAAAGATGCCAGAGGAAATCAGCGGGAACGCAACAGACTCGCAGCCGTATTCCTTCGCCAGCATGAGCGATGTCCGATAGCAGGAGATCAGCAGTTCGCGCTCACGATGCCGCCCGTCATACCAGCGCGGACCGACTGCGTGAATGACATATTTGCAGGGCAGACGATAGCCCTTCGTGATTTTTGCGCTCCCGGTTTTGCAGCCGTGGAGCGTTTCACATTCCGTCAGCAGCTCCGGTCCTGCAGCACGATGAATGCAGCCATCCACGCCGCCACCACCCAGCAGCGACTCGTTGGCAGCATTGACGATGGCGTCCACCTTCATTTTTGTGATGTCATTTCTGACGATTTGAAGCGGCATTATGCAATCCTCCGTCCTGTCAAAGCGGCATCGGTGTCCGGGCGATCAGAATGACCGCCAGAATCGCGCCCACAAATGCCGCAGCCCCTATGACCGCCAACACCTTTTTGCTGAGTTTCTTCTTCGCTGCCTTGCAGATCAGCGCACCGCAAGCCATGCAGACAGCCGCAGCCAAAAGTGCAATGCCCAGCGTTTCCCATAGCCAGGATAGTTCATATAGGATTTTCATGCGATCATCATCTCCTGTTCGTTAAACTTGAATTTTCAAATTAGTCTTTGTAAATAACCTTTGAACCTTCACCATCAATTACAATTCCCTGACGGTTGTTAATTGGGCATAGATTCAAATCCGAAAATTCAGTCATTATTTTCTCGGTAACTTTCTTAAATGGTGCTGTAAGATAATGCGGAAGAACATAGAAATCAATCAAATCAAGCCCTGCATCATCTTCTTGTGAGTAGTCCTCCGGCTTTTTATCCATTTGTTCAATATATTGGATAGTTGGAGCGCATATAATCGCACCCGCCGATTCACCGATCATCAGTTTTCCTTTTGCCAATTCCTGCTTCAATAGCTCATCCGTTCCCGTTTTACGGAGCTGGTCCATAAGGAAGAAAGAATTTCCACCAGTAAAATATATCACATCCGCATCTTCAAAAACGGACTGTATCGTTAAATAAGCCTCCGTTGAAATATCAATTTCCGTTACGGCTGCTCCCAGTTTATTGAATAGCTTTCGAGCCGAGCCGACATAACCGGTATAGCCTTCACGCAGCGAAGCTGTGGGAATAAATGCGACTTTCTTGTTATCAATTTCTTCTTTTATCAAACTTCCTACACTTGAAAAGTGCGAACATAAAAACAGTTTCATCCATATCCTCCTTAATAAATTCGATTTGTACTCTTTTCAAAGTCCAAGTCCATCAACCCATGCCGCAAGCTCCTGATGCCCGACGCTGCCCTTGAAGACCTTGCCTTCTACCAGCTTTGCTCCTTTGCAGCTCGGCGCAAGACGTTCGTTTGTCTTGCCAATGTCGCTTCCACCGGAGGTCGCAAACGGGATGATCGTCTTGCCGGTCAGGTCATAGCTCTCAAGGAACGTATTGATAATCGACGGCGCAACATACCACCAGATCGGGAAGCCCACAAAGATGGTATCGTAGTCCTTCATGTTGTCCCGCTTGACGGCAATTTCAGGACGGGAGGCAGGATCGTTCATCTCAATCGTGCTGCGGGCTTTCTTGTCCATCCAGTTCAGATCAGCTTCCGTGTAAGGCACCTTCGGCTCAATTTCAAAGATGTCTGCGCCGATTGCCTCTGCCAGCGTCTCGGCAACCTTCGCGGTCACGCCGGACGCAGAAAAATACGCTACAAGTTTCTTGCTCATGGTGTTTTATCCTTTCAATATCTTCGTAAGCTGCTGTGCAGACACACCCGGTAGGATGGAGGAAAGATGCTGCATCATGCGCTCTTTGGATTCCTGCGGGTCTCGCTGATATCCGGATGTGATAAAGTCGTACCCGAAAAGCTCTTCCGGCGTCGCGTATTCTGCTACACCCCAGCCATAAGGTCTTCCGTATCTGTCCTGCATATAGACGAAATCCGCGATGCAGACATAGCTCTGCATTTGCAGCCGCGTGATGCACGTCTCAAAACCGGTGTTGCCGCCCTTGCGGTAGTTCAGAGTCTCTTTCAGCCGTTTGGAAAGCATCCTGCCTTCACCGGCTATGGCTTCATAAAGCTCCTTGTCCTTGTAGGACGCCAAGCCGTCATCCCAACGGGCGTCAAAGTCATAGCCGTCACGCCGGAAGTTCGCAAAGTCCGGAATCCACTCCCGACTCACAAATCCAGCCTTCTTGTTGAAAAGTTTGCCGTAAAGACATTTGCCGCTCCGCGCAGCCGGTCCTTTCCATTCCCACGGACCATCTACATCATCCGCAAACCATAACTCAGGTGGGCAAAGTTCCTCGATGGAGAAGCCGTGAATCTCGTTCCGAAAGAAGGGCAGAAAGCCGTATTGTTCGACGGCGGCAATCAAACCATCTGCACTATGTAGTTGTCTGGCATATCTCTTTGACATTACTCCGCCTCTTCAATCACGCCATAATCAATAAGGATGTTCTTCTCCGCATACTGCGGGTAAACAACACTCATCATCTCATACTGATAACGTCTTACGCGGCGATGCTCCTGAATTGGTTCCGGTGCGTACGCAGCGGTTTCGCAGTGCGCATACTCCGGCATTTCCGCAAGATCATCCCGAACGGCACGGATAAGCGCGTCTGCCACATCATCAATGCTCTTGCCGATTTCCACGGCAACCAGTTCGTGCTTCCGGACTGCCTTGTCCAGATTACCGGGGGAGCGAAACAGCTTATATTTCATATCATTGCCCGTCCTTTCTCTCTATCGGTCTGTCGATTCTTCCTGAAATCTGTTCTTTAGGGACGCAATCATCGCTTGTGCGGCAATGGTCAGATATAACACTCCAATTTCATAGATAAAGTCGCGGTCGATCACGATAAAGTATTCTCTAACGTGTGTAAAAACCAGTTCCAGCAAGTCCCTGTACAGTGGATCATCAAAGGGCTTGAACCGCGTAAACTTGCTTTTGGCAGCGTCCCATGTCATAGACGCTTCGCCCTCAGCACTGGTCATTGCCTCACAGAGAATCATGCTGACGCCCATTTTTCCGTTGCCGGTCAGGAGTTCTCCTTCGTAATAGCTGAGTAGGTCTTTCTTGCGTCGAAGCGGAACTACATCGCAGTTGTCATCCAGCTCAAATGCAATCAGCTCCGCAATCAGTTCCCGCCAGACCGCATAACCGGCGTTAATGGTTCCGTCCTCTTTGCGGCTGATGGTATCGTCCATGCAGTATCGCTCAAAGAAATTATCTCCGTCAATCTCGTTGCGGGTGCAGAAGATATGCGCCAGCTCATGCAGAAGAATGTGCTTCAACTCTGCCGGATGACGCGCTATGTCTGTGCGCAGAAGGATTCCGTCCGCGCCATCTCCTGTGCCGACGAATGCAGAGGCGTGAAAGTCAAAATAGCCGTCCTCTGTATATCGGTCTTCCAGCCGGTCAGGAAAATACTGCTTGCAGAACTGCTCAAAGACTTCCTGCTGGTTTTCCGTCTGAAAGCAGCGCAGTACAAGGTTGTCCTCACTGAACTCTGCCCCCAAGCGTTCGTTAAAGATGGAAGCGGCATAGAAAAGGGCTTCTTTATAGTCGTCGTTGTTCATCTAATTACTATCCTTCATCCTCATTCACCCCTCCGGTCTGACATTTTTCAGGAAGTCAGAGTGCGGTACATAAGGCAAGTTGAGCTGCCAGCCCATGCGGTTCAGTTCGTTGAGCTTTATCAGCATCAGGTTGATGTTTGTTCCCATTGCAGCCGAGAGCTGCACCACATCGTAGTCCTGCTTCATCAGGTCAATCAGCTCATCATCGTCAATGATCAGGTGTGAGGCAAACGCATTCGCCTCATATTCGTGTTTTGTGCGCATATCGAACAGCACGAACTCCGGGAGCGGTTCGTTTCCTTTGGCAAGATCACGGTGAAAGGTATCATGCCCGATCTCGTGACCGCAAACCATTTGCATGATCAGATACTCCATGTTGGAGTTCAGAAGAATATGCCGCTCTTTATGGCGGTAGGTGTACATTCCGAGCAGATCGTTCAGATTGTCAAGAAAATGGAGATGAATGCCCAGCTCACGGGCAATCTTCAAGGTATCTCTTGTTCCACAGCTTTTGACAATGCTGTTCGCCTTTTTGTATATTTCCTCGGAGCGAATTATCACGGGACCTTCACCCCTTTCATGTTGAAAACAGTCAAAGTAAATCCGTCAAGAAACCGAGACGCAGACAGTTATTCCTCTGCGTCCGTACCGGTCTTCTTGTATTTCTTCGGCGTGTATTTCTCAACATTCCGGGCTTTGGATTCCCAATATATATCCTGCAACGCCTTCATCACCGCATCCTTGTCCTGCTCAGACAGCGTACCGCCCGCAAACAAGCCGGACATCCCTTCAATCAGGTCCTTTGCCTGTTTCATGCCACGGGAGCCGTACTGCTCGGATGCCTGAACCACAAACTCTTCGTCCTCGGTCAGCAGATAGTTCACATCCACCTTGAAGTATTCCGCGATTTTTCTGTAAGCGTCCTTGGTACGGGGAAAGGAAATGCCGTTCTCGTACCGGGTAATCATACGCCTGTTGATCCCCAGTGCATCGGCTACTTCCTGCTGGGTCAGCTTCCGCTTCTCCCGTTCAGCCTTGAATTTCTCTCCAAACGTCATTTTGGTAATCACTCCTGTTCACAAAAAGTTTGCGACATCAAATTGCGCAAGTCTATTGACAAAGGCACTTGAAGTGCGTATAATAATGACTGAGCAATCCAACTACTCATAGTATATCCTGAATTGCTCATCCTGTCAAGGGGCATGAGTAGTTGTACACGAAAAAGTTACATCTTTTGAGCAGTTCAAATGGACAGGCATTTATGCTGCCGAAGATCATCCGTACCGGCATACACCGGTATGAGGGAACAGGAGTGAGAAAAACAGAAATGGCTACACAGTACAGAAAAGCATACGTCCCGGTTACGCTGGATGTGGACAAGGAGGGGGCAATCCTCCCTCGCCTTATCTGGTGGGACAACGGTGTAATCTTTCAAATCGACCAGATTCTATACAAATGCCGCGCCACATCCAAAAAGGTTGGGGGCGGAGGCATCCGTTACACAGTTCAGATTCGCGGAAAGGAGTCATTTCTTTTCCACGAAGGAGACAAGTGGTTCGTCGAAGCAAAGGAGGACAACTGCTCATGATTTTATCCCAGCGCCAACTTGAAGAAATTGCAGCCTCAACAACGAAGGACTTCAACCGGTTCTTTTTCGGGGATGAGGCGGACAAGCCCGACCGATCAGCTTTGCCAACACCCATTGATCAGTTTGCAAAGAACTATCTCGGTCTTCGCGTATCATTCGCCCGTCTCTCGCCGGACGGAAGCATCTGCGGTGTCACTGCCTATGCCAACACTGAGTACAAGATCACGGAACTTGGTATTACGCGCACACTGGCTTTGAAGCGTAATCAGGTCATCTTGGACGAGAGCTTCATTCGATCCGGCAACGTGCAGCGGCTCTGCGCCAAGCGCAGATTTACCCTTGCCCACGAGTGCGCCCATCAGATTCTCTTCCAACTGGAATCGGAAGAGGTAAAGGCGTCCTGCGAAATGAAATATTCCGCACGGACAGCCTATACGCCGCGAGAGCTGAAAACCCGCGAGGACTGGAACGAGTGGCAAGCAAATGTCTTGGGCGCGGCGATCCTGCTTCCTCAAAAAGAGGTTGACCTGGCAATGCGTCGGTTTGCAGAAACGCCGCTGATCAATTACGAGGGGAGGTATTCGTATGGTGATCACTTAACGCTGCGCCTTTTCTGCCGGTTGTTCGGTGTCTCCAAGACAACGGCGTCTATCCGCCTTCGTCAGCTCGGCTACATGGTAGATCGTCCATTCAGTGAGTATGTTGACCCATTGGAGGTGTGGTAATGAAGAGAGCATCCATTCGGGTTCAGGAACCGACGCCGGAGCTGATCGAAAAAATCCGCAGGGCAAGAGTTGCCATTTCCCAGCAGAAGCCCCGATACCTGAAATGTCCGTATTGTCAGCATAATGCCATTGCTGTCTACGAGGACACGAGGGGTCATGTAGAATCCAAGTGCAAGAAATGCGGGCGGATCACAGTCTTTGATGTGCTGAATATGAGAAGACTGCGACCGCGTACCAAGTAAGAACCGGAGGACAAGCCTCTGTTCTAAAATAAAATATATGTCATAGCTGAGCTGTGGAGCCGCCTGATAGGTGAAGTCATCCTAATGCCGCATGAGACAGAGTTTAATTGCTCTGTTTTATCGGCATGGGATTCAAACCTCACCGTCATGCGGCTCTTTTTCTGTCTTCACCCTTCCCGCTGCTCCCGCGCAGCGGAAAGGATGAACAATGAAAATCCCTAAGACCCCTATCGCGTTCGATTACGACCTATGGACTACGGAGGACGGCAAGTGCATGGTGCGCGTGAAACGAACCGGCGAAGTTTCCGAGGTTGACCGCAAGGTTATGAGAATCCTTCGCGCAGAGGAAAAGCGGATCAGACGCTCGTATGGCTCTGACAACACCTCTGAGGATGAGGACGGCGCAGAGAAAATTTCTGATACCGTGCTGTCCCTTGACGCTATGCCGGAGGACGATGTGAAGTCCGCTGCATGGCTGGCAGACTCCCGCGACTGCATGGAGGAACTGATCACCGCCCTCAAAGAGAAGGAGCTTCTTTCTATTCTGACCGAGAAGCAGCGCGAATTGTATCTTGCGATGACCCGTGAAGGACTGACTCTTCGAGAGTTTGCCCGGAGGAAAGGCATCGGCATCAGAGCTGCATTTGACCTCAAAGCAGCGGTGCAGAAAAAATTTCAAAGAATTTTTTGAGAGGTACTCAACAAACGGCAAAAAGATGTCCGTTGTAAAGTGAAAGGGTCAATCAGACCACTTCACTGCTCCTTGAAAACTGAATAGTTCAGTGCTGCGGATCTTTCCGCTTCTGCGAAGCAACACAGCTTCCGACGCCAAGACCTCCCGAAAGGGAGTGAGCGACCTCCGGAGAGCTATAACAGTCGTGTGGTGCGGCTGCTTGCGACGATGCAGATGCCGGGTATAATGATACTTCCGTCTTTTCTTTGAATGGGCGGCTCGGAGCGTTCCTCGGAGGGGTGAGAGTCCCATGATACCGATTGACCATTGGTAGTCCGCAGCATTCCCGGAACTGCAAAGTTCTTCTGGCAGGGGCGCGAGCTGCAAATATGCCGGACAATGAAACAAACCCAAAAGAAACTTACTATATAGTTTCAGGATGAAAACTATGTGGCAGAGTGTCTTCACAAGATGCTCTGCCATATCCTTTTGTCCTGAATAATCCACGAAACAGGAGGTGCTTAGAATATGATGGGCATTGAAGCAATGAAAAACGTCAGCCCGAAAACGGTTGACCGTAACACACTCGTTCAGAGAAGCAGCATCCGGCTTGATCCTGCGGCACTGCGAGAGGACAGGCTGAGGGAGTTCATCAAGCAGATCAGAAATCCCTATTGTTATCTGGACGGAAAAACTGTGGTGAAGATCAGCTTCGCCGAGACGGACACGACAATGGAAGATTGTCTGGAACACTATCTGAGAGGTCTCTGATTTATGAACAGTCTGAATCTTTTCACCCGGTTCTATGGACAAGCGATTGAGCCTGTGGTATAATGAAATCGGTCAAAAAAGAAGAATACGGATTAAGCCGCTTGCCCTGATGGTCATGTGGCGTTTTCGTGTTCCTCTTCATAAGAGTTGAAGCAAGCCTTCGTCTTTCTGATTTGATGTACCACACCAAACAGAAAAACGGAGGTTATTTTTATGCCAGACAAGGTTTACCGCACGGCGATCTACTGCCGTCTGTCCCGTGAGGATGGAGATAAAGTTGAAAGCAACTCCATCGCCAGCCAGAGAGCCATCTGCGAGGACTATATCGCAAGGCATGAGGATTTGGAGCTTGTCTGTGAGCCGTTTGTGGATGACGGTTACAGCGGCGTTTCCTTCAATCGTCCTCAGTTCAAAAAGCTGGAAGAGGCAATCCGCAAAGGTGCGCTTGACTGCATTGTAGTCAAGGATCTCAGCCGCTTCTCAAGAAACTACATCGACGGCGGACGTTACATTGAGAAGATATTCCCGCAGCTCGGCATACGCTTCATCGCAATCAATGATGCGTATGACAGTCTGACCGGTGATCCGCAGTCCGACTCCTTTGTTATCCCGTTCAAAAACCTGATTAACGATTCTTACTGCAAGGACATCTCCATGAAAATCCGAAGCAGTCTGGAAGTCAAGCAGAAGAGCGGTGAGTTCGTCGGCTCGTTCGCGCCTTACGGCTACATGAAATCGCCGGAGAACAAAAACCAGCTCATCGTGGATGAAGCGGTCAGCGAATATGTACAGATGATCTTTTCCATGTACAAGGACGGCTTCTCCATTGGGCGCATTGCAAAGCGTCTGAACCAGATGGGCGTCCTGTCCCCAATGGAATATAAGCATTCCGCCGGTGTGAAGTTTGATACCGTCTTCAAAACCGGCGATACCGCAAAATGGACATACAAAGCCGTCCAGCGTATTCTCACCAACGAGGTTTATATCGGCGTTCTGGCTCAGGGCAAGCGCGGCACTCCCAACTACAAAGTCCGCGTCGTGAAAAGCAAGGATGAATCCGAATGGGTCAAGGTTGAGAACGCGCATGAAGCTCTTGTCTCCTACGAGGACTTCATGGCGGTCAAGGTCATGATGCAGAGAGATATGCGCTGTTCACCCGATCAGGACGAGGCGCATCTGTTTTCCGGCTTCCTGTTCTGCGGAGACTGTCAGCAGCCAATGATCCGCAAGACCGTCCCGTCGAAGACAAAAAAGTATATCTACTACGTCTGCTCCACCAATAAGCACAGCCGGACGTGCAGCCCGCACAGCATCGCCGCAAAAGAGGTTGAAGAGAAGGTCTTCCGTGCTATTCATGACCAGATCGAGCTTGTCATCAATCTGGAACACGCGCTTGCGATGATAGAGCGGCTTCCGTCTCAGAGCCGTAAGGCTTTCAATTACGAAGCCCAGATTGCAAAAATCGAGGAAGAGATTGAGCGGTATCAAAAGCTCAAGCTGGGGCTTTACGAGAACTTCATCGGCGGCGTCATTGATAAATCGGAATACTTCGAGTTCCGCAGCAGCTACACCAAAATCATTGAGGACAAACAGGAGGCACTTCTGCGGGTCAAAAAAGAAATGAAGCAAACGGTGACAACCGGCACGACCGAACGAAACTGGGTGACGCTTTTCAAGCAGTATGAAAACGTCGAAGAGCTGAACCGCCGTGTGCTGATGTCGCTGGTTGACCGCATTCTGATTCACGAAAACCATGCAATCGAAATCGTCTTTAAGTACAAGGACGAATACCAGCAGACACTTGAATACGTTCTCGGCTATGCCGACGAGCTGGATATTGCCGTATAAAGGAGGGATGAGCAAATGGCAAGAAAAAGCAGAAAGCAAATTGCAGTCGAAGAGCCGGTTATCGAATCTGTCTCTTCCGAGGTCTTCTCAACAGCCATCTATGCCCGTCTTTCCGTTGAAAACAGCGGCAAGTCCGAAAAGGTGGATGTCATCGCAAATCAGATTGAGATTTGCAAGTCCTATATTGCAGAGCGTCCCTATCTGAATCTGATAGATACCTATGTGGACAACGGACGAACGGGTACGGTTTTTGACAGACCGGAGTTCAACCGTCTGATGAACGACATCCGCACCGGCAGAATCAAGTGCCTTGTGGTTCGTGATCTCAGCCGGTTCGGGCGAGACTACATTGAGGCAGGAACCTATCTGGAACGGGTCTTTCCGCAGATCGGGCTTCGGTTTATCGCTATCAAAGAGAACTACGACAACTTTGATGCGGACGGCTCCGGCGAAAGCCTCATCATCCCTCTGCAAAACATGATCAACACCCTCTACTCGAAGGACATCTCCCGCAAGGTTTCTACTGCGCTCAAGGCACAGATGGAAAGTGGAGAGTTCAAGAAGCGCAATCTCCCGTATGGTTATCGCTGGGATGAAGAACACAGCAATATGGTCTTCGATGAGGAAACCGCACCGATTGTCCGGAGGATTTTCCAATGGAAGATTGAAGGGCTGTCCCTTCCTGCGATTGCAGATCGGCTTGATGCAATGAACGCGCCCAATCCGGAGTTTCAGAAGTATCAGGTTGGCGTCCGCACAGGCAATGCTACGGCGAAAAAGATTTGGAACAAGTCTTCACTCACTACCATTCTGGATAATCCCCACTACGTCGGAGATACCGTTCTCGGACGGACGCTGAACGCTATCTACAAGGGCGTCAAAAATCAGCATATCGACCGCGAGGAATGGATTGTTTTTCCCAATACTCACGAAGCGATTATCTCCCGTGAGGACTTCCAGAAGGTACGAGAAATGCGGAACGCTGCTGCAAGGACAAGGGTTGAGAAGATGGAGCGCACGGAAGAAATCCGCGCTACGTTGATCAATCTCTTTGAAGACAAAATCGTCTGCGCAGACTGCGGCAGGAAGCTCTATTTCCATCGCAAGCGTGTTGACAAGCGTAAGGACGGCGCATGGTACGCCTTCTATGAGTGCAGCTCATCCGTCAAGCGCGGCAATCTCTGTACGCCGCACTATACGCGGCAGGACAAACTCGAAGCAGATGTGCTTGCTGCGATCCAGCTTCAAGTCAAGGCGGCTCTCAATTACGACAAGCTGCTTGCCAAACTGAGAAACAGCGAAGGCGAACGCAGCATCCGCGATCAACAGAATGCGCTCATCACAAGCCTGAATCTGAAACTCAGCGGCATCTCCAAGAAGCGTACTCGGCTCTATGAGGACTTCACGGAAGGCATTCTCGATGAAGAGGAATACGCCTTTGCCAAGAAAGCCTACGATGAGCAGTATGTCGATCTTTCACGGCGGTTGGATGAAGCGGTTCAGCGGAAGGTAAAGTTTGCCGAGGCAATGTCCGAGGACAACAAGTGGCTAACGCTGATGAAATCCGTCAGCGGTGCAACGATGCTCTCTCAGGAGTTGGTTGACGAGTCCGTAGAGCTTGTGAAAGTCCATGAGGACGGCTCAATCGAGCTGGTTATGAAATACGGCGATATTTACGCTCTGACCGTTCAGAGTATCAAGGAAGTACAGGAGGCGATGTAAATGAGCAAGGAATACAACATCGGCATCTACATCCGCCTCTCAATGGCTGATGAAGATACCGGCTATGGCAGCAAGGCGGAAAGTGACAGCATCGGCAACCAACGTATGCTCATCAATCGCTTTCTTGACAATCATCTGGAGCTGTCTCACTGTCAGCGGTCTGAGTTTGCGGATGACGGTTATACCGGCACGAACTTTCACCGTCCTCAGTTCACGCAGATGATGGAGAAGGTCAAGCGCGGCGAGATTAACCTGATCTGCGTCAAAGACTTTTCCCGCTTTTCTCGTGACTACATTGAAACGGGAAACTATCTGGAATGCACTTTTCCATTCATGGGCGTCCGCTTTATTTCCATCAACGACGGCTATGACAGTGACGATTACAAAGGCACAACGGGCGGTCTGGAAGTGGTTATGCGCAGCATCATCTACGCCGCATACAGCAAAGACCTTTCCGTAAAGACCACATCGGCAAAAATCCAGATGATGAAGCAGGGCAAGTATGTCGGTGGCTACGCCCCATACGGCTACGTCCTGCATCCCACCATTCGGAACAAACTTGCCGTAGACCCGGAGGCGGCTGATGTGATCCGTCGTATTTTCCGCGAGGCGCTGGAAGGCAGCAACACCTCTCAGATCGCCCGCAGCCTGAATGATGACGGCATCCCGACGCCGGGGCAATACTTCAAGAGCAAGCATCCCGACAAGAAGAAGTTCAGTAACATGAGCGAGAAAATCAGTTGGGAAACCGTGATGGTCTACAACATCCTCAAAAACCTTGTTTACACCGGAACACTGGTCAGCCGCAAAATGAAGTCCTGCGGTGTCGGCTCAAAAAAGCGTGTTGTCAATGAGCCGATTATCGTAGAAGGAACGCATGAAGCTATTATCAGCAAGGAAGACTTTGAGCTTGCTCAGAAGGTCATTCGAGGCGGAGGACGGAATCCCACGCGCAAGCAGCATGACTATCCGCTCAAGGGACTCGTCCGCTGCGGTAACTGTAAACGTGCTATGACACGCCGAAAGAACAAGGCTGGCATTCGATACTTCCAGTGCATTCACTCGGTCAACAACGGAAACACAGACTGTCCGGTTGGCAGGAGCTTTCCGGAAATGGATATTGAGAAGGTTGTCTTCCATGCCCTTACTCAGTTTCTTGCTTTGGCACAGAAGGAAGCAATACAGAACCGCGAAGTCGGTGATCTGCGGAAATCTGCCATCAAGGAATGTGCTGATAAAATCCGCACTCTGCAAAAGCAGAACGAGCAGCACAAGGCGTCCAAGCTGAGGCTCTACGAGAAGTATGCAGCCGGAAGCATCACGAAGGAGGCGTACATTCAGCAGAAGGCGGCAGCGGATGTGAAGATTGCTGAAAACGATGGAGCAATCCAGCGCAGTCACGAGCGGATGAAGGAGCTTGACTCCGAGACCGCCTGTTCAGATGAAAAGCTGGATGCGGTCTGCGAACAGTACGCCGACTGCAAAGCTCTGACCTATGAGCTGACCCACGCATTCATTTCTGCGGTCTACATTTACGATCTTGACAACATAGAAATCGTCTGGAAGTTCAAGGACTTCCTCACTACATCAGAAGGAGAAGCCAAATGAAAGTATTTCTTTATATCCGCGTTGCCTGTGCGGATCAGCTTGCGGCAGCAGACCAGCGGGAAGAGCTGGAACGCTATGCGAAGGACAAAGGCTATGAGGTGGCTGCTGCTGTGGCGGCAGACGGCATCTCCGGCGTCCATACGGAAGGTATCATGAACTTCCTGCTGAACGAAGCAAAGCGTCAGGACATCGGTACGATCCTCACCCGCGACACCTCGCGAATCAGCCGGGACACTTCCTCTTTCATGAGGTTTGAGCGAAAGTTCCGGGAGAACGGCATCCGGTTCGAGTATCTGTCCAAGCCTGACAACGAGCTTCCGGTCACTCCGATGATGGAGGCGTTTGAAGCGGCGTATAAGAAACGTCGCACAAAGAACGGCAAAAGAGCATAGAGAAAACTCAAGCCGTTCATGGGTGGTTGTCCACCTATGAACGTCTTGTAAATTCTCAAAATTTTTTTAGTCCCTACTTGACACAAGAAGACCTGTCCCGTTTCGGGCGGGAACATGTGATGATGGACTACTATCTGGAATTTTTGTTCCCAGAGAAACGGGTGCGCTACATCGCCGTTGCGGAGAATGAGGACACAGAGAAAGGGCTTTCCGATTTCGTCCCGTTCAAAAACCTGTTCAATGAATGGTTTGCGAAAGATACAAGCCGCAAGGTAAAGGCCGCTTTCAAAGCAAAGTTTGCCACAGGACAGCGTATCGGCGCCTATGCTCCCATCGGGTACAGGAAACACCCGGAAATCAAAAACAAGCTGATAATCGACGAGGAAACCCGCTGGATAGTGGAGAAGATTTTTGACCTTGCTATTCATGGCAGAGGGGCGGCCAGTATCACAAGAATACTGATTGCGGAAAAGGTTCCCACACCGGGATTTATCAACTTCCAGCGTGACGGGACTTTTGCAAACATCTATGCGGGTGCGCCGGAGGAAAAAAGCTACGCATGGACGATAGCCCAGGTCAAGAGCATTATGAAAGACGAAACCTATATCGGCCATACCATTCATTACCGAGAAACGAACATTTCCTTTAAGAACAAGCGGAGGGTACGCAAGCCCCAAAGTGAATGGGTGCGGGTGGAGAACACGCAGGAGCCGATTATCAGCGAGCAGGTTTTCCGGCAGGTACAGGAGCAGATAGCAAACCGCCGCAGGAAGTGCAAGGATGGTACAACGCAGATTTTTTCCGGATTGGTAAAATGTGCGGATTGCGGCTGGTCGCTGTCCTATGGGGAGAACAGGCAGAACAGCAAGCCTTACGGCCATTATCATTGTAGCAAGTACGGGCAGGGCACACGCCAATGCTCCATGCACTATATCCGTTATGATGTGCTTTATGCCTATGTCCTCTCCCGTCTGCAATACTGGTCGGGGCTGGTACAGCATGATGAAGAACGGCTCTTGAAGCAGCTGTTAAATGCCACTGATAAGGGACAGGCTGCCGCAAGAAAGAAGCAGGCCGCAGAACTGAAAAAGGCAGAGAAGCGAAAAGCCGAAGTCGATACTTTGTTTGCCCGGATGTATGAGGACTGGGCGGCGGGGCGTATCACGGAATACAACTTCTCTATGCTGTCCGGGAAGTACCAAAGCGAACAGGCTGAACTGGACGAAAAGATTGAACAGCTTCAATCCGCTATCGCCACTGAAAGCCAGAACGCCGTAGACGCAGAAAAATGGATTGCCTTGATGAAAGAGTGCGTCAATCCAACAGAACTGACCGCCGAACTTTTGAATATGCTGATTGAAAAAATCGTTGTCCATGAAGCGGTCAAAGGTGAGGACGGAAGCCGGGAACAGGAGGTAGAAATCTTCTACCGCTTTATCGGCAAAATTGATTGAATGATACCAATATCTTTAACTATGTGATACCGGAATGTCCATCCCCGACTTGGATAAAATACTGAAGCTGAGTGCTCTGTTTGAAGTGAGCACCGACTACTTATTAAAAGATGAGCTGGAACAGCCCGATGCCACGGCCCCGCTGCCGAAGGAAGAGCGGGTGACGGAACCCTGCCGCACCGTCTCATTTGACGAGGCAAACGCATATCTCAGCACGGTGCAGGCCGTGCATGGAAAGATGGCGGCGGGTGTGAGCTTGTGCATCCTCAGCCCCATCACGCTGCTTGTTCTGGGCGCATGGAGCGATGGTACACCCAGCGAAGAGCGGATGACAGGGCTCGGTGTCATCTTCCTGCTGCTCTTCGTCGCGCTGGGGCTGCTGCTCATCCTGCCCGCCGCCATCCGGCTGGAAGCGTTTGAATATCTGGAAAAAGAGCAGATCGCCCTTGCCTATGGTGTGGAGGGCATCGTGGAGCGGCAGAAACAGGAGTATGCGCCCACCTACCGCCGCAGCATGACCCAGGGCGTGGTGCTCTGTGTGCTGGCCGTGGTGCCGATCCTGGGTACGGCCATGCTGGGAGTACCAGACTTCTGGGTCGCTGCCGCAGTCGGCCTGCTGCTGGCCATTGTGGCCGGTGCAGTACAGTTGTTCATCCGGGCCGGGATGACCCAGGGCAGCTTTGATAAGCTGCTGCAAACGGGGGAATACACCGTCCGCGAAAAGTGGACGAACCGCCGCGTCGGTTGGTTTGCCGGGGCCTACTGGTGTCTTGTAACGGCGGTGTACCTCGCTGTCAGCTTCTGGAACAACAACTGGGAAAAGAGCTGGATCATCTGGGCCGTGGCCGGGCTTGTCTTCGCCGCCCTCTACTCCGCCGTCCGTGCGTGGGCAGACCGAAAAAATCAGTAAACGAACAGCGCCGCTCTCCCGGTCATGGGAAAGCGGCGCTGTTCATTTAACGTTTCAAATCTGCAAATAGTTCATCCAAATCCGTATAATGCTTTACATTGGGGTCTCGCGCAATGCGCTCGGCTTCCATCATGGCAGCAATGGTTTCTTCGTTTGGATGCTCTTCACTTTGCAGCTCTATTTTTACAATATCAGGTATTGTAGCTGCGGGTCTTGATCTCCTCGGTGACCTTTGCGATGAATTCATCCACTTCCATCGTGGTGGTCTCGCCCTTGCGGTCACGGACAGAGAGGTTGCCAGCCTCGGCTTCCTTTGCACCCAGAACCAGCATGTAGGGCACACGGTCCACCTGCTGTGCGGCACGGATCTTGTAGCCGATCTTCTGGTTGTCGTCGTCCAGAGCCACGCGGACACCGGCCTCCACCAGCTTCTCGGTGATGCTCTCCGCATACTCGAGGGTCTTTTCGGAAACGGGCAGGACCTTGACCTGAACAGGTGCCAGCCAGGTGGGGAACTTGCCCTTGGTCTCCTCGATCAGGTAGGCCATGAAGCGGTCCAGGGAGCCCAGGATCGCACGGTGCAGGACAACGGGGGTCTTTTCGGAGCCGTCCTTGTCCACATAGGTCAGGTGGAACTTTGCGGGCAGGCAGAAGTCCAGCTGGCAGGTGGACAGAGTATACTCAGCACCCACGGCGGGCTTGACGTTCACATCCAGCTTGGGGCCGTAGAAGGCGGCCTCGCCGATCTCCTCGGTGAAGTGGATGCCCAGCTCGGTCAGCACCTCGCGCAGAGCGTTTTCGGCGTGGTTCCACATGGCATCGTCGTCGTGGTACTTCTTCTTGTCGGCGGGGTCACGCAGGGACAGAACGCAGCGGTAATCGGTGATCTTGAAATCCTTGTAGGTCTCGAAGATCAGGTTGCAGACATCGGCGACCTCGCTCTTGATCTGCTCCGGAGTGCAGAACAGGTGGGCATCGTTCTGGCAGAAGTGGCGGCCGCGCTCAATGCCCTTCAGGGTGCCGGAGGACTCGTAGCGGAAATCGTGTGCGATCTCACCGATGCGCATGGGCAGGTCACGGTAAGAGTGGGGACGATTTGCGTAGATCATCATGTGGTGGGGGCAGTTCATCGGGCGCAGGACGTAGCTTTCACCCTCCATCTCCATGGCGGGGAACATGTTCTCGCGGTAGTGATCCCAGTGGCCGGAGGTCTTGTACAGGTTCACGGTACCGATGCAGGGGGTCATCACGTGCAGGTAGCCGCGTGCACGCTCCTTCTCCTTGATATAGTTCTCCAGCTCCTGCCAGACGGTGTAGCCTGCGGGCAGGAACATGGGCAGGCCGCGGCCCACCAGGTCGTCGGTCATAAACAGGCCCATCTCCTTGCCGATCTTGCGGTGATCGCGCTCACGGGCCTCCTGCTGCTCCTTTTCCCAGGCTTCCAGCTCTTCCTGATTGTGGAATGCCACACCGTTGATACGGGTCAGCATCTTGTTTTCCTTGTCGTTCTTCCAGTATGCGCCGGACTGCTGGGTGATCTTGAAGGCCTTCAGCGCCTTGGTGTAGGTCAGGTGGGGTCCGATGCACATGTCAACGTACTCGCCCTGCTGGAAGAAGCTGAACTCGGTCTCGTCGGCCAGATCAGCCATGTGCTCGATCTTGTAGTGTTCCTGGCGCTCCTCCATCAGCTTCACAGCCTCGTCACGGGGCAGGATGAAGGGCTTGATGGCCAGATTTTCCTTGCAGATCTTGCGCATCTCTTTTTCGATGTTGGCCAGATCGTCATCGGTGAGCTTGGTGTCGCCCAGATCGACATCGTAGTAGAAGCCGTTCTCGGTGGCAGGGCCAAAGGCAAAGTCAGCCTCGGGGTACAGGCGCTTGATGGCCTGTGCCATGATGTGAGCAGCGGTGTGGCGGATAACATGCAGTTCCTGGTCCTGCGGGCACTCGTCCACATGGCCGTCTTTGTAGATGATCTTCATAGTGGTTCTCCTTTTGATGAAAGTTAAAACAAAAAAGCGCTCCATCCCGCTCAAATTTACGGGATGAAGCGCCTGAAGATTTCACGCGTTCCACGGTTCCACCCGAATTGCGTGCCCTTGAGAACACGCCACTCGCTGTGCTGTAACGGGCGCACCCGGCAGAGGTTCTCCTCTGCGCTCTGCGGTGGTAGAAGCCCGATGCACGGCAGGCTGCTTGCAGCACCCGGTATCCGGGGCAACCCTCTCTGCGTCATGGGGAACGAGCTTCGGTTTGTCCGCATCATCGCTTTGGTCAGGATGAAACTACGCTGATTGTAGCACGATGGCGGCAAAAAATCAAGCTCTCCGCGGCGAAAATCTGCGAAAAATCATTCTTCTTTTTTCTTCAGCTTGACCCGCCACTTGTGGGAGGCGTACTCCGGTCGCAGCTTGTTGGTGACAAAGGTCTGGCTGCTGTAGAGGCCGTGGTGGCCCGAGAGCATGTAGCACACGCCGCAGCCCAGCGCAATAAGCTCCAGCCCCTGCCCGCCAAACAGCTCGAATCCCAGCAGGATGGAGGGGATCAGGGCGTTTGTGGCTCCGCAGAACACGCAGACCAGACCGATGGCACCGGCAAACCCGGCGGGCAGGCCCAGCCATGGCCCGGCGATGCAGCCAAAGGTCGCCCCGATGTAGAAACTTGGGACCACCTCGCCGCCTTTGAAGCCTACTGCCAGGGTCAGGGCGGTCAGGAAGATCTTGCACAGAAAATCCCAGGGCAGCGCGGCTCCCTGCTCCACGGCATCGGCAATGACGGCCATTCCGGCCCCGTTGTACCGCCCGACACCGAACAGATACGAGAACGCTACCACGGCTGCACCGCCCGCAAAAGCCCGGAGCCAGGGATTCGGGATCCGTTTGGGGATCCCATGTTCCAGGGTGTGAAGCGTCCAGCAGAACAGCCGGGTCACGGCGGCACAGGCAATGCCCAGCAGGGCGGTCTGAAGCGCGGTTTCCAGCGTCAGGTGCGGGATGGAATTGAGCACAAAATTGGTCGGGGCGATCCCGAAGAATAGGGATACGCCGTAAGCAATGAGTGCCGACGTGAACGCGGGCATAAAGGCCGAAGTGAACGTCAGCCCCACGTCCTCCACCATCATGGCGAAGAGGGCAGCGGTCAGCGGGGTGCCGAACAGGGCGGAGAAGAACGCGGCCATCCCGCTGATGGTGGCGGTGCGGCGGACGTAATCGCTCAGGTGGAGCAGTTTGCCCACGTTCCAGCCGATGCTGCCGCCCATCTGCAAAGCGGCACCCTCGCGGCCGGCAGAACCGCCGCACAGGTGGGTGAGCACCGTGCCCAGAAAGATGGCGGGCACCAGCAGCGGGCTGACCGGCTCGCCGCTCTGCACGGCGCGGATGACGTTATTGGTGCCCACGCCTTCGCACTTTGTGACCTTGTAGAGTGCCACGATGGCAAGGCCCGCCAGCGGCAGGCAGAGCAGCAGCCAGCTCTGCGCGGCCCGCAGCTCGGTGACGTACTCCACGCTCAGGTGGAACGCTGTGCCGACTGCGCCGCAGACCAGACCCGTGGGCACGGCCAGCAGCAGCCATTGCAGGACCACCCACAGGGCGGCTTTGGCCTCGCGGTTAAAATCATTCAAGTTGCTCATAGAAACTCCTGATACAAAAAAACTGAAAATTTTACACTCCAAAATAACACGCCCGCACGGGGATGTCAACCCGGAACCATTGCAGGGGGGCTCACATCGTGACGACAACAACAAACCCCTGCTTCCTTGTGCGGAGGAAGCAGGGGTTCTGCCGAATGGATTTCAGAAAAAGGAAAAGGAGAACAAGGAGAACAAATATCGTCACGCTTTCAAAGCGGGACAGCGGTTGAAATTGTGCGGAGCGTTACTCCACATCCTGCAGGGCGGCAAAGTCCTCTTCGCCGGTGCGGATCTTTACCACGCGGGTCACGTTGTAGACAAAGATCTTGCCATCGCCGATGTGGCCGGTGTACAGGGCCTTCTTGGCGGCATCCACCACAGCGTCCACGCTGATCTTGGAAACGATGACCTCGACCTTGATCTTGGGCAGCAAGGTGCTGTCCACAGGCACGCCGCGGTATTTCTCGGTGGTGCCTTTCTGGATGCCGCAGCCCATCACCTGGGTCACGGTCATGCCGGTCACGCCCAGATCGTTCAGCGCGGTCTTGAGCGGATCGAACTTGGAGAGCTTTGCAATGATGGACACCTTGTGCATCCCGGTGTCGTAGATGCCATCGTGGATGACGGCAGGCTCCTTGACCACAGGCACGGCAGCGTTCATCTGCACGGCGCTTGCCTTGGAGGCATCATCCTCGCCCAGATCGGTGTTCTCGTTGGGCACCATGGCAGCGGCGTTGGCATCGGAGATGGAGAAACCGGCGTAAGCGGAAGCCAGGCCGTGCTCGTGGATATCCAGGCCGTCGATCTCCACCTCAGCGGGGACGCGCAGGCCGATGGTCTTGTCGATGATCTTGAAGATGATGAACATCACGACCACAACGTACACATCAACGGTGATAAGGCCCAGCAGCTGGGTGCCCAGCTGTGCAAAGCCGCCGCCGTAGAACAGGCCCTTGCCCACGCCGTCGCCGCCGTTGGAGAACAGGCCCACGGCAATGGTGCCCCACACGCCGTTTGCAAAGTGAACGGAGACAGCGCCCACGGGGTCATCGATCTTTGCGATCTTATCAAAGAATTCAACGCTCAGGACAACGAGGATACCGGCCACGAAGCCGATGATGAAGGCACCGAAAGGAGAGACCGCGTCGCAGCCTGCGGTGATGGCGACCAGACCGGCCAGAGAGCCGTTCAGGGTCATGGAAACATCGGGCTTGCCGTAGCGCAGCCAGGTGAAGATCATGGTCACACAGGTGGCAACGGCAGCGGCCAGGTTGGTGTTGAAGCAGACAAGGCCCGTCAGGGTCATAGCCTCATCGGTGGCAAGGCTCAGGGAAGAGCCGCCGTTGAAGCCGAACCAGCAGAACCACAGAATGAACACGCCCAGCGCACCGGCGGTCAGGTTGTGGCCGGGAATGGCGTGGGGGTTGCCGTCCTTATCGTACTTGCCGATGCGGGGGCCGAGCATTGCGGCACCCAGCAGGGCAATCACGCCGCCCACATTGTGAACGGCTGCGGAACCGGCAAAATCATGGAAGCCCATGCTCTGCAGCCAGCCGCCGCCCCACATCCAGTGGCCGCAGATGGGGTAGACCACCAGCGAAATGGCAGCGGAATAAACGCAGTAAGCCTTGAAGTTGGTGCGCTCGGCCATGGAGCCGGACACGATGGTGGCTGCCGTGGCACAGAACACGGTCTGGAACACGATGTACACCCACAGCGGGATATCAAGCCCCAGGTGGCTGTAATCGCCCTGAATGAACGGATCGAACCCGCCGATCAACGCGCTTGTGCCGCCGAACATCAGGCCGAAGCCGATGACCCAGTAGCACGGTGTGCCGATGCAGAAGTCCATCATGTTTTTCATCAGGATGTTGCCGGTGTTTTTGGCGCGGGTAAAGCCCGCCTCACACAGCGCAAAACCGGCCTGCATAAAGTAGACCAGGAATGCCGCAACCAGCACCCAACAGGTGTTTATGGAACTGAACATTATAATACCTCCCCGGTTTGTAATGCGCTCCCCGCACCGAATGTGCGCGGGAGCCTTGTTCAGGAGGCCCTCTATTCCTCCCGAGCAATATCCAGCGAAAACACAAAAGGCGCTGGCGGAATCACTTCCGTCAGCGCCTTTGCTTTCGATGGCACGAGTATAGCCCCTTTGTGCAAAACTGTCAAGAGCCGGGGCACGATTTTTACGTTTTACACAACCCAGAACCGAGAAAAAAGAGGGAAACTTTATAAGTCATTCTTTTTCTCAGCCTCACCGGCGGGCGTTTCTTCCTTTTTGCGGCCGGAGCGGTGCCCGCCCTCCATCTCCCAGTGGAGCATCAGGCTCATCATGGCCCGCAGGGCAAAGGTGGCCGCCAGCGGCACCACCGATTCCAGATTCTGCAACAGGAAGGTCTTGGCGATCTCCGCCGACATCAGGAACTCCAGCGCCGTGGTCAGGCCGCTGGACATCTCGTGGAGGAAATCGTGCTGGCCATGGAAAAAGGTGACCCGCACATAGTGGTAGGTGGCCTTGACAAGGCTGGTGACGATGATGAACAGGCCGATGATCTCAGCCAACCCGGAGATCAGCGGCACCGCCGTCTCCAGAAACCCCTCCATGCCGTGGGTGACGATCTGATTGAAATGGTATAACCATGCCATATTAGACTTCCTCGTGTTTCGTATCATAAACCGCCCTTTTCAGGGTGAGCAGGATGTGTTTGGATAGGATTAGTGTATCCGGTTTCCGGGGAAAAGTCAATTGAAGAAAAATTAAGCCAAAAAAGCCGTAACACAATCGAAACTGCGTTACGGCTTTTTACTTATAGGATGTACTTAGAAGAAGCGCTTTTTGGTCTTTTTTGCAGTGGCGGCAGCGTTTGCCGCAGCAGATGCACGAGCCTGAGAATTTACGCTTCCGGTAAAGTCATTGAAACCGTTCATAACTGTATTGGCCGTATCGAGAACACTCTCTGCTGTCGGATCGAGGCTCTTTTTATAGAAATCCTCCGCAACGATCCAGCCAAGGGTCTCGGTCAATGCAACAGAAGTGCCAGCACTGATGACACCGCCCACAACGGTTCCGACACCGGGAATGCCTTTGATAATGCCAGAAAATACAGCACGCCCGGTCTGGCTTGCCATTGTACCACCCAAAATGGATTTGGCTGCCGTTTCGGAAAGAGAAATATCGAAGATATGCCCCAAGCCGATAATCATGGTAATCTGAGCGGCAGTAATGGGAATGGTGTCAGCCATAGGAATCGGGATAATACCTGCAGCGGCGGCAGCTGTTGTGGCAGTGTGAATGACAGCGGCGCACTTGCTCTTCAGGTCATCCGGCATTGTAACTTTGGTTTTAGCCATTTTTTCCTCCTTTGAAGGTTGCGCCGCAGTTTGTGCAGCACTTCCTTCCACCCTGATTTTGTACAGTCAGTTTTCCGCAGTTGGGGCAACGTTCGCCGCGGCCCTTGCTTTGGATCGGAACGACCATTTTGTACCCACATTTGGTGCACTCACGGTTTTCACCAACTGTTTTGAAAAATGTGAATTGTTTGCAGTTCGGGCAGAGCTTTCCGGCCATTGGCTTCACCTCCATGAAGCAGCAAAAGAGTGTCGAAACTCGATGAATTTTGTCTATAACCATTATATATATATATATATCGTCAATTGTTGAAATCGACAAAATTTCAATTGAGAAATGTAAAAAATGACAAAAAAACACCCGGAAAGCCTTCTCAAAAAAGAAAAGGCTCTTCGGGTGCAAAGCGCTTGAAAATATATCCTGCTGCTTCCGCTTACAGCAGGGTCTTGATGTAGGTGGCCAGCTGCTCGTCCTTGCAGGAGGCGAAGAACAGCTTGCTGAACTTCTCGCCTGCAATGGCTCCCTTGAGCAGGTCCTGGTCGATGCTCTGCAGGCACTCGATCAGGGGCTTGAAGGTGGCGGCGCGCACATCATCCAGAATGGCCTTGTTCCGCATCTCGGGCACAACGCGCTCCTTGGGGTAGCCCTGACCGTGGCCAAAGCCGAACAGCTTCTCGAAGCAGTACTCGAGGTTCAGCTCGCCGCCCCAGCCAAAGCCCTTAGCAAAGGGCATGGAAACGGCGTTGCCGTCGTTGACGTGGGCAAAGGTGTAAGCGTCCACGGGGTCCTCCACATGGCCGCAGATCACGCCGGGGAAGCTGTTCAGGGCCAGCATGGCACCCTCGCCGGTGCCGCAGCCGGTGATGACGTAGTCGGCCGCGCCGCTGTTCAGCAGGATGGCGGCCAGAATGCCGCACTGAACATAAGTCAGCTGGGCGGCATCCTCTGCGGTGTACATGCCGTAGTTGACCACCTCGTGGCCCATGGGCTCCACCACCTTTTTCAGGGCGGCTTCAATGATGCCGTTTTTGGCGGCCTGGCTGTTTTCGTTGATGAGTGCAATTTTCATGGGACATTCCTCCTGTTTTTTCGGATACCTCTAAAATACATGAGCGGCGGTGCGCTGTCAAGCGGCCATCAGCCCAGCTTTTTCTTCTGCTGGTGGGCCAGAATGGGCATGAGCAGGGGCGTGGGAACGAGCTTCTGGGCCGTGGTGGCAAGGCGCATCAGGGTGCTGGGCACGATGATGGTTTTGCGGCGGAGCATCCCGCGCATGGCTTCCTCCACGCAGAGCTCCGGGGTGATGCCCTTGAGGGCGAACACCACATCGGCGCGGTCGTTGAACTCGGTGTCCACGGGGCCGGGGCAGAGGGCACAGACATAGACCGGGCTGTGCTGCTCCCGCAGCTCCTCAGCCACGCCGCGGGTCAGGCTGACAACGTATGCTTTGGAGGCATAGTAGCCCGCCATATAGGGCCCGCCCGGCAGCAGGCCCGCCGAGGATGCCACGTTCAGGATGGTGCCGAAGCCCTGGGCTTCCATCTTGCGCAGAGTGAACTTGAACAGCCGGTGCATGGCCAGCACGTTTACCCGCAGCATGGAAAGCTCCTTGCCCGCGTCCGTCTCGGAAAAGGCACCGCAGGCACCAAAGCCCGCGTTGTTGATGAACAGGTCGATGCGTTCGTCTGCCAGTGCTTCGCACAGGGCGGTGACCTGCGCATCCTGCGCAAGGTCGGCGGGTACGATGCGGCAGAGGGTGCCGTGTTTCGCCCGGAGCTCAGCGGCAAGGGTCTCCAGCCGGTCGCGGCGGCGGGCGGTCAGAATGAGCCGGAAGCCCAGCCGGGCATAGCGGCGGGCAAACTCCCGCCCGATGCCGGAGGACGCGCCGGTGATCCAGACAGTTTTGGTTGACATAAGCATTCTCCTTTTCTGCGGAAACTCCATTGCCTCTATTCTATCACGGCAGCGGGTGAGAATCCATGCAAAAATTCAAGGAAAAGCTGTCCCTTGTTGCCCGGGAAAATTTGGAGTATAATAGACGCAAAGAACAGCGCACTGACGCAGGAGGAAAGAAAAATGAACAAACCGGTATTGGTGGTCATGGCTGCCGGCATGGGCAGCCGTTACGGCGGCATGAAGCAGATCGACCCGGTGGGCCCCAAGGGCCAGCCCATTGTGGAGTACTCCCTGTACGATGCCCACCGTGCAGGCTTTGAGACCGTGATCTTTGTCATCAAGCACGAGATCGAGGAGGCTTTCAAAGCCGCCATCGGTGACCGCGTCTCTCAGGGCATGAACGTGAAATACGCTTTCCAGCAGCTGGATGAGCTGCCCGCAGGCTTCACCATCCCCGAGGGCCGTGTCAAGCCCTGGGGCACCTGCCACGCCGTGCTGGCCGCAAAAGACCTCATTGATGGCCCCTTCGCTGTCATCAACGCGGACGATTACTACGGCCCCGAGGCCTTCAAGGTCATCTATGAGTATCTGTCCACCCATCAGGACGGCGCAGTTTACGATTACTGCATGGTGAGCTACCTGCTCAAAAATACCGTCTCTGAGAACGGCACCGTCTCCCGCGGTGTCTGCGTGGTGAACCCGGACGGCACCCTGCACAGCGTGACCGAGCGCACCGGCATCGAGACCTATGAGGGCGGCATCCGCTGCACCTCCCTCACCGGTGAGGGCACGGATGACCTGCCGGTGGAAGCACCTGTCAGCATGAACCTGTGGGGCTTCGGCAAGAGCTTCCTGGACGAGGCCGACCGCCGCTTTGCAGGCTGGCTGCGTGAGAATCTGCCCCAGAACCCCCTCAAGTGCGAGTATTTCCTGCCCACCGTGGCCAGCGAGCTCATCGATGAGGGCAAGGCAGCGGTCACCGTGCTCAAGAGCACCGATAAGTGGTACGGCGTGACCTACCGTGAGGATAAGCCCACCGTGGTGGCCGCCATCGCCCAGAAAACCCAGGAGGGTCTGTACCCCGAGGATCTGTGGGCGTGAGCAAAACAAAATCTGCTTGACTTTTTGAGCGATACAGCATATAATAAAGCTGTAAAAGAGATTGGTTGCAGTTCATAAAACTCACCAAGTAGCAACAAGAAGCCCCCGCGGTAGTGCGAATACCGAGGGGGCTTCCTGCTTGCTAAGGATTAGTGCTTACCGGCCTTGAACTGGTCGTCAAGCCACTTGCAGATGTAATAGCTGACTACACCCGCTGCGACGGACAGTGTAAAAGAGATTATAAAGTTCATAAAACTCACCCCCTTCCTCTTATAGATCGAGGTCGGAAGGCCGACAAGTACAGTATAACAGAAAATTCGACACATTACAACGCAGAAGCGCCCCATCCGGTGAAGGATGAGGCGCTTCTACGTATATTTGGGAATATTCGGGGATGGCGTTAGTTGTTCTTGAGCTCCTGTGCTTTCTGCCATGCATTCAGCACATCAAGCTTGCTTACGGGATTGGCCGGGAAGAACTTCATCTCTTCCGGAGCCGTGCCCTCATCATTCAGGTCAGGGATAAGCTCATTCTCCATGGCCCAGCGGGCGGCGTGCTGCAGGTCCATATCCCGCTCTTCCTGCCCTACATCGGGGTAGAGCAGTTCGGATTCGGGCATGGGTTTGCCTGCATCCTCCCACAGCATCATGGCAAGGGCGCTGCGGTTGCTGGGGAAGTAGGGCAGAGCCATCAGCTTGCCTGCAAATTCAGCACCCAGAGAATAGGCCTGATAGCCCAGCACTGCACCGCCGACAACAACAGTAGTGCCGATCACGATGGGGCCAACGATATCGGGCTCGTCATCTTCAATGGATGCATCCTGTGTCATGGCTTTCAGGGTCACGGCCTTTGCAGGCATCTCAAAGTCAAAGCTTTCCTTATCCTGATAAGCGTTCGGATCATCCAGGCCGGTGATATCCCAGTGGCCAAATTTCAGACCGCTATCTGCAAAAGCATCCTTATCAAATGCAACACTCACCGTTGCACCCTCGGGGACATTAAAGGAACCGTCCTCGTTGGCATTCTTTTTAACGATCTCGGTGATATCCTCGGGGTCAGCACCATCCTTGCCGGGCACTGTTACGCTGGTGATAACGCCGTCCTTCAAGGTCAGCGGGTGGCAGACCGGAGCTTTGGGGGCGAGCTCCCAATGGGCATAGAAGGTGATGTCCTTCGTAATTATTTCGTTCACATTCAAGGGCTGGTCATCTGCGGTGTACCAGCCGGTGAACTTGTAACCCGCACGGGTGGGATCATGGATGGCAGTCAGATCGTTTGCCTTGGTATCAGTGATTTTTTCGGTCTTATAAACCGGCACCTCAGCGTCGTCGTTCAGTTCGCCGCCCTTGGCATCAAAGGTCACCTTGCAGAGGTAAAGAAAATTGCGTTTTCTCAGTTTATCATTGGCATCAATGTTAGAATTGTCATCATTGTCTGCAAGCAGAGCATCTGCGGCGGCCTTGTAGTTTTTGTAGTAGATGGCACCATTGGGGTTCCCAGCTGGACAACCTTTCAGACTGTCTTGGAAAGAAGTCAATCCAGCAGGGAGCATAATGTATTCCAGATGGGTGCAATAGTCAAAGGTACCAGGTCTAATGGTTGTTACATTTTCCGGGATGGTGACGTTCGTCAGATTAATGGAAGTGCAAGAATTAAAGGCATGATAGCCGATCGTCTTAATATTCTCACCTAACGAAATCGTTTCAAGAGAAGTGCACCCTAAAAAGGCCCGGTGTCCTATCGATGTGGCAGCGTCCTTGATGGTAAGAGATTGCAAGTCATGGCATTGTCCAAAGGCATCATTGCCGATGGAAGTGACGCTCTGTGGAATGGTGACACTCTCCAGCTCAATGCAATAATAAAAGGCATCATCGCCGATCGTCTCAATATTCGTCTTAATATTCTCACCGAACGAAAGCGTTTTAAGATGAATGCATTGGAGAAAGGCTTTCTTGCCGATGGAAGTGACGCTTGGTGGAATGGTGACGCTCGTCAGACCACGGCAATCATAAAAGGCCTCATCGCCGATCGTCGTAATTTTTTTACCTAATGAAAGCGTTGTTGTAAGAGGGCATTCCGTAAAGGCCCGGTTTCCTATTGATGTGGCAGCGTCATTGATGGTAACAGAGTCCAAGTTGTGGCAACCTGCAAAGGCAGAATCGCCGATGGAAGTGACGCTTTGTGGAATGGTGACCTTCTTCAGAGCAGAGCAACCTCTAAAGGCATCATCGCCGATAGCAGTTACAGGGAATCTGCCAAAATCTGTGGGTATGGTGATGTCGTAGGAGCCATCAACAAGGGCACGAAATTTTGTGATGGTTGCAGTACCGTCTTCTGTATTTATCGTATAGTCATACTCGTAATCGCCATAGCTGGCTGTACCAGTTGGCGCTGACGTGTCTTCTGCAAATGCCGTGACTGCCGACAGGGGCAGCATGGTGATCATCATGCAGACCGCAACCAATAAGCTGATCAAACGCTTAGGTTTCATAATTCTTTACTCCTTTTCCATGATATTCCCAAAAACTCTCTCTATTTCAGCCAAAACAAAAGAGCGCCGCACCGGCCAAACGGCTGGTACGACGCTCTGAACCCTTGTAGACCCGCTGCGCGCTCGCTCTCCTGAAGGGAAGCCGACGCATCTTCACAAGGAGGTGCAAGGTTTCGGATTACCTTACCCGGAGAGAATAACGTGCGGCTGGCTGCCATATTACAGGCCCTTGTAGCTTTGCGTCGCAGCCTTTCGACTGGCTTGCCGATTCTTCAGTTTTTAGCAGGAATAGCATATTGCACAGGATAAAATACTCTTTTTTTGTCAATATGACGAAAATAGATTTGGAAGAGTGTACAAAAAAGGAACGTATAATGTTGAAAACAGAATGAGAACAAAAGCGTGCAGCAGAACAAGATCTGCCTGATTTTATGGAGAATGCAGCGCAGGAAAAATGCCCCTGACCGAAAGAAGCCGGTCAGGGGCATTTGGGGTTGCTGCAGCGGGCAGGGTCAGTGCCTGCGCTCGTACTTCAGGCGCTCCCGCAGCTCGTCCAGAGAGCGGTGCTTTTCGCCGTGGCGCAGCTTGGGGTAAGCGCGGAGCATACGGCCCTTGCCAAAGTACTTGGAGCTCCGGGTGCGGGCGCGCATCTCCTCGCTGCGGGCCTGCAGTTCTTCGGCCAGCTGTTCCAGACGGAGCAGCTCTGCCGTGCGCTCTGCGGTGCCCTTGGCGGCCAGCTTGACGGCAGCGGCGGCCTCAGAGGCATTGAGCCGGGCCTCCTGGGAGGACTTGCGGGCAGCCTCCATGGCCTCGTCGGCCTTGGCGCGCAGGGCGGCAGCGGCATCCCGGGGGCTCAGTTTGGCGGCATTGTCCCGGGCCTCGGCAGCTGCCAGCTTGAGCTGCAGGCGGCTCTCGTCCATCTTCTGGTCCACGTCCATGGCGGTGGTGCCCAGCAGCTCGGTCATGGCATCGGACACGGCGTGCATACTGTCGGCCACCTTTTCCAGAGCATCCAGCTCACGGGCCAGGTCAGAGGCCGCAAAGGCGGTCACCACCACGTCGGCGGCGTAGCAGGCGTACAGGATGCACATGAGGACAAAGCCCACCATCTGGGGGACCATCTCCACAAAGCCCGCGATCACGGGGTGAACGGCCTTCATCACCACAACGGTGCCAACGCCCCACAAAAGGGAGAACTCCAGGCAGATATATCCGCCGATGTTGAAGGGGAAGTCGCTGTAATCCCACCACCGGGTGTGGTAGAGCTTGTAGAGCGCCCAGCCGCCCACCAGCTCCAATACGCTGGGCAGGATCACGCCGCCGAGATAGAGCAGCAGCAGGTTGTCTGCCAGCGGCGAAAGGGTGAACAGCACAATGATCATGCCAAAGCCGTAGATGGGGCAGACCGGGCCGTTCAGAAAGCCGCGGTTCACCAGCTGGCCGGTGGAAACGGCGGCATAGATGACCTCCAGGCACCAGCCCAGGCAGGAGTAGATCAGGAAAAACGCCAGGATCTGATACAGCGAAAAGCCGCAGACCATGGTGTTGACAAAAAAGGACATCTTACTCCTCCTTTGCGGCGGCAGCGGCTTCCTCCGCAGCCTTCCTCTTTTTCAGGACCTTGGGTTCGATCCAGGTCACGGCGGCATCGCCGGGCAGCTTTTTGGCGATCAGGGCCTTGATCTTGATGCCCATCTCGGTGAACATCCCCTCGTGCTCGGTGCGGATGTTCCACTCCGGCTCGTTTTCGTGCAGGTCAAAGGTCTTCCAGGTGATCTCGTAGCCGGAAGCGGGGAAGTACTCCAGGCTGTCGCGGAACAGGTCGTCGTCATCGGTCTTGAAGTAGATCTCGCCGCCGTCCTTCAGGAATTCGCGGTACTGGATGAGCTGGCGGGGATAGGTGAGCCGGTGCTTGTTGGAGGAAGCGTTCTTGCTCCACGGGTTGCAGAAGTTGATATAGATGCGGCTGACGGTATCCTGGGCGGTGAGCACGCCCTTGATGCGCTCGATGTCGGTGCTCATGATCTTCACGTTGTCGATGGGGCGGCCTGCCTCGGTGTAAGCGGCCTCGATCTTGCGCTTGGCAAGGATCAGCACCTTGTCGGTGATGTCGATGCCCAGATAGTTGTTCTCCGGGTGGGCGCAGGCCAGCTGGGAGATAAAGCCGCCCTTGCCGCAGCCCAGTTCCAGCACAAAGGGCTGCTCCGGGCGGGCATACTGTGCGTGCCACTTGCCGCCCCAGATCAGGGGCTCGTGGACGTGGAAATCGGCGGCCATCAGCTCATCGTGGGCGTAGGGTTTGAAACGCATTCTCATAGTTTGTCATTCTCCTTGATGTTGTGTGACTCCTTCAGCCGCCTTCGGCGGCAGCTCCCTCAGCGAGGGAGCCACTGGCGAAGAGGGAAAATTTTCCGTACAGCCAAAGCCTCCCTCATTGAGGGAGGTGGCATCGCGCAGCGATGACGGAAGGAGTTATTTCGTCTTTTTGATGTTGTGTGACTCCTTCAGCCGCCTTCGGCGGCAGCTCCCTCAGCGAGGGAGCCACTGGCGAAGAAGGAAAGCTTTCCGTACAGCCAAAGCCTCCCTCATTGAGGGAGGTGGCATCGCGCAGCGATGACGGAAGGAGTTATTTCGTCTTTCTCAAAAATTCTTTCACCTGTTCCGGCTCTGCGGCGCAGCTTCCCTGGCAGATGCCGGGTTTGCCGCCGCCGCGGCCATTGAGGGCGGCGTTCAGGGCTTTGGTCAGGGCGCGGACATCGCCGCCCGCCTGGGCAAGGCAGTAGCCGGTGCCCTTTTCGTTGGGGGTCAAGGCCGCGCACAGGCCGGTGGTGGCTTCGGTCAGGCGGACAGCCAGCCGGTGCAGGCCGTCCGGGTCCAGCCCCGGCACGATGCGGATGGCATCCGCACCGGGCGTTACCTGCGCGGCCAGCGCGTCAAAGAGCTGGCTGCACAGCCCGAAGTGGGTGAATTTCAGGGCGGTGTACTCGTCATACACCCGGTGCACGGCGTTGGCCGTCTCGCTGGCCTTGGCGCTGAGCAGGGCACCGATCTCTGCCTGCCGTGCCCGCATGGCCTGTGCGGCTTCCAGCGCGCGCCCGCCGCAGACGATGCTCAGGCGCACGCCGCCCTTATAGTTTTCGGCGGCCAGGATCTTGATCTGGCCCACCGCGCCGGTAAAGGCGGTGTGGGTGCCGCAGCAGGCACAGACATCCGCCCCGGGGATGGTCACGATCCGCACCTGCCCCTCGATCTCCTTTTTGGAGCGGTAGGTCAGGATGGCCAGCTCCTCCCGGGTGGGGTAGGTGATGTTCACCGGTACATTCTCCCAGATGATGCGGTTGGCGGCAGTCTCGGCCGCTTTCAGCCCCTCGGCGGAGATGGGGATGTTCGTGTCCATCCGCACGGCATCGGAGCCGATGTGGAAGCCCACGTTCTCGGCCCCGAACATGCTGTGCAGGATGCCGGAGAGGATGTGCTCGCCGGTGTGCTGCTGCATCTTGTCAAAGCGCCATGCCCAGTCGATGGCCTGTGCGGCTTCAGCCCCGGGCACCGCCCCGGCGGGCAGGGAAGTGACCATGTGCCAGATGACACCCGCCTGCTCGTGGACATCGGTGACAGTCAGCACCGTGCCGTCGGCAAGGGTCAGGGTGCCCCGGTCGGCAGGCTGGCCGCCGCCCTCGGGGTAAAACACCGTGCCGTCCAGCGCGATGCGCCCGCCGCCGGTCCGGCTGTCCGGCTCTGCGGCTAAAATATGCCCCACCGCCTCCCGGCGGTAGGCATCGTGTTCATAGTATTTTTCGGTTGGCTGCATAAGCACCTCCTAATATAAAAACAAGTATACCACGTTTTTTGCCTGTGGAAAATAGTCTGCGGTTATGTTATGATAGAAAACAGACAAGCCCCAGCAAAAAGTTTGAGACGAGGAAGGATTTACAATGCGTGAAAGTGGTATTCTAATGCCGGTGTCCAGCCTGCCCGGCCCCTACGGGATCGGCTGCTTTGGCAAAAAGGCAGAAAAATTTGTGGATTTCCTTGCGGCGGCAGGCCAGAAGATCTGGCAGATCCTGCCCCTGAGCCCCACGGGCTATGGGGACAGCCCCTACCAGAGCTGCTCTGCCTTTGCGGGCAACCCCTATTTCATTGATCTGGATGCTCTGAAAGCCGAGGGGCTGCTGACAGCCGCCCAGCTCAAGGCCGAGCCTTGGGGCAAGGACCCGCTGAACGTGGATTACGGCACCCTGTACACCAGCCGCTACAAGGTCCTGCGTGCCGCCTATGCCGCCTGGCGCAGGCAGTGCGCGGGCCAGCACGGCTGTGCCTATTACTATCCGGATGCGTACTATGCCTTCACGCTGGAAAACGAGGGCTGGCTGGAGGATTATGCCCTCTACATGGCCCTCAAGACCGCCAACGGCATGAAGAGCTGGACCGAGTGGCCCCGGGAGTACCGCAAGCGGGAGCCGCAGGCGCTGGAAGCTTTTAAGGCAGAGAACGAGGAAGAGATCGGCTTCTGGAAGTTTCTGCAGTACGAGTTCAGCATCCAGTGGAAGAAGCTGAAAGCCTACGCCAACGCCAACAATGTGCAGATCCTGGGCGATATCCCCATCTATGTCTCGGCAGATTCCGTGGATGCCTGGGTGGGCGGCCCGCTGTTTGAGCTGGATGCAGACGGCGGCTTTGCCCGGGTGGCAGGCTGCCCGCCGGATTACTTCTCGGCAGAGGGCCAGCTCTGGGGCAACCCGCTGTACAACTGGCCCTACCATAAGCAGACCGGCTATGCCTGGTGGATCCAGCGTGTCCGCCATGCGCTGGGCATCTATGACCTGCTCCGCATCGACCACTTCCGTGGTTTTGACACCTACTGGGCCATCCCGGCAGACAGCACTACCGCCAAGACCGGCAAGTGGGAGACCGGCCCCCGGATGGAGCTGTTCAACGCGCTGGAAGGTGCGCTGGGCAAGCTGCCCATCATCGCCGAGGATCTGGGTGAGCTGTTCCCCAGTGTGCGGGAGCTGCTGGCAGACAGCACCTTCCCGGGCATGAAGGTGCTGCAGTTCGCGTTCGGCGGCGGGGACAGCGAGTACCTGCCCCACAACCACGTCAAGAACAGCGTGGTCTACCCCGGCACCCATGACAACACGACGCTGACCGCCTGGTGGGACGAGAGCGCATCGGCCAAGGAGAAGGCTGTGGCCGCTGCCTACCTGCATCTGACCGGCTATCAGCCCACCGCAAAGGAGGTGGCCGCTGTCAAAACAGAGGCGGCCCGCACCGCGCTGCTCCGGGCCGCGCTGGGCTCTGTGGCCGACCGTGCCATCATCCCCATGGCCGACTGGCTGGGCCTGGGCGAGGAAGCCCACCTGAACAGCCCCGGCAAGCTGGGCGGAAACTGGAGCTGGCGCGCCGCCGATGGGTTCGACACTGCCGCGCTGGCCAAGCGCATTCTGGCGGAGTGCGCCGTGTACTGCCGTACATAACCGGGCCGGAAACCCGGAGTGTGTTTAGCAGTTTGACGAAAATGTAAAAAATTGCGTTAAAGTTTGTGCGTTTTGCTGGAAACGCCCGGCACAAGGTGATATAATTCCGGTAATGGGGCTGCGCTTTCAGCGGCCGTGTGGCAAAGCTGTGCCGGAAGGGAGAGAGTCCGGCACCGGATAATGGGGAAAAACGCATGAAAAAAGAATGGACGGAACAGGATCTGCGCGCCTTTGCAGAAAACGCACAGACCGCCTTTGAAGACGTGACCCTGACGGAAGCCGATGAGGAGGCCGCGGACACCTGGCAGGACGATGGCCTGCAGGTGGATTATGTCCTGCGCAATGGGCAGGTGGACTGCGTGCTGCGCCGCCTGATCGAGGCGGACGGCAAGCTCTGGCAGCTGCAGATGACGGCTCCGCTGGCGGGCAGCGACCTGCCGGAGGATCGGATGACCGCGCGGGAGCGGGAGCTCTGCCGGGACGATATGAATCACGATTTCCTGACCGGCGTGTTCAACCGCCGCTATTTTGAAACGGAGTTCTGCACCCGGCTGGATGAGTGGACGGATGCTCACCGCTGTGCTTCGCTGGCGCTGGTGGCGCTGGACGATGAGGACGGGATGCGCACCCGGCAGGGCGATGCCGTGATGAACCAGCTGGTCTGTTTTGTGGCCAACCAGTGGAAAAAGTACTACGACCGCCCTGCAGAGCGGGTGGTCTGCCGCCTGACGGACACGCTGTTCGCCATCGGCTGTGCGGATAAGAACTGCGCAGAGCTGGCCGAGGAGCTGAACGGCATTTATGCCGAGATGCCCCGCGCGTGCGTGGCATCGGTGGGCCTGATGCGCCGGGTGCCCTTTACCCAGTCCATCGGCTGCGCCTGCACCGGCGAGGTGCGGGGCAAAAACTGGGACGCGCTGTATCAGCTGTGTGAGCAGCGCCTGAAGGCGGCCCAGACCGCCGGCGGCGACCAGATCTGCAGCAAATAAACCGAATGTATAAAATCCCCCTTTGCGGTACAAGCTAGTGCCACAAAGGGGGATTTTTGTATGGAAAATCAGAAAAATGATAACCTGAATCTGCTGGAAGCGGTGGTGCAGAACACGGAGATGGGCAAGAACACGCTGGAACAGATCGTGCCCATGACTGAGGACCCTGCCTTCCGGGCCGAGCTTCTGCGGGAGCGGAACCTCTACCGGGAACTGAATCAGGAAGCCCACACCGCCATCGAGGCCTGCGGCGGCACGGCTCAGGGCCAGAGCATCATGGCAAAGCTCAACACCAAAATGGGCATCGGCATGAAAACGCTCACCGACAGATCCACCCGCAATCTGGCCGAAATGCTCAGCGAGGGAAGCAGTCAGGGCGTGATGGACTGCATCAAGAGCCAGAAAGACTATCCCGATGCGGCTCCCGGCTCCAAGCGCCTGATGCAAAAGCTGCAGGATCTGGAGGAAGAGAACCGGCTGAAACTGGAGCAGTTTCTGTAAAGGCCGCTCCGTCTGATCAGAGTGCTTCTACCATGGCCGCCACGATCCGGGTGGCGGTAGCCACGTACTCGGCGATGCTGAACTTCTTCACCACCAGCACCTCGTGGCCGTCCTCGTCGGCATTGTCGCTCATGGCGCGCAGGATGACACAGGGCACATCGTTCTTGGCGGCGATCTGGCTCACAGCAGCACCCTCCATCTCAACGCAGTCGGGGGCGCATTTGGCCTCAATAGCGGCCTTGGTCTCGCTGTCGCCCACGAACAGGTCGCCGGTGGCAATCTTGCCGGTCAGGGCTTTGACCCCGGCCTCGGCGCAGGCTTTTTCAGCGGCGGCGATGAGGGCCGGATCACCGGCGTACGCCTTCAGGTAGGGCGGGTTCTGGCAGATCATGTCCAGCTGGGCATCGTGGTACAGCACCGTTTTGCCAATGACCACATCACCAATGCCGATCTTGCTGGTCATGTTGCCTGCAATGCCGGAGAAGATGATCTTCTCGGCACCGTATCGGGTGATGAGCACCTGAGTGGTGGCGGCGGCATTGGCCTTGCCCATGCCTGCACAGCAGACCACGACCTGCTTGCCTGCCAGCGTGCCTCTGTGGTACTCCACGCCGCCGTAGGGCTCCACGGTGACGTTTTCCAGCTTTGCACACAGCTGATCGACTTCATCGGGCATTGCGCCCATAATTCCGATAATCATATAGATGTCCTTTCTCCCGGGCAAAAGTGTCTCCCGCGCGCCGCGCGGGAGACACTTTTATCATACATCAGACGTTAAACAGGAACTCGATCACATCGCCGTCCTTCACGACGTACTCCTTGCCCTCGGTGCGCTGCAGGCCCTTGGCCTTAACAGCGGCATAATCGAAGTTGTTGGCTTCCAGGTCGCCATAGCCGATGACGCTGGCGCGGATGAAGCCGCGCTCAAAATCGCTGTGGATCTTACCGGCGGCCTGAGGTGCCTTGGTGCCCTTGCGGATGGTCCAGGCACGGCACTCCTTTTTGCCGTCGGTCAGGAAGGAGATGAGGCCCAGCAGGTCGTAGCTGGCAGTGATCAGGTTGTCCAGGCCGCTGGCCTCGATGCCCATCTCGGCCAGGAAAGCCTTCTTCTCCTCGGGGGAGTAGTCGGCAATGTCCTCTTCGGTCTTGGCGCAGATGGGAATGTAGCGGGCTCCCTCCTCGGCGGCGCGGGCGGCCACCAGCGGGACATAGCGGTTGTTCTCAATGCCCTCCATCAGATCATCCTCGCCCACGTTGCAGGCGTAGAGCACGGGCTTGGAGCTCAGCAGGCCCATCTCGTGCAGCACGGCCTGCTGCTCGGCATCCCCCTCGTCAAAGTCAAAGCTGCGGGCGGGCTTGCCTGCGCTCAGGTGGTCGGCCAGCTTCTGCAGCCAGGCAGCCTCTGCGGCAGCCCCCTTGTTGTTGCCGCTCTTGGCAGCCTTGGCCATCCGGCCCGCGCGGTTCTGAACGACCTCGAGGTCAGAGAGGATCAGCTCGTAGTCAATGGCATCGATGTCGGCGATGGGGTCCACGGCCTCGGCCTTGGTCACGTCCTCCACCACATGGATGATGTTGTCGTCATCAAAGCAGCGCACCACGTGCACGATGGCATCGCACTCGCGGATGTGGCCCAGGAACTTGTTGCCCAGGCCTGCACCCTGGCTGGCACCCTTGACCAGACCGGCGATGTCTACAAACTCAACGATGGCAGGGGTCTTTTTGCTGGTCTGCCAGATTTCGGCCAGCTTGTCCAGCCGCTTGTCCGGCACGGCCACGATGCCGCTGTTGGGCTCAATGGTGCAGAAGGGGTAGTTGGCGGCTTCCGCGTTTTTGGTGGAAGTGATGGCGTTGAACAGAGTGGACTTGCCGACGTTCGGCAGACCGACGATACCTAACTTCATATAAAATACGCTCCTTACACGTTTTTTGGCATAACGATACAACTATCATTATACGCGATGAAACCCCGGAGCGCAAGGGGATGGGCGCAAAACAACGGATTTACACGGCGGGAGTTCTATATTATACTGTTCTTAAAATACGAACCGATTTCCGGAAGGGAAGGCAGGAGGATGTTATGGAACGCAACGACCCGCGCTATCAGGCTTATGTGGAGATCCTGAAGGAGGAGCTGATCCCGGCGATGGGCTGCACCGAGCCCATCGCGCTGGCCTATGCGGCGGCAAAAGCCCGCGAGGTGCTGGGGGTGCTGCCGGACAGCGTGCAGCTGCAGGTGAGCGGCAGCATCATCAAGAACGTGAAAAGCGTCATCGTGCCCAACACCGGGCACCTGAAGGGCATGGAGGCGGCGGTGGCGGCAGGCATCATCGCCGGTTCCGCCGAGAAGGAGCTGGAGGTCATCTCGGAGGTCAGCGAGGAAAAGAAGTCTGCCATCCGGGACTATCTGCAGACGGTGCCCATCACCATCGAGCACACCGAGCAGGGGCATGTGTTTGACATCGTCGTCACCGAGCGCTGCGGGCAGGACTACGCCCGGGTGCGCATCGCGGACTACCACACCAACATCTGCCGCATCGAGAAGAACGGCACGGTGCTGTACGAGGTGCCCCTGCTGGACGAGACCGTGCAGGAGGATGCCCGCGCCGACCGCAGCCTGCTGAACATGCAGGACATCTGGGACTTTGCCGAGACCGCCGACCTGCGGGACGTGGCAGACCTGCTGGAACGGCAGATCCGCTACAACAACGCCATTGCAGAAGAGGGCCTGCTGGGCGACTACGGTGCCAACATCGGGCGGGTGCTGCTGACCACTTACGGCAACGATGTCTCCAACCGCGCAAAAGCCAAGGCCGCCGCCGGCTCCGATGCCCGCATGAACGGCTGCGAGCTGCCGGTCATCATCAACTCCGGCAGCGGCAATCAGGGCATCACCTGTTCGGTGCCCCTCATCGAGTACGCCAAGGAGCTGCACAGCGGCAAGGAAAAGCTCTACCGCGCCCTCATCATCTCCAATCTGGTGGCCATCCACGAAAAGACCGGCATCGGCACCCTGTCTGCCTACTGCGGCGCGGTCAGCGCGGGTGCGGGTGCAGGCGCAGGCATCGTGTACCTGTGCGGCGACGGCTATCAGGCTGCCATCCACACGGTGGTCAACGCCCTTGCCATCGTGTCCGGCATCGTGTGCGACGGAGCCAAGGCTTCCTGCGCCGCAAAGATCGCATCTTCGGTGGATGCGGCGCTGCTGGGCTACAACATGTACAAGTGCAATCAGGAGTTCAAGGGCGGCGATGGCATCGTGATGAAGGACATCGAGACCACCATCAAGGGCATTGGACGTCTGGGCAAGGACGGGATGCGGCAGACCAATGAGGAGATCATCCGGCTGATGATGAGCTGAGCGGCGGAGCCTGCGTCCTAAAAATCATACAAAACCTTCTTTATTTTGTCATAACTCTTCCGTATAATAAGAAGTGGAATACTTTGTCACAAGGCCCGAAAGGGCCGGAACATACAGAATTGGGGAGGAAACCACTATGGCCAACGAAAAGATCCTCGTCGTGGACGACGATACCAACATCTGCGAGCTGCTGCGGCTTTATCTGACCAAAGAGGGCTACCAGGTCACCACCGCGAACGACGGCGAAGAAGGTCTGGACAAGTTCAATCAGGTCAAGCCCGATATGGTGCTGCTGGATGTGATGATGCCCAAGATGGATGGCCTGGAGGTCTGCCGCCGCATCCGCAAGCTGGGCAACACCCCCGTGATGATGCTGACCGCCAAGGGCGAGACTTTTGACAAGGTGCTGGGCCTGGAGCTGGGCGCGGACGATTACATGGTCAAGCCCTTTGACACCAAGGAAGTCGTGGCCCGCATCAAGGCGGTGCTGCGCCGCTGCACCACCACCACCGCCCAGACCGAGAGCACCGAGGGCGTGATCGAGTTCGACAACCTGCGGCTGGACATGAACAGCTATGAGCTGCGGGTCAAGGGCAAGGTGGTGGAGGCTCCCCCCAAGGAGCTGGAGCTGCTGAACTGCCTGGCCTCCCACCCCAACCGTGTTTACACCCGCGACCAGCTGCTGGACGAGGTATGGGGCTTTGAGTACTACGGCGACAGCCGCACCATCGATGTCCATGTCAAGCGCCTGCGCGAAAAGCTGGCAGGCGCTTCCGACAAGTGGGAGCTCAAGACCGTCTGGGGCGTGGGCTATAAGTTCGAGGTGCGTCAGTAATGCGCAAAAGTATTTCGGTCACCTTCTTTTCGATGGTGGCCACCCTGCTGGTGCTGGGCACGGCGGTGCTGGGCTGCTCCGAGTGGCTGCTGTTCAGCCGTTATTTTGCCCAGGAGCGGTACGACACGCTGGACAGCGTGGCGGATGTGACCCAGCGCGCGGCGGATTATATCGTGCAGCAGGCGGCTCTGCCCAAGGGGGCCGAGCTGGATGCCCTGAACACCAAGCTGGAGATCATCGGCGAGAGCGCCGAGGCTTACCTCTTTTTCACCGATGAAGAGGGCAGGATCCTCATTGCCTCCAACCCCGAGATGGTGGGAACAGATATTGTGGGGCCGGAGCTTATGGAAAAAGTTGCCGGGGATCAGCCCTACCACACCCTGAGTACGCTGGACGGTGTGCTGACCGAGAAGAGCTATGTCTCGGTGCGGCACATGCAGGATGCACAGGGCAACAACAGCGGCTATCTCTTCCTCTGCTCCTCCGGCGCGCGGCTGACCGACTTCAAGGAGGAATTCTGGTCGAACTTCTTCTTCTCGGCCTGCGTCATGCTGCTCTGCGCCAGTGTGCTGACCTCCTTCCTGATGCGGAAGCTGACCGACCCGCTCCAGAAGATCACCGATGCCGCCCAGCGGTTCGGCGGCGGGGACTTCTCTGTCCGTGTCGAGGGCGTGGAAGGTGAGGGCGAAGTGGTGGATCTGGCCCACACCTTCAACCAGATGGCGGAGAACATCCAGTCCAACGACAATTCCCGCGGCCAGTTCATGGGCAACATCGCCCACGAGCTGCGCACCCCCATGACCACAATCAAGGGCTTTGTGGACGGCATTCTGGACGGCACCATCCCGCCCGATATGCAGAACCACTACCTGCAGCTGGTCAGCGAGGAGACCGGCCGCCTGGCCCGGCTCATCCAGAATATGCTCGATCTCTCCAAGCTGGAAAGCGGCGAGTATCAGGTGAATGCCCGGATGTTCAACATCTGGGAGACGCTCACCGGTGTGGCCCTTTCGGCGGAGCAGCGCATCAACGACGGCATGATCGATCTGGAAGGCCTGACCATGGATGAAAAGGTGCTGGTCTACGCGGACCCCGACCTCATCCATCAGGTGGCTTATAACATTCTGGACAATGCCATCAAGTTTACCCCGGCGGGCGGCACCATCAAGTTCCATGTGGAGAAGCTGGGCCCCGAGGTGGAGATCTCGATCTGGAATTCCGGTCAGGGCATCAGCCCCGAGGCGCTGCCCTATGTGTTCCAGCGCTTCTACAAAGAGGACAGGTCCCGCGGCCTGCACGCCCGGGGGGCCGGTCTTGGCCTGAATATCTGCAAGGTGCTGGTCAACCTTTCCGGAGGCCAGATCCGTGTGGAGAGCCAGCAGGGCGAGTGGTGTCAGTTCGTGTTCACCCTGCCCGCCACGCCCCCCAACCCCAGCGGCATGAAGCGCCTGCCGGACGAATCCGGTCAGCCCGTGCCGGTGGAGGACCCCGCCAGCATGAAGCCTGTCAACTGAATCCGCGGCCAGACTGTCCCCCTGAAACGGGCGGGGCGGTCTGGTCGTTTTTGGTTTTGGAATGGATTTTGGATGTATCCGGGGGCAGGTTTGAGACTTTTCCGTGAAAAACACGGCTCCGGGTTTGATTTTTTGCGTGTTTTCATGTAAACTAAGAGTAACCATGCCCGCCCTGCATTCCGGCCCCAAAACAGGTGCTCTGGCAGAACGGATGGTGTAATCTTTCTGAAAAATAACGGAGAGTATAAAACACAATGACGATCATTAGTCCTTCGATCCTTTCGGCTGATTTCAATCAGCTTGGCGCAGACTGCCGCATGGTGCTGGATGCCGGTGCGCAGATGCTGCATTATGACGTGATGGACGGCCACTTTGTGCCCAACATCAGCTTTGGCGTGCCGGTGCTGAAAAGCCTGCACAAGGGGATGCCCGCAGCATTCTACGATGTCCACCTGATGATCAGCCACCCGCTGCAGTATGCAGAGCCTTTCATCAAGGCGGGTGCCAGCCTGTACAACTTCCACCTCGAGTGCGAGGACGACATCCAGCAGACCATCGATGCGGTCAAGGCACTGGGCTGCAAGGTGGGCCTGACCATCAAGCCCGGTACTGCGCCGGAGGCGCTGGCCCCGTATCTCGACCAGCTGGATCTGGTGCTGGTGATGAGCGTGGAGCCCGGCTTCGGCGGGCAGAAGTTCATGCCCTCGGCGCTGGAAAAGCTGCGCTGGCTCAAGGAAGAGCGGGCAAAGCGGAGCGCCCGCTACCTGCTGGAAGTGGATGGCGGCGTGGATGACACCACCGCCCCCCTGTGTGTGGAGGCGGGTGCCGATATTCTGGTGGCGGGCAGTGCCGTGTTCGGCGCAGCCGACCCGGCTGCGGCAGTGCGCCGTCTGGCCGCCCTGTGAGAGGTGCCTTACCATGGATGAACGTTTGATCCAGCAGCAGGAGCAGGAGCTTGCAAAGACGGGGCGGTACTATCTGCACGTCTGCTTTATGACCATCCCGCTGCTCTGCATGGCCTGCTTCCTGTACGGTCTGCGGCCCCTGCTGCTCTGCGGCGCGGCGCTGCTCACCGGCAATCTGTGTGACCGCCTGGTCTCCCTGCTGCGCCGCCGCGTGTATCGGGCCGGGGATTTCTCCAACGAGAGCTTTGCCCTCATCATCGCCCTGCTCATGCCCGCCACGGTGGACTGGTATGTGGTCATTATGGCGGTGCTGGCCGGTGTCCTCATCGGCAAGGAGGTGTTCGGCGGCTACGGCAGCTATCCCTTCAACCCCGCTGCTGTGGGTTACGCCGTGGCGGCGGTGTCCTGGCCGGAGCAGGTGTTCCGCTACCCCCAGCCCTATACCAACATCCCCCTGTGGGATGCCACAGACGTGCCGGTGTCCAGCACCATCTCGGATACCCTGCGCAGCGGCGGCAGCCTGAACATCAGCGCAATTTCGCTGGTGCTGGGCGAGTACGCCGCCCCCATGGGCACGGGTGCCGCCCTCATCCTTCTGGCCTGCGGGCTTTTCCTCTGGCTGCAAAAGGATGTCCGTCTGGGCGCTTCTGTCAGCTTTGTGGTCACCTGTGCCCTCATCGCCTTCCTCTTCCCCCGTCAGGTGGGGGTGAACGGCGTGGACATCGCCCTGCGCCTGCAGTGCGTGCGGGACGAGCTGCTGACCGGTGCCATGCTGTTCAGCGCGGCGTTCCTGCTCAACGAGCCCTACACCTGCGCCCACCACCGTCTGGGCCGCATCCTGTACGGTGTGCTGGTGGGTGCGATCACCATGGGCTTCCGGTATTACGGCGTGTACGAGACGGGTGTCTGCTTTGCCCTGCTCACGGTCAACAGCATTTCCGGCTGGATGGACCGCACCGAGAGCCGCCTGTATCAGCTGATGCACCGCCCTGCGGCCGGAAAGGAGGGCGCTGAATGAAACGTTCCATTGCAGAACTGATCACCCGTGATCCTGAAAAGTTCGCCCACCATGACCGGGTGTTCAAAAACAATCCCGTTGTCATGCAGGGCATGGGTCTGGCTCCGCTGGTGGTGCTTGCCACCACAGGCAAAAATGCTTTGATGCTGGCCGTGGCTGTGGCCCTGCTGCTCACGCCTTCCCGGATGCTGGCCTGCCTGGTCAGCCGCCTGTTCCCCCTGCGGGACGAGCAGCCCGCCCCGGAAGAGCTGGAGAAAAAGCTGCTGCCCCGGGCGCTGGTGTACAGCGGCAGTGCGGCGGTGGTCTACCTTGCCGCTTATCCCATCCTGAACGCTGTGTTCGGCACCGACCTGCTGATGCTGGGCATCTACCTGCCCATGCTGGTGGTGGAGCCCTTGCTGACCTACCGCTTTGGCCGTGTGCAGGAAACCATGCGCAAGGCTGTCTCCAAGGGTCTGCGCATCACGGTGGGCTACGCGCTCATCCTGTTCATCGTGGGCTGCCTGCGGGAGTGGCTGGCGCTGGGCAGTGTGTTTGGGGTCCAGCTCAGCCGCTCTGTCCTGCCCATGGCATCCATGCCGGCAGGCGGTTTCATCGTGCTGGGCGTGGTGTGTGCCGTCTGGCGCGCGCTGGCCCGCAAACACAAGGAATACCTGAAAACTGAGGCGCGCGGCACTCTGGCTGCGCACCCCCGGAAGGAGGTGCAGGATCAGTGAGTGCTGTGATGAATACCATCGGTGTGGCCTTTGCCTACGCCGTGCTGGCCCTGTTTGCCCAGAACGCCATCTTTACCCGTGGTCTGGGCGTGTCGCGCCTGATCCAGCTGGTGGGTGACGAGCGCACCAGCAGCTGGTGGTTTGCCCTGCTGCTCTGTGTTACCCAGACGCTGGTGGCCCCGCTGGCGTATTTTGCGGGCAGCCAGATCGTGGATCTGCCCTACCGTGCCCAGCTCCGCCCGCTGCTCTACCTGGCCTGTGTGGCGATGGTCTGCATCTTTGAGCACGCCATCCTGCGGGCGGTCAAGGGCCCCCGCAGCGGCCTGCTCATCCGCATCCTGCCCATTGCCGCCGTGAACAGCGGCGTGCTGGGCACCGTGCTGGTGGAGCGCACCCAGAGCTTTACGCTGGCGCAGTCCATCGGCTTTGGCCTGGGCAGCGGCCTGGGCTACCTGCTGGCTGTGATGCTGGTGACCGAGGCGGGCAACCGCCTGCGCAGCAAGGCCATCCCTGAAGCATTCCGCGGCCTGCCCATCACCCTGATCTATATCGGTGTGCTGGCGCTGGCCATCTACGGCTTTACCGGCCATTCCGTGATCCTGTAAGTTGACCCCAAGGAGGGTGGTTGATTATGGCAAGATATCCCAAACGCCAGAAGGTCAAGCGCTACCGGCGCAGCTTTTACACCCGCGAGATGCGGCTGAAAAAGGGCATCGGCATTGCGGTGCTGGTGGTGGCCGTGCTGGCAGCGGCCTGGGTGGCCGCGCCCCATGTGTTGGACTGGGCCACCCACACCTGGTATACCGTGGTGCGGGATCGTGACCTTTCCGCATCCAGTGTTGTCAGCGAGAGTGCATCCTCCGGGACGCAGAGCACCGCTGCCAGCGAACCGGCAGCTTCCTCGGTGCCGGAAAAGGAGCCGGAGCCCGAGGTCAAGGGCACTGATATTGTGACGGGCCTGTGGGCAGAGGTGGATGTGACCACCCTGACCGACGAGGCAACCATCCGCTCCGCCGCCCGGCAGCTCAAGGCACAGGGCATGACCTATGCCATCCTGACCCTGAAGGACACCGCCGGGCAGGTGTATTACGCCTCCCAGACGGCAGTGGGTGCCGCCAATGCAGCCCCCACGCAGGTCGAGCTGACGAGCGTGGCATCCATCTTCAAGGAGGAGGGGCTGGTGCCGGTGGCTGCGCTGACCGCCTTCCGTGACCCTGCCGGTGCCCGGGCCGACCACGCTCTGGCCATCCGGTATCAGGGGCAGGAGTACCTCTGGCTGGACAACAAGGCTTCCGCCGGAGGCAACCCCTGGCTGAACCCCTACGCTGCGGAGACCGTGCAGTATATCGGCGATCTGATCGCCGAGGTGCACGCCGCCGGGTTTGATCAGGTGCTGCTGGAAAATGTCCAGTTCCCCTCGTCCACCAGCGCCAAGCAGGACTATGGCACCACCAACGGTGTGGACCGTGCCGGGCAGCTGACTGCGGATATCGCCGCCTGGCAGGCCCGCTTCGGAGATACGGTGACGCTCTGGTACGGTTATTCGCTGGCCGAGGTGACCGGCTCCTCCAGCCAGCTGGGAGCCCCTGCGGCCCAGCTGGGCGTGAAGAAGCTGCTGGTGAAGGTCCCGTCCTCCTCTACGCTGGATGCAGCGGCCCGGGAGGAGCTGACCCTCTCCCTGACCGAGGCAGGTGTGGAGCATGTGGTCATCCGGGACGATGCCGCCAGCTATTTTGAGTGATCCCTGCGTTTTTGTGAGAGGGAGGGAAGTATTATGAACAAAACACCCTGTTTTTCCCCGGCGCACATCCTGCTGCCGTCGGAACAGATCCCGGTGGGGCAGTGGGGCTGTGTGGCCTGCGATCAGTTCACCAGTGACCGCTCCTATTGGGAAAAGGCTGCGCAGGCCGCCGCAGGCGGCCCCAGTACACTGGACCTGATCCTGCCAGAGGTCTATCTGGAAGAGGATGACGTGGATGCAAGGATCAGCGCCATCCATGCGGCCATGGACGATTATACCCGGAACGTGCTGACCCGCGCGGTGGACGGCTTCATTTATGTGGAGCGCACCGAGCAGAGCGGCCGGGTGCGGCAGGGCCTTGTGGGCAAGATCGACCTGGAGGCATACAGCTATGCCGAGGGTGCGGTGCCTGCCATCCGCCCCAGTGAGCACACCGTGGAAAGCCGCATCCCGCCCCGCATGGCGGTGCGCCGGGGGGCAAGGCTGGAAACGCCCCATATTATGATGCTGGCCGATGACCCCGGCTGCACCCTCATCGAGCCCATCGGCGAGAAAAAGGAGCAGCTGCGCAAGGTCTACGAGGGCGACCTGATGCTGAACGGCGGCCACATTGCCGGCTGGGCAGTGGAAGATCCCGCCCTGCTGGCCCAGATCGACAGCGCCCTGAACGCTCTGGGCAGCCAGGAGGCCTTTGATGCCCGGTATCCCCAGGCAAAGGGCGGCGCGCCCCTGACGCTGGCCGTGGGCGACGGCAACCATTCGCTGGCTTCCGCCAAGGCCTGCTGGGAGGAGCTGAAAAAGACCCTGACCCCGGAGCAGCAGCTGACCCACCCGGCCCGCTGGTGCCTGGCTGAGGTCTGCAATGTCCACTCTCCGGCCATTGAGATCGAGCCCATCCACCGCGTCCTCTTCAATGTGGACTGCGGTGCTGTGCTGCTGGCCCTCATCGCGTGGAGCGATTCCCACGCGGCAGGCATCTGCTTCGGCGATGCAAAACAGCAGTCCTTTACGCTGGCAGGCCCCCATGTGGCCAATGTGCTCAGCTTTGAACATCCCGTTGCCCCGCTGACCGTGGGCACCATTGACGCATTCATTGAGTATTTCATGGCCCGCCACATCGAGGCCCGGGTGGATTATGTCCACGATGAGCCCGCTGTCCGCGCCCTGTGCAGGCAGGGGGGTGTGGCTTTCCTGATGCCGCCCTTTGAGAAGAGCGATCTGTTCAAGGGCATCGTTATGGGTGGTGTGCTGCCCCGCAAGACCTTCAGCATGGGGCACGCAGAGGAAAAGCGCTATTATATGGAATGCAGAAACATTTTAGGTGAAGAATGACATTTAACGAACTGAATCTTTCCGCGCCTGTGCTGCGTGCTGTGGCACAGGCGGGCTATGAATCCCCCTCGCCCATTCAGGCAGCGGCCATTCCGCCGGTGCTGGCCGGGAGGGACTTGATGGGCTGCGCCCAGACGGGTACCGGCAAGACGGCTGCCTTTGCGCTGCCCATGCTCGACCGCCTGACTGCCAGCGCGCCCCGCAAAAAGGGTGCCATCCGCGCCCTGATCCTGACTCCTACCCGGGAGCTGGCTTTGCAGATCGGCGAGAGCTTTGAAGCCTACGGCAAGTATCTGACCCTGCGCAGCACCGTCATCTTTGGCGGTGTGGGTCAGGCTCCGCAGGTCGCAGCCCTGAAAAAGGGCGTGGACATCCTCATTGCCTGCCCGGGCCGCTTGAACGACCTGGTGGGGCAGGGGCTGCTGGACCTCTCCAACATTGAGATCTTTGTTCTGGACGAAGCCGACCGGATGCTGGATATGGGCTTTGTCCACGACGTGAAAAAGGTGATCGCCAAGCTGCCCAGGCAGCGCCAGAACCTGATGTTCAGCGCCACCATGCCCAAGGAGATCGAGCAGCTGGCCGCAGGCATCCTGCATGATCCGGCCTTTGTCAAGGTGGACCCGGTGTCCAGCACGGTGGACCGCATCCAGCAGAGCCTGTATTTTGTGGAGAAGGGCAACAAGAAGTTCCTGCTGCCCTGGCTCATCAAAAACCTGAAGCCTGAGGTGGTGAACGCGCTGGTGTTCAGCCGCACCAAGCACGGGGCCGATAAGATCGCAAAAGACCTGAACAAGCAGGGCATCCCCGCTGCCGCCATCCACGGCAACAAGAGCCAGACCGCCCGTGTGACGGCGCTGGAGGATTTCAAGGCGGGCAAGACCCGGGTGCTGGTGGCGACCGATATCGCCGCCCGCGGCATTGACATCAGCGAGCTGTCCCATGTGTTCAACTACGACCTGCCCGAGGTGCCCGAGACCTACGTCCACCGCATTGGCCGCACGGCCCGTGCCGGTGCCGACGGCACTGCCGTCAGCTTCTGCGCCCCGGAGGAAAAGGAATATCTGGCCGGGATCGAAAAGCTGAACCGCCGCCAGATCCCGGTTGTCTCCGGCCACCCCTGGGACGGCGTGCCTGCCCCTGTCAAGGCTGCGCCCCCGGTGCGGGGCAAAAAGCCCAAGGCGGAAGCAGAGCAGCCGGAAAAGCCTGTGAAGGCAGAGAAGCCTGCCAAAGCAGAAAAGGCAGCCAAGGCCGAAAAGCCCGCTGTCCCCAAGAAGGAAAAAGCGGCTGCAAAACAGCCCAGCCCCAAGAATACCGAACCGAAAGAAGGAACATCCATGGAGGAAAACCAGAAGCGCACTTCCGGCGGACGCAGTGAGAACCGCCGCTCCAATAACAGCCGCACTCGCCGCGAGGGCAATGCCCCGCAGCCGGCCAACCGCGGCAGCAACGCCCAGCCCAAATTCGACCCCCACTTTGTGAGCGCCCCGGAGGCTACCCCACTGCGCCCGGTCAAAAAGGCTCCGGCTGCGCAGCCTGCCGCAAAGCAGACTGCTCCGGCCCAGAACGGCCAGCGTCAGCGCGGCGGTCAGCCTGCCCGTGCCGAGCAGCGCACCGACCGCAATGATCCGCGCACCGAGCAGCGGGCAGAGCGGAATGCGCGCAATGCCCGCCCGGCCCAGAACAGCCAGAGCCAGCAGGGCAGCCGCAATGCGGCGCAGAGCAGCCGTCCGGCCCGCCCCGCCAAGAGCGAGGCACCCCGCGGCCGCAGCCGGAACGCCGCCCCCGCACGGGACGAGGACCCGGGCCTAATGCTGATCAGCCGCCGCCCGCCCCAGCAGAAGTTCACCAACTTTGAAGAGTATATGACCGCCCACGGCGGTGCCACCGCACCCATTGAGGATCACACCGATGAAACCTGAGCCGTTTGCCCCCTGGCAGTGCCCGCTCTGCGGCGAACCCCTGACCGGGGACACTGCCCTGAAATGCGGCAGGAACCACAGCTTTGACCGGGCGAAAGAGGGGTACTGGCACCTGCTGCCGGTGCAGAGTATGCGCACCAAGGCCCCGGGTGACAGCAAAGAGATGGTCGCCGCCCGCCGTGCCTTCCTGAACGCCGGGTATTACGGCATCTTCGGCCGGGCGTTGGGGGAACTGTGCCTTGCGTACGGCGCTTCCGCCGGGGCAGATGCACCGCTCCATCTGCTGGATGCGGGCTGCGGCGAGGGCTGGTACGACCGCTGCATTGCACAGGCCTTTGCACAGGCGGGCCAGTCGGTGCAGCTGGCGGGCTTTGATATCGCAAAGCCTGCGGTGCGTCTGGCCGCAAAGGCACTGCCTGCCGCAAAATACGCGGTGGCATCCAGTTTTGCCCAGCCTGTCCGCACCGGATGGGCCGACCTGCTGCTCAACTGCTTCTCGCCCTTTGCGCAGGAAGAGTTCCGGCGCGTGCTGCGCCCGGGCGGACGGATAATCTATGTTGTGCCCGGTGCAGAGCACCTCTACCAGATGAAGGCTGTCCTCTACGACACGCCCTACAAGAACCCGGTGCAGGAGGTGGCCTATGAGGGCTTCCGCCCCATCGGGGAGCGGGAAGTCTCGGGCAGCATCACGGTGCCTGCCGGGCAGCTGGAGGCGCTGTTCGCCATGACCCCCTATTACTGGAAAACGCCACGGGATGGCGCGGCCCGCCTGGCCGCCCTGCCCGAGCTGACCACGGACATCGCGTTCCGCTTCCTCGTGTTTGAAAAAGAATGATCGAAAAGCCCCCGGCCTGTGAGGATACAGGCCGGGGGCTTTTTGCGTGCAGAAAACAGGGTCACATTGCGATCCAGCCCAGTGCGTTGGCGACCGAGCTGGCCAGGATGATGGCCGCGAAGATGGGGCAGAGATACCGGAGCATAAAGTTGAACACCGGTTTGCGGCGGAAGGGCTGACCTTCCCGTGTGACCTCTTCCTCGATCTTTTCCACGCCGACGATTCGGGAGACCAGCAGGCAGGTGGCAATGGCCGCAATGGGCATCATCACCGAGTTGGTCAGGAAGTCGAAGAAATCGAGGAACTGCATCCCGAACACGGTCACACTGGCAAGGGGGCCGTAGCCCAGCGCGGAAAGGCTGCCCAGTGTGATCATAATACAGCCGATGAGGATGGTGGAGCGGGTGCGGTCCCAGCCCAACTCGTCCTCAAAGGTAGAAACAGCACTCTCGGTCAGGGCAATGGAGCTGGTGAGGGCTGCGAACAGCACCAGCACAAAGAAGAGCACGCCTACGGCAGTGCCCATGCCCATGCTGGCAAAGACCTTGGGGATGGTAATGAACATCAGGGCCGGGCCCGCCTGCAGGGTGTCAGGGTCGCCGCCCGAAAAAGCGAACACGGCGGGAATGATCATCAGGCCCGCCATGATGGCAATGGCGGTGTCGAAGATCTCCACATTTTCCGTGGACTGCTCAATGGACACGTTCTTTTTCATGTAGGAACCAAAGGTCACCAGGATGCCCATGGCAATGGAGAGGGAGTAGAACATCTGCCCCATGGCGGAAACCACGGTCATCCATGAGAAGTTGGCCGGGTTGGGCACCAGAAAATACTTTACACCTGCCAGTGCGCCGGGCCGTGTGACCGAGTAGACGGCAATGACCACCGAGAGCACCACCAGCACCGGCATCATCACCTTGGAAACGCGCTCCACGCCGTTGCGCACACCCGCAAAGATGATGCCCAGCGTGATAAAGGTGAACAGCAGGAACGCGATCTCGGCCAGCAGACCGTTGGAGATGAAGCCGGAGAAATACCCGTCCGATGCCAGCGCGCTGCCGTGGCCGGTGAGATACTGGGCCAGATAGTGGATGACCCATCCGCCGATGACCGAATAATAGGGAACGATCAGGATGGGGATGACGGCGTTGATCCAGCCGCCGAACGCCAGCCCCTTCCCCTTGCCAAAATGGCTGTAAGCGCCCACCGGGCTTTTGCGGGTCATCCGGCCCAGCGCCGTTTCGGCAATGATCATGGTGTAGCCAAAGGTGACAGCCAGCAGGATGTAGATGAGCAGAAAAATGCCGCCGCCGTATTTTGCGGCCAGATACGGGAAGCGCCAGATGTTTCCCAACCCGACCGACGCACCGGCGGCGGACAGCACGAATCCGAGTTTGCCGGAAAACGCACTGCGCTTGTGTTGAGTTTCCATGTTTTTTTCCTCTTTTCCAGTTGATAAAATCAAGTGTAACATAGAAAAAACGGGATTTCAACGAATCGCAGGCGTTTCACCGGTGGAGAGATTTCAGGCGGAAGGTGAAGAAAAGTGAATCACTTTCGGGTAAAGGGCTCCATACCGTGCTCCTCGGGGGCGTAGTATTCCATCAGGGAAATGTAGTTTTCCGGGTGGTGGCAGAACGCCGCGCGCAGAACGCTGTCCAGCTCGCCCCGGGCGGTGAGCAGGCGGATGATGTACTGGGCCACCATCTGCACCACATCGGTCTCAATGCCGTAGCACAGGCCGACCGCCAGCACCGGGATAAGGATCTGCCGGGCCAGCAGGGGCACGTTCTGGCCGTACCGCTCAAGGATGGGGCGGCTCATGGTGGAGGCGGCCCAGACGCTGCCCACGATCTGCCAGTAATCGATCTCTTTCATGTGGGAAAGGCTCTGCAGCCGCTCCACGATCTCACCGTCGCTGAGGATGTAGCCATCGACCACCTCTTTTTCGGAGCGGATAAAGGCACACTGGATCATGTCCATGATGGCGGCTTCGTATTTCTGGTGGAAATTTTCCCGGGAAACGCAGAACTTGGCCACGATGTCGATGAGGGCACTGGTGTCCTCGGCGGTGGCAAGACTGCTGATCACCAGCGGCGTGGGGCCGAATGCCGCCCCCAGTGCGTCCAGGTCGGCCAGCTCTTCGGCATTCCGGGTGGCGGGCAGAAAGCGGTCGCAGCCGTTGCGGTGGTAGCCCCAGGCAGCGGGCAGCACCCGGGCCACCGCGTCGCCGCTGGAAATGATGCTGAAGATGTTGCTCTCGGGCCAGTTTTCCAGCAGGGTTCCGTCCGGGGCGTGATTGGCATCGAAATCCTGCTGCAGGTCAGGCCGGTCGGCGGCAGTCAGGGCCGCAGGCACCGCAAAGCCGTAGGCATAGATGTTCTCCCGCCCCAGCTGGGGCAGCTCCCGGGCGATCTTTGCCGCCAGCAGATTTGCAATGATGGAACCGCGGCTGTAGCCGCCCAGCCAGAGCTTGAAGGTGCCGCCCTGCCCTGCCCGGGCCAGATAGGCCTTGAGGGACGCAAACACCGCCGCCACAGGCGTGACAAAACCGGTGTGCGCGCTGGTATCACCTGTGTGGAAGTTGCTGGCCCACTCGCCGCCATAGCCGCCGCCCCGCAGGACAAGCGCCACAAGGGTGGTACGCTGGCCGTTCAGGGTCAGGGTCTTGCGGGCCAGCGAGTAGCCCACAAAGTCTCCGGCCCGGCCGGTGTCGAGATCGTAATTGTAGAACAGCGCGTCCTCAAAGCCCAGGGCCTCGTAGGCGGCGGCAATGTGGGCTTCCCGCCCCACAGAGCCGTTGACCCAGTATTCCGCATCGCTGGCCACGGTGTTGGCCGCAGCGCAGACCAGACCCAGCGTTGCCAGCGCCAGCTGGTGGTCATATTGGGTGGCCGGGTGGGCGAAAAAGCTGTCGGAATAATAGAACGCGTGGGTCAGGTCACAGCCGCTCAGGTCGCTGCGGATGCCGATGGTGTAGCGGCCATCCGGCACTGCATGGCCCACGGAACTCTGCCCGGCGGCCTGGACCATCAGCCCGGGCAGCAAAGTGCTGCCGGCCGCAAACCCCAGCACCTTGCAAAAACTTCTTCGATCCATAATTTTTCCCCTCAAAAACCAGAATGGATTTTTTCTTAGTATACCGTATCCCGGGCGGGGATACAATCCAAAGTTTTCCGGGCGGCAAAAAACGGGCCGGTGTTGCGCACACCGGCCCGTTATGTTACACTGTTGTTCAGTCCAGATCCTTGCAGTACTCCACGATGTGGTGGAACATCTGCTCCACGGCGGGAGCCATGGCGGTGGGGCGCTGGACGGCCAGACCCACCACGCGGTCCTCTTCGGGCTCGATGGGGTAGATCTTGACTGCTGCCGTGCAGTTGCGCAGCAGCATCCGGGGCATGATGGAAATACCCAGGCCTGCCTCGACCATGGCAATGTTCGACTGGTCGTCGATGACATGGCAGCGGCGCTCCGTTGAGAGGGAATACTTCTTGAGGAACTGACGCATCTCCGCGTCGGTGGCATCCCACTGCACCACAAAGTTCTGCCCGTTCATCAGGGCGGGGGTCATCACGCCGTTGGGCGGCTCGGGCCAGTCCATGGGGGTGATGCAGAGCAGCGGCTCGTGGAACAGCTCGGTCAGAACAAACTCCTCCCGGCAGTTGTTGGAGAGGAAGGCAATGTCCACCTGACCGGTGCGCAGCCACTCCTTGACATCATCGTAGGTGCCCTGATAGACCTCGACTTCGATCTGGGGGTAGTGGGCCATAAAGCCCTTGAGGATGCTGGGCAGCAGCCCGGAGCAGATCGAGTTGAAGGCACCCAACTTGACCTTGCCCTTTTCCAGGCCGTTCAGGCGGGCAATGCTCTGCTGCAGGGCCTCGTCGCTGTTCAGCACCGCACGGATGGAGGGGTACAGCGAAGCGCCGTAGCTGGTCATGGTAACGCCGTTTTTGCCGCGATTGAATAAGGTAAAGCCCAGCTCAGCCTCCATTACGGCGATGGCGTGGCTGATGGCTGAGGGGGTCAGATGCAGCTGCTGAGCCGCCTTGTTAAAGCTGCCCTGCCGTGCAACTGCGTCGAAAATCTCATAAGAAAACAGCGTCATTCCCAATGCCTCCTTCCGGTCTGATCTGGTTCGGAGACGCTCGATCCTCTGTGAATCTTTTTCATCTTTGGTTTGAGATAGTTCAATTATCTTCTTGATTTTACTATCCCGCGCCCGTCCTGTCAAGCATTTTGGGCGGATTTGTGCACGCTCTGTGTAGATTTTGCCGCAACAGACGGAGGAAATGCCACCTTTCCTCCGTTATAGTTCTTATAACGATTTTTTACAAACTGACCGAGGTGTTTTTATGACCGCACTTTCCCCGCGCTGCAGTTTCAGCGGCACCGCTCTTAAAACCATTGCCTGCATCACCATGCTGGTGGACCACATCGGCGCGTCCTGTATCGAGGCAGGCCTTTTGCTGCCGGAGCTGGAAACGGGAGAAGTTTCCGGTGGCGCATGGAATCAGATTTCGTTGTATCAGCTGGACAGAGTCCTGCGCTTCACCGGACGGCTGGCTTTTCCCATCTTCTGTTTTTTGCTGGTGGAGGGCTTTGTACATACCCACGATGTGAAAAAATACGTCCGGAGGCTGTTCCTGTTTGCCCTCATCAGTGAGGTGCCCTTTGACCTTGCGTTTTTCCGCACGCCCTTTGCACTGGACCATCAGAATGTTTACTGGACGCTGGCGCTGGGCGTGCTGGCCATGGCAGGTCTGAAGCATTTTGAAAAGCCGGACGGCTCTGCCAGCTGGAAAGGGCTCTTGTGTGCGGCAGGCTGCACGCTTGCGGCGCTTCTGGCTTGTACGGACTACGACGGTAGCGGTGTGCTCATCATCTGTGCGCTGTACCTGACCCGTGGCGACCGCAAGCGGCAGTGCATCGTGGGAGCGCTGCTGTTTTTGTTCGAGCTCACCGCCCCGCTGGCTTTTGTGCTGGTCTGGTTCTACAACGGGCAGCGGGGCGCGTGCAGTCCGCTGCAAAAGAAGGCTTTTTACTGGTTCTACCCCGTGCACCTGAGCGTGCTGGCTGCGGTGACGAATCTGATCTTGTAATAGAAAGGCCGCTTTCACGGAACGAATTCCGAGGAGGCGGCCTTTTGGTTTCTGAAAATGGAAAAAGCCCGGTGATTTCAAAGAATCATCGAGCTTTTTCTTGGCGGAGTAGGAGGGATTTGAACCCTCGCGCCGTTGTTTAGACGACCTACGCCCTTAGCAGGGGCGCCTCTTCGGCCTCTTGAGTACTACTCCAGAGCAAAGTGTGTTGCACTTATTCAATAAAAATGGCGGAGAGAGTGGGATTCGAACCCACGGTACGTTGCCGTACGGCAGTTTTCAAGACTGCTTCCTTAAACCACTCGGACATCTCTCCTCGTGGGCACCCGCACACGCCGTACCGAATGCCTATTTAATTTACCAGATTTCAGCGGCGCTGTCAAGCCTAAAATCAAAATTTCCGCTCGTTGTGCGCATTTTTGTGCGGAGCGACAACTTTTCTTCGAGAAAAAGCGGGATTTCCTCTTTACTGAAACATCTTTTTGTTGTATAATAAATACAGATAAAACCTTACCGGACCCGGTACAAGCAGAGGAGTGTTGAACAATGTCGTTTCCGGAGCTGTTACGGCAATGCCGAAAGCAAAAGCACATGAGCCAGGCGGAGCTTGCTTCCCTGTTGGGTGTGACCCAGCAGGCCGTGGGCAAATGGGAGAGCGGAAAGAGCTCCCCGGACCCCACCACCGTGGCAAAGCTGGCGGAGATCCTGGACACGACCGCGGACTATCTGTTGGGTCTGTTCGACCCCACCGCGGAGGGCCAGACCGAAGAGCGCTTCTTCGGCAGCTATGTGTACAGCCTGATCCCTGTCATCGGCACGGTCAAGGCGGGCTACGGCGCGCTGGCCTATGAGGAAGACTACGGCAAGGAGTATGCCCGGGTCAAGGACCCTTCCAGCTACTTCTATCTCGTTGTGCGCGGCGACAGCATGGAGCCCCGCATCCACGATGGTGACCTTGCCCTGGTGCACCGTCAGGACACGCTGGAAAACGGCGACCTGGGCGTGTTGATCTACGGCGACGAGGGCGAGGGTACCCTCAAGCGCTACCTCCAGCGCGGCAACTGCGTGGTGCTGCAGCCCTTCAACCCGGCCTATAAGGAAATGGTCATCAAGGGCGAGGAGCTCAACCACCTGCACATTGCAGGCCGTGTGGTGGAGACCAAGGCGAAGTGGTAAAAACGCCCCACCAGCGCCTGAAAAAGAAAAGCCATCCAGTATGGCTTTCTTTTTTATCCCCATTTTTTGGAGGTGTCCCATGGAACAGAGCCTGATGGATAAGCTGACGATCCTGGCGGACAGCGCAAAATATGATGTGGCCTGTACCTCCAGCGGTGCTTCCAGGGCAGCAGGAGCGGGCGGGGTCGGCAGCTGTTACGCCCCGGGATGCTGCCACGCCTTTACTGCCGATGGCCGCTGTGTCAGCCTGCTGAAGGTGCTGATGACCAACTGCTGCTCCTTCGATTGCAGCTACTGCGTCAACCGCAAGTCCAACGATGTGCCCCGGGCCACCTTCACCCCCCGGGAGCTGGCCGAGCTGACCATTGAATTCTACCGCCGCAACTACATCGAGGGTCTGTTCCTTTCCAGTGCCGTGCTGGTGAGCCCGGACTATACCACCGAGCGGATGCTGGCGGTTCTGCGCCTGCTGCGGGGGGAGTACCGTTTCGGCGGCTACATCCACGCCAAGGCCATTCCCGGCACCAGCCCGGAGCTGCTGGAACAGCTGGGCTTTCTGGCCGACCGCCTGAGTGTGAACATTGAGCTGCCCAGTGAGCGCAGCCTGAACCTGCTGGCTCCGGACAAAGGGCGGCACTCCATTTTCCGGCCCATGAAGCAGATCGCGGTGGAGGGGGCCGCCAACCGGGAAGAGGTGGCGCTCTACCGCAAGGCCCCCAGATTTGCCCCGGCGGGCCAGAGCACCCAGATGATCGTGGGTGCTTCCCCGGAAACGGATTATCACATCCTGCAATTAACGGAAGGATTATATAATAAGTATCACCTGAAACGGGTATTTTACTCCGCCTACATCCCTGTGACCGAGGACACCCGCCTGCCCGCGCTGGACACCAAGCCGCCGCTGCTGCGGGAGCATCGGCTCTATCAGGCAGACTGGCTGCTCCGCTTTTACGAGTTCAAGGCAGAGGAACTTCTGGACAGGGACAACCCCAACTTCAACCCCTATCTGGACCCCAAGTGCAACTGGGCGGTGCAGCATTACGGGCTGTTCCCGGTGGACGTGAACCGCGCCCCCTTTGAGATGCTGCTGCGGGTGCCGGGTATCGGCCCCAAGAGCGCCCGGCGCATCTGGCACGCCCGCAAACAGGCCGCGCTGGGGCTGGACGAGCTCAAGCGGATGGGCGTGGTGCTCAAGCGGGCACAGTATTTCATCACCTGCCGGGGCTTTGCGGGGGCGCACCCGGGCCGCGGCAGCGCCGGGCGGGAGCGCATCACCCGGGCGCTCATCGACCCCAACGTATTCAGCGGCGGGGTGGAGCAGCTGAGCATGTTCAGCCCGCCCGCCGTGGATCGGCTGGTGGAGCAGGGCGTGCCGCCCCGCACAGCCCAGAAAATGGTGCGGGAGGAGGCAGTGCAATGTCTGGCCAGAGCCCTGTAAGCCCTGCCCGGAAGCTCCACGATGCCGACGTGGTCTACCTCTATGATGGCAGCTTCGAGGGCTTTCTCTGCTGTGTGTTTGAGAGCTTTGCCCAGCATGAGCTGCCCTTCGCGATCTGGACTCCGGAGCGGGAGACGGCTACCCTCTACCCTGTGAAGGAGATCCCCACTGACCGCGCAAAGGCCCGGCGGGTCTTTGCCAGCTTCCGCGCCAAGCTGGGCGAAGAGACGGAATTCCTCGTCACCCGGGATTTTCTCTCGGGCTGGGAGGATAAGGAGCTGCGGATCATCCGATTTCTGCATCTGGCCTTTGCGCTGGGGCCAGGCACCGTCAAGCGGCGGGGTCACCCGGAGGTGGCTCCGCTCTACCAGATGAAGCAGAGCCTGGACTGGGAAGTGGACAAGTTTCAGGGCTTTGTCCGTTTTCAGGAGCACGATGGGATGCTGGGTGCAGTCATCCACCCCAAAAACTATATCCTACCCCTCCTGCGCGGGCATTTCTGTGCCCGCTTCCCGGAGGAGAACTTCCTGATCTATGATGCTGTCCATCAGGCGGTGCTGCTGTACCAGAACCACAAGGCTCAGCTCATGGAGCTGGCCGAACCCCTCACCCTGCCCCCACCTGATGAAAAGGAGCAGCAGTTTCAGGAGCTCTGGCGGCAGTTCTACAAAACGCTGGAGATCAAGGCCCGCCACAACGAAAAGGGCCGTATGACCCACTGCCCCAAACGCTTTTGGGCGGATATGACCGAAATGAAAGAGGAATTGAAATGAAAACGGAAACAAAGACCGGACGCTGGAAATATGCGGCCATCGTGCTAATTGTGACCCTGCTGGTGGGGCTGTTCTGGAGTTATGTAAAAAACGGGCCGAAGGGCGAAATCTATCTCTACGGAGAAGAACACAGCAAGCAGAGCATTCTCGACAAGGAACTTTCCATCTGGGGCGAGTATTACGAAAAAGGAATGCGGGATCTGTTTGTGGAATTCCCGTATACGGATGCACAATTTCTGAACCTGTGGATGCAGGCCGACGATGATGAATTGCTGGATCTGCAGTTCAAGGACTGGGGAGGCACAGAAGGCGGCACCGAGGTCGAGAAGAATTTTCTGAAACAGATCAAGGAGCAGTACCCGGAAACCGTGTTCCACGGCACCGACGTGGGCCATACCTGGGAAAGCACCGGGCCGCGGTATCTGGCCTATCTGGAAGCCAATGGGCAGAAGGACAGCGAAGAGTACCGGCGTGCGCAGGAAAACATGGAACAGGGCAAACGGTACTATGAGATCAAGGCGACGGATGAAGCGTCTTCGGTCCGATACCGGGAGGATCGGATGGTGGAGAACTTCCGGCGCAGCTATCAGGAGCTGGAAGCGGTACGCCGCACCGATATCATGGGGATCTATGGAAGTACACATGTTGTGGAGTCGGAGTATCGGAACTCGGACTTTCGCATGGCAAAACAGTTGAGCGAGAACTATGGGGAACATCTCCATACCAAAGATCTGACGCAGGAACCGGAACGGATCGACGCGCTGGAAGTCAACGGAAAGACCTACACAGCATCCTATTTCGGTGAGCAGGATATTTCGATGGTAAAGGGCTACAAGATCCGAAAGTTCTGGCGGTTGGAAGACGCATACGAGGACTTCAAGAATCTGCCGACACCCCGTGAGATTCTGCCAGCCGACAACTACCCTGTAAAAATCCAGGCTGGGCAGGTGTTTGCTGTGGAGTACCTGATGTCGGATGGATCGACCGAGTGGAAGTATTATATCTCGGACGGCACAGTACAGAACGGCCAACTCATCACAAAGCGGATGAAGATGGAATAAGCAGGCTCCCGGCCCCGGAACTTTGACGAATTTACAAAAAGGTTGCATCTGCGTGGTTGAAACCCGCAAAACCTATGGTATACTATAAGGGATATCCGGGCAGACATTTCTGCCCCACACACCCCCGCTGCGGGGTCAACACAAAAGGAGTATTGTAGCGTTATGGTTCGCATTACTATGGAAGACGGCGGCATCATCGACATTGAGCTGAATGAGGAAGTCGCCCCCATCACCTGTGAGAATTTCAAGAAGCTGGTCAGCGAGGGCTTCTATAACGGCCTGACCTTCCACCGTGTCATCCCCGGCTTTATGATCCAGGGCGGCTGCCCGCTGGGCAACGGCACCGGCGGCCCGGGCTGGAACATCAAGGGCGAGTTCGCTGCAAACGGTGTGAACAACCCCATCAAGCATACCCGCGGCGTGATCAGCATGGCCCGCAGCATGAACCCCAACAGCGCCGGCAGCCAGTTCTTCATCATGCACAAGGACGCTCCCCATCTGGACGGCCAGTATGCCGCTTTCGGCAAGGTCGTTGCTGGAATGGAGGTCGTGGATAAGATCGCTTCCGTCCGCACCGACTGGAACGATAAGCCCACCACCCCCGTCAAGATGAAGACAGTTGAGCTCATCGAGGGCTGATCTTCTGCGCTTCTGTCCCACATCGCCTGCCCATGAAGTGCCCCGTCAAGGAGACAAAAAAATAATATAAGATTTTTGTTCGCCGTTTCCACAAGGGAACGGCGAATTTTTTGTGCAAATCGGCGTTAGGACGCTCGATTCATGGCACGGACGTGAGCTTGCAGCGTCCAACACGGGACATTCTTTTGATATTTTACTTCCGCTGTATCGTGATTGTTCTTGCCTGACATGAAAATACCCCCAGAGTACGCAGAGTTTTCTTTTTACTCTGTCTACTCCAGGGGTAGCATATCATGTTGAGGATACAGGCCGGGGGCTTTCCATATATGCGTCAGAAAGAGATGAGAGGCTTACTTTTTTTCGCCCTTGGGCAGCAGACCGGCGCGCTCCAGAGCCGGGCGCAGGGCCAGATACAGGATGACCACGCAGATGGTGGAGGCTACGCTGTTGACAAAGGTGACACCACCGGCGATCTTGGACAGGGCCTGTGCCACGGTGTACTCCTGGCCAAAGATGTAAATGTTGCGGAAATAGCCCAGGAACGGGTCGGTGATGACGTTCAGCAGCAGGCCGGAGCCGCCTGCCACGATGACCTTGAGCAGGTAGCCCTTGCTGTGGCGGTCGAGATCGCGCAGCTTGAACACCTTGTGGGCCACGGCACCGCAGGTGATGCCGATGATGAACTTCAGCACAAAGGTGGTCACGGCATAGCCCGGGTCACCGGCCAGGATATCGGCCAGAGCCAGACCGATTGCGCCGGCCAGGCCGCCGGAAACGCCGTCCAGCAGCAGGGCGGTCAGGGCGGTGAAGGTGTTGCCCAGATGGAACGAGGAGCCGCCGTAGAACGGCACACGGAAAAACAGGTATGCCACCAGGCTCAGCGCGGCCATAACGCCGGTCAGGGCCAGCTCCTTGGTGGTAAAGGTGCGTTTGTACAGCACACTGCCGAACAGGATGACAACGATCACCACAGCCAGCAGCAGCCACATTGCAGTTGTAGACATGATTTTTCCCTCCAAATTTTTTCGGGGCGAACCCCCTCTATCCTGCTCTGCAGGATCGTTCGCCCGTTTCAAAGCCACTTACCCATAAAACTACTTGACATTTGGGTGTGTGGTTGGTATGCTCCTATTATACGCGAAACTGGCACCATGAAAATACCCAGAATAAAGTTTTTTTATGGGGTCAGTTCGGCAAAGCACCCAAAAAGGGGAGGGGTCTTATGTTTCATCTGACAACTGCACTGGATGCCGCCAGCGGGGTGCCGCTGTACGAGCAGCTCTATGAGAGCCTTGCCGCCGAGATGCGCAGCGGGGCCATTCCGGCGGGCACCCGGATGCCCGGCAAGCGGCGGCTGGCGGCAGAGCTGTCGGTTTCTGTCAACACGGTGGACGCGGCATATCAGATCCTGGCGACCGAGGGCTACATGGAGCCGCGGGAGCGCAGCGGCTTTTATGTACAGGAATATCTTGCCCTGCCCACCCGGCCCGAGGAAGTGCCGCCCCCAGTATCTGCCGCTCCGCAGCCGGAAGCGGCTGAGCCGCCCGTCCGGTTCGATCTGTCCACCCGGGGCGTGGACCCGGGGCTGTTCCCGTTCCGCACCTGGGCCCGGCTGCAGAAAGAGCTGCTCTATTCCTCGCCCCAGCTGCTGACCCATGGCGATGCGCAGGGGGATGTGGAACTGCGGCAGGCGCTGGCGGACTATCTGGAGGAATACCGGGGCGTGCGGTGCACCGCCGAGCAGGTGGTGGTGGGTGCCGGTATGGAGTATCTGCTGAGCCTGCTGGCCCCGCTCCTGCCCGGCAAAACGGCGGTGGAAAACCCCGGCTACCAGCGCGCGAAGCAGGTGCTGGAAAACAACGGCGTGGCGTGCTGCTGCCTGCCTGTGGATGCGGACGGCCTTTCTGTTGAGGCATTGTCCGGCTCGGGCGCGGCGGTGTGCTATGTCACGCCCAGCCACCAGTTCCCCACGGGCGTGACCATGCCGGCGGGCCGCCGCACGGAGCTGCTCCACTGGGCCTCCCGTTGCCCGGGCCAGCGGTATATCATAGAGGACGATTACGATTCGGAGTTCCGCTTTGATACCCGCCCCCTGCCCAGCCTGCAGGGCATGGCCGGGGCCGACGGCCCGGTGGTCTACCTTTCCACCTGCTCTCGCAGTCTGGCCCCCGGCATCCGCATCGCTTACATGGTGCTGCCCCGGCAGCTGCTGCCCGCCTGGCGGGCAAAGTACCGGATCTATTCCGGCACCGTCAGCCGGTTTGAGCAGCAGACCCTGGCCCGCTTCATCCGCGAGGGCTACTTTACCCGGCATCTTGCCCGGGAGCGCGTGGCCTACAAGGCCCGGCGGGATGCTCTGGCTGCCTCTCTGCGCGCTGCTTTTGCGCCGGATGAGCTGACCCTGACTGGCCTGCACACCGGCCTGCATCTGTTGGCAAGGCTGAAAAATGCCCCGCCGGATGCCGCCCTTCACGCCGCCGCAAAGGCGCAGGGCGTGGCCCTGAGTCTGCTGAGCGATTATGACCTGACCGGCGGGGAACAGGATTTTTCCGGTACGTTTGTGCTGGGTTATGGCTCCCTGAGCGAGGCATCATTCCCCGAGGCGGGCGAAACGCTGAGGAAGGTCTGCACCGCCGCCTGGGAAGCGTCTGTGACCGTGTAAGTGCCCGCTTTTGCATCCCACGCCCCGGGCAGGGCCTCGGCGTGGGGGAGGGCGCTGTTGTTGGCCAGAAACTCCAGGACCGTGCCCAGCAGGGTGTAATCCTGCGCCGCAAAGTCGGTGAGCAGGGCCGCGCTGCTGGCCCGCAGGGCATCCGGCAGGGTGGCGGGCAGCAGGGCGAGGTCCTGCCGGAAAAAGGCTTCCCACACTGCCGCCCGGGCAGCGGCCCGGCGGGCAGGCGGCAGGGTGCCCTCCGCATCCCAGCCGGAGAGCAGAGCGTGGGCCTCCTTGGCTGAAATGCTCTGCACGGCGGCGGAAAGCCCGGTTTCGGCCAGCTCATCGGCAGTCAATGCCCCCGAAAACCCCACCCGCACCGGCCCGTAACGGGAAGCGGTCTTTTCCAGCACGGCGGGGGACAGCGCCAGATAAAACATATCCTCCGGCAGGCCCAGCACCTCCAGAAGTGCCTGACGGCACCGGGCGGGCCCCGCCGCTCCGTAGCAGTGGGCAAGGCTGGCAGTCTCTCCGTTGAAGGGAACCGTCAGCTCCCCCGGCACGGCCAGCAGGTTCAGACTGTTCTGGGCGGCGTTCAGGTAGACCAGCAAAAAGCCCGGCTGCTCCCCGGCGGTGCAGAGAAGCAGGGTCATCCGGTGCTCGGCCCGGGGCAGCTGGATGGGCACCCCGCTCTGGGGCTGGGCGGTCTGGATGCGGGTGCGCACCATCTGCCGGGTGAGCAGGACTGTGCCGCCCACCAGCGGCAGAAGCACCAGAAGTGCCGCCCCCAAAGCCGCCCAAAAGGGCCTCCAACCGTTCTTGTGCATCCCGTGTTCCTCCGTTCCGTTTTGGAACAGGGTGGGCCGGGATGCGCTTTTTTATACAGAAACCGCTGCCCGGGCATGAAAACGCCCCCTGTGCCATACAGTAGAGCACAGGGGGCGTTTGTGTATGTGGGAGAGCTTGGCGCGGGTGAACGCGGTGGTCGGCGGTGTGGTATGGGGGCCGGTGGGGCTGGCGCTGCTGTTTGGCACCGGCTGCCTGCTGACAGTGCGCACCGGTTTTTTCCAGCTGCGGTATTTCGGGTACTGGATGCGGCACACCATCGGGGCCATCTTCCTGGACCGGAATGTGACCGCCCACACGGACGATGAAGCCATCAGCCAGTTCCAGAGCCTTTGCACGGCGCTGGCGGCGACCATCGGCACCGGCAACATCGTGGGTGTGGCGGCAGCCATTCTGGCAGGCGGGCCGGGGGCTGTGTTCTGGATGTGGGGCATGGCCCTGCTGGGGATGATGACCAGTTATGCCGAGAACGTGCTGGGCATCTGCTACCGCCGCCGGGATGCCGCCGGAAGATGGTGCGGCGGGCCCATGTACTATCTGGCCGAGGGGCTGGGCGGCGGCTTTGGCCGGGCACTGGCGGTGCTGTTTGCCTGCTTTTGCGTGCTGGCCAGTTTCGGCATGGGGAATATGAGCCAGATCAACTCCATTGCGGGCAATCTGCAGGCGGTGTTCCGGGTGCCGCCGGTGGCAACGGGCATTGTACTGGCCCTGCTCACCGGGCGGGTCATACTGGGCGGGCTGAAGCGGGTGGCCGCAGTCACGGAGGCCATCGTCCCGCTCATGGCCCTGTTCTACCTGTTCGGGGCGCTGACCGTGGTCTGTGTCCATTGGGCGGCTGTCCCAGCGGCATTCGCGGCCATCTTCCGGGGGGCGTTTGGCTTGCAGGCCGCCGGGGGCGGGGTGCTGGGTTACGGCATGGCCCGGGCCATCAGCTGGGGATTCAAGCGGGGAGCCTTTTCCAACGAAGCAGGACTGGGCGCGTCGGTGCTGGTGCACTGCGCGGCCAACGTGGAGGAGCCTGTCCAGCAGGGAATGTGGGGCATGTTCGAGGTGTTTGCAGATACCATGGTGGTCTGCACCCTCACGGCCCTTGTGGTACTCACCAGCGGCCTTGTGGATCTGGACACCGGTGCGGCCCTGACCGGCGTGGAAGGCTCCGCACTGGTGGGGCAGGCCTTTTCCACGGTGTTTGGGGCGTTCGGGCCGCAGTTCATCGCGGTGTCGGTCCTGTTGTTCGCCTATTCCACTACGCTGGGGTGGAGCCATTACGGCACCCGGGCAGTGGTGTATTTGCTGGGGGAGTGTGCCGCCGCAGGATATAAACTGGTGTTTGCGGCTATGGTGCTGGTGGGTGCTGTGATGAAGCTGGATCTGGCCTGGGCGCTCTCCGATACCTTCAACGGCCTGATGATGCTGCCCAATCTTGTGGGCGTGGTGGGGCTTTCGGGAGTGGTGGTCCGGGAGACACAAGCGTACCTGAAACGAAAATGACCCTCTCCGTCCCTGCAGTCTGTCTGTCAGATGCGGGATGGAGAGGGTCATTCTTTATCGCTTCTTTTTATTCGGCTTCGGGGCAGGCCGCTTCAGGCTCCGCACCGCGTCACGCCCGGCGGCGATGCCGCTGCCAAAGGCCCAGTGCAGGTTGAAGCCGCCGCAGCTGCCGGCGCAGTCCAGCGTTTCACCCACAAAGTAAAGGCCGGGGCAGCCCTTGAACTGGAAGCTGGGGGTCACTTCGGTCAGGCTCAGGCCGCCGCCGGTGGTCTGGGCCTGCTTCCAGCCGCAGGGGGTCAGGCCCTCGAACAGCCAGTGCTTGGCCGCGTTGGCCAGCACCTGCCAGGCGGCATCCGGCAGGGTGTCCACCGGTTTTTCAGGCAGCTTTGCCGCTGCCCACAGGGCGCGGCCCAGCTTGGGATTGAGCAGACCTGTCCAGAAATCCGCAGGTGCCTTGCCCGGCAGCAGGGGCACCCGGGCCGCAAACAGGGCGGTCAGGGCAGTCTCGTCCAGCATGGGGAAGAGGTCCAGCTCCACAGCCGGGCGCTTTGGCCCCCGCCCCGGGGCCAGATGGCCGGACAGCTGCATGATGCAGATGCCCGAAAGCCCGTAGTCCGTGAACTGCACCTCGCCGTTTTCCACAGCCACGGTGCAGTGGCGGTCGAGGTCCAGCAGGGTGGCAGCGGCCTTGGCCCGGATGCCGGCCAGAGATCGGTTGGGCTTTGCTGTCTGCAGGGCGGTCAGGCAGGGGTACAGCGGCTCCAGCTTTCCGCCGCACTGGGCGGCGAATCGGGTGCCGAAGCCGTCGGTGCCGAACTGCGGCCCGGCATTGCCGCCCATGGCGCAGATGACGGCATCGGCCCGCAGGGTCTGGTCCTGACCCTCGGCATTCTCACACAGGATGGTATAGCCGCTGCGGTTCTGGCTCAGGGTCTGCACAGTGCAGCCGGTGCGCACCTCCACGCCCAGCCGGGCAAGGTGGCCTTCCAGCAGGGCCAGCACGTCTGCGGCCTGGTTGGAGTAGGGGTACACCCGCCCGGCCTCATCGGTGCGGGTGTACAGGCCCAGCGCCGCGAACCATTCCAGCGGTGCGGCGGCATCCACCGCGGCCAGCAGGTGCCGCAGGGCGGCGGGGTCAGCGGTGAAATACTGCTCCGGTGCAATGCCGGTGTTGTCCAAATTGCAGCGGCCGTTGCCGGTGGCCAACAGCTTTTTGCCGCACCTGGGGTTGCGGTCCAGCACCGTCACCCGCACTGCCCCTGCCGGGGCAGACTGGGCGGCGGCCAATGCGGCGGCAAGGCCCGCTGCACCGCCGCCCAATATCACGATCTGCTGCATAAGAGCACCCCCTCAGAAATCCATACATTTTATTATAACATACACAGCAGCAAAAGGATAGAAGAATGCCCCAAATTTGCAGCGAATAATCTTTGGCGAAAGCCTTGACAGAAAAAGCAGAATTTGGTAGTGTTGATTCGACGGAATTGCGTGGTTTCGCAGGCTGTGGAAATGCAGCCGGAAAAGGGCAGAGAGTTGGGACTCTGCTGAGGAGAAGCTGAATATGTGGAAGAAAAAAGAAAGATGGACGGCAGCTGCGCTGCTGCTGGCGATGGTCGTGGTGACAGGTCTGTGCTGGTACATCCTGTACATCCGGCAGCAGTTCTATGACGAAGGCACCCGCAACCTGCTGGAGACCTATGAGCAGGTGGATAAGGCGTTTACCATCTTCAGCCGGAGCAACTGGAACATGCTGAACGAGTGGGGCAAGAGCCTGCAGGCTGCCAATGAGGAGGGCCTGGCGGAGGAACGCCTGCGCAGCTATGAGGCCGAGCGGGAGATCTGGCGGTACAGCAGCGTGTATCTGTTCAATGAAAACTGCGAATATTGGAGCATCCGGGGCAAGCATGAAAAAGTGGATCACCTCTGGACGGCCTTTGAGGAGATGTACCGCACCGGCAAGCCTACGGTGTCCAGCTACATCATGCGGAGCGGGGAGCGCCGGGTGGTATACTCTGCGCCCATTGCGCCGGTGGAGATCGACGGCACCACCTACACCAGCCTTGCCGTGAGCTATCGGAATAAGACCATAGAGGAATTGATCGGCGGCAGTGCTTACGGCGGCCAGAGCGACTGCTACATCATCCATCCCGATGGCGATGTGATGCTCTCGGAGGAGCCCAAGAGCGAGATCGAGGACTGGATGGACAACCTGTTCGACTACCTGCAGAAGTATGCGCAGGTGGATGCGGGCACACTGACCCGGGCCCGGCAGGACGTGGCAGAGGGCCGCAGCGGCAGCCTTTCCTGCTGGCTTGAGGGCAAGAACTATTATCTGGTCTACCAGCCTGTGGGCTTTCAGGATCTGTCCATTGTGGGCATCGTCGGCCGTGACGTGGTGGACAGTGGAATGCGGAAGATCCAGAACGCCACCATCCTGCTGCTGGCTGGGCTGTTCTTCTGCGCAGGCATCGTGCTGGTGCACGGTGTCCGCATCGATGCCCGCCTGCGCGTGGAGGAAAAGGAGCGCGCCCTCCGGCAGGAAGAGGAGGCCCGCCAGCAGATGGAGGACCTGGCCAACACCGACGGCCTGACCGGACTGTATAATGAACGCTATTTTGACGCATTGTTGAAAGAAAACGAGCTGAACAGGACACCGTTTGTCCTGTTCTACCTCGACCTTGACCGTTTCAAGCCTGTGAACGACCGTTACGGCCACGATGTGGGCGACCAGCTGCTCAAGGAGGTGGCCAGCCGCCTGCGGGGCTGCGTGCGGGAGAGCGATGCGGTGTTCCGCATCGGCGGGGATGAGTTCGCCCTCATCGTCAACGGAGCCATAACGGAGGGGTTCTGCAAGAGCCGGGTGGAAAAGATCAAGGCAGTCATCCGGGAGCCTTACCGCCTGAAGGATGCAGAGGTGCAGGTTGGCACCAGCTGCGGCTGTGCGGTCTACCCCTGCGACAGCGATGATGTGCGTGCCATCCGCATCCTGGCCGACCACCGGATGTATGAGGATAAGCAGCGCTCCGGCCGGAGCTGAATGAATAATTCCTTTCCTGTTTCCACAGAATAACCATACTTCACAGAAATCTGGAAGCAAAACCGGAACATGGAAAGGAAGGGAACCTTATGAAAGCAACCGGCATCGTGCGCCGCATCGATGAGCTGGGGCGGGTGGTCATCCCCAAGGAGATCCGCCGCACCCAGCGCATCCGCAGGGGAGACCCGCTGGAGATCTTCACAACAGGGGACGGCGAGGTCATCTTCAAAAAGTATTCGCCCATGGGGGAACTGAGCGGGGTGACGGCCCAGTATGTGGATGTGCTGAGCAAGTGCTTTGCCCTGACGGCCTTTGTCTCAGACCGGGACCGCATTCTGGCGGCATCCGGTGCGGGCAGGCGGGATCTGGCAGACCGCAGCGTGAGCCAGCCGCTGGAAAAGCTGATGGACAGCCGCAAGCCCTACCAGAGCGATGGCAGCCCCGAAAAGGCATTGCTGCCCTGTGAGGGCTCACCCCGGGCGCTGCTGTGCGCCGTGCCCATCATTGCGGCGGGGGATGTCACAGGCAGTGTGGGCCTGCTTACGGAGGACCGCACTGCCCAGCCCGATGCCGCCCAGCTCAAGGCGGTGAACGTGGCGGCGGCATTTCTGGCAAAGCAGATGGAGGAATGATCTATTATATAGGAGAGCCGCCGCAGGGCGGCTCTTTTTTGTGGGGCCTTTATGACAGAATTATGAATCTTTCAAAACTTTTCTGAGAAGCTATTGACAGCGCCGCAAAATTGGATATAATGGTCTTAGCACTCAGGAAGAAGGAGTGCTAAAGAACGAAAAGCGAACGAAGGAGGCAGGCGCTATGACGATGGATGCACGCAAACAGCGTGTCTTGCAGGCAATCGTTGCGCTGTATGGCCTCGAGGGCGAGCCCGTGGGCAGCAGTGTGCTGGCAAACTACTTTGATATGGCAGTTTCCAGTGCCACGCTGCGCAACGAGATGGCCGCGCTGACCAAGCTGGGTCTGCTGGAGCAGCCCCACACCAGCGCAGGCCGTGTCCCCAGTGCCAAGGGCTACCGTTATTATCTGGATCATCTTCTCAACGATGACCAGCCGCTGGACCGTGTGACCCGCGCCCGTGTGGACGCGGTGTTCGCAAGCCTTGACCACGAGCCGGAAAAGCTGGCACAGGGTGCCGCCAAGGCGCTGGCCGCCATCAGCGGCTGCACCGCCGCCGTCAGCACCCCCTGTGCTGAGGATCTCTGCATCGCCCACTACGAGGTGGTGCAGGTGGGCCGCAGCGCCGCAGCGGTGCTGGCTGTGACCACTGCCGGTTATGTCCGCACCCGTGTGGCGCGGGTCCGCACCGGTCTTTCCCGGGAAAATGCAGCGGCGCTTGCCGCCCTGCTCAACCGGAATCTGACCTTTGTGGCTCCTGTTGATCTGTCGCCCCGGCTCCTTGCAGAGCTGTGCAGCCAGATCAGCCCGGAGCTGGTGCCGGTGATCAGCGCTGCCGCCGCCATCCTGCAGGATTCCACCCAGCCCCATGTGTATCTGGGTGGTGAGCAGTACCTGCTGGACTGGCCCCAGCTGGACGGCAAGGTGGGCAGCATCCTGAGCCTGCTGAACGACGAAGAGCAGGCCGCCGCCCTCATTGCACCCCCGGCAGAGCAGAGCGAGAGCATCCTGCTGGGCGAGGATCTGGAACCTCAGATCCCCGGCCTGTGCATCGTGAGTGACCGGTATCTGGTGGGCGGAGGCCTCTGGGGCTCCGTGGCCCTCATCGGCCCCACCCGGATGCCCTTCCAGAAGCTGATGCCGCTGCTCCACACCTTTGCCGATCAGCTTGGCGAAGGAATGAGCGGCAAACGAAAAGATACCCCGCAGGCAGCCGCACCCCGGCGGACTGTGATCTATAAGGAGGACCTGGAATGAGCGAAGAAACAAAAAAGACCCCGCAGGCAGAAGAACCTGCCGTGGAGCCCAACACCGCCGAGCAGGCCGCCCCGGAAACTGCACCTGAGCAGGCAGCGGCTCCCGAGACGAACGCTGAAGCGGCAGACCCCAAGAAAAAGGATGGCTTCTTCAACAAGAAGGCCCGGGAGCTGGAGGCCGTGAAGGCAAAGCTGGACGCGGCTGAGAAGAATGCCAATCAGGCCAAGGATCAGCTGCTGCGGATGGCCGCCGAGTATGAGAATTACCGCAAGCGCTCCACCCGTGAGGCTGACCAGAAGTTCAACGACGGTGTGTCCTTTGCCGTGAACCAGATCATCCCCATTCTGGATACGCTGGATATGGCGGCCAACGCCCCCACCACCGACGAGAATTACAAGAAGGGCGTGACCATGACGCTGGACAAAGCCGCCAAGGCGCTGAACGCCCTCCATGTGGAGGAGATCGAGGCGCTGGGCAAGCCCTTTGACCCCAACTTTATGAATGCCGTGCAGCAGATCCCCGCCCCCGATGGGCAGGAGAGCGGCACCGTGATCACGGTTTACCAGAAGGGCTACAAGCTGGGCGATAAGATTGTCCGCCATGCCACCGTTGTTGTGGCAGAGTGATTTTGCAAGACCCCGCAAGGGTTTTCAAATATAACATCCGCTTGGTAACATTTGAGCATCACATAAACAAAAAACGTTCTGAATTTGAGAGGAGCTTTCATTATGAGTAAGATCATTGGTATCGACCTTGGTACTACCAACAGCTGCGTGGCTGTTATGGAGGGCGGCGAGCCCGTTGTTATCGCTAACTCTGAGGGTGCACGTACCACCCCGTCTGTTGTCGGCTTCACCAAGACCGGCGACCGTCTGGTGGGTCAGGTCGCAAAGCGCCAGGCCATCACCAACCCTGAGAACACGGTGGCTTCCATCAAGCGTTATATGGGCACCGACCACAAGGTGACCCTGAACGGCAAGGAGTACACTCCCCAGCAGGTCAGCGCTATGATCCTGCAGAAGCTGAAGGCAGATGCTGAGGCTTATCTGGGCGAGACTGTCACCGATGCAGTCATCACCGTTCCTGCATACTTCAACGACAGCCAGCGTCAGGCAACCAAGGACGCAGGCACCATTGCCGGCCTGAACGTCAAGCGTATCATCAACGAGCCCACTGCCGCATCTCTGGCATACGGCATCGATAAGGAAGAGGACCAGAAGATCATGGTCTACGACCTGGGCGGCGGCACCTTCGATGTCTCCATCATCGAGATGGGCGACGGCGTGACCGAGGTTCTGGCCACCAACGGTGATACCCACCTGGGCGGCGATGACTTCGACCAGCGCATCATCGACTGGATGGCAGATGCGTTCCAGAATGAGAACGGCATCGACCTGCGCAAGGATAAGATGGCTGCACAGCGCTTGAAGGAAGCTGCTGAGAAGGCAAAGATCGAGCTGTCCAGCGCAATGAGCAGCCAGATCAACCTGCCCTTCATCACTGCTGACGCTACCGGCCCCAAGCATCTGGATATGACCCTGACCCGCGCAAAGTTCAATGAGCTGACCGCTGATCTGGTTGACCGCACCATGACCCCTGTCCGCAAGGCTCTGCAGGATGCAGGCCTGCGTCCCTCTGACCTGAAGAAGGTCCTGATGGTCGGTGGTTCCACCCGTATCCCCGCTGTCTACGATGCAGTCAAGAAGGAACTGAACTGCGAGCCCTTCAAGGGCATCAACCCCGATGAGTGCGTGGCTGTGGGCGCTGCCATCCAGGGCGGCGTTCTGCAGGGCGATGTCAAGGGCCTGCTGCTGCTGGATGTCACCCCGCTGAGCCTGGGCATTGAGACCCTGGGCGGCGTGTGCACCAAGATCATCGACCGCAACACCACCATCCCCACCCACAAGAGCCAGGTGTTCTCCACTGCCGCTGATAACCAGCCCTCTGTTGAGATCAACGTTCTGCAGGGCGAGCGTGAGTTTGCCCGCGACAACAAGAGCCTGGGTGTGTTCCACCTGGATGGCATTGCTCCGGCTCCCCGTGGTGTGCCTCAGATCGAAGTTACCTTCGATATCGATGCAAACGGCATCGTGAAGGTCAGCGCGAAGGATCTGGGCACCGGCAAGGAGCAGAACATCACCATCACCGCTTCCACCAATATGTCCAAGGAAGATATCGACAAGGCTGTGAAGGAAGCTGAGCAGTTTGCTGCCGATGATAAGAAGAAGCGTGAAGAGGTCGATATCCGCAACGGTGCTGATCAGATGGTGTTCCAGACTGAGAAGATGCTGAAGGAGAACGGCGACAAGATGCCCGCTGACGTGAAGAGCGAAGCTGAGGCAAAGCTGGCCGACCTCAAGACCGCTGTTCAGTCCGGTTCCATCGATGAGATCAAGGCAAAGCAGGATGAGCTGAGCCATGTCTTTGAGAAGATGTATCAGGCTGCCGCTGCTGCCCAGCAGGCTGCAGGCGCACAGCCCGGCCCCGATGCTGGCGCAAACAACCAGCAGAAGCCCAACGATGACGGCGTTGTGGACGCTGACTTCAAGGAAGTCTAAGTTCTGACACAAACGGCAGATGCCCGGCCAAACCGGCGGGCAGGCGTGCCGGATAAAAGCAAAAGCCGCTCCGGTTTTGCCGGGGCGGCCTTTGCTGGTTTTATAGAGGTATGGTTATGGCACAGGAAAAGCGCGATTACTACGAAGTGCTGGGAGTATCCAAAACGGCCACCGATGCGGAGATCAAAAAGGCTTACCGCAAGCTGGCCATGAAGTACCACCCGGACTACAACCCCGGCGATAAGGATGCCGAGGAAAAGTTCAAGGAAGTCAATGAAGCCAACGAGGTGCTTTCGGACCCGAAGAAGCGCCAGCTGTACGATCAGTACGGCTTTGCCGGTGTGGACCCCAGCTATGCAGCCCAGAACGGCGGCGGCGCGGGCGGCTTCAGCGGCTTTGGCGGCGATGGGGTCGATCTGGGCGATATCTTCGGTGATATCTTTGGCGGCGGTTTCGGCGGCTTTGGCGGCTCTGCCCGTCAGGCAAACCCCAACGCCCCCCGCAAGGGTCAGGATATCCGTGTGCGGATCACCCTGAGCTTTGATGAGGCCGTGCATGGCTGCAAGAAGAACATCACCATCACCCGCCAGCAGGAGTGCACGGAGTGCCATGGCAGCGGCTGCGCCGCCGGCAGCAGCCCCGAGACCTGCCCGGACTGCGGCGGCCGCGGCTATGTCATCCGGCAGCAGCGCACTCCCTTTGGCGTGATGCAGACCCAGCAGCCCTGCTCCCGCTGCGGCGGCAAGGGCAAGCTGGTCAAGAACCCCTGCAAGGTCTGCCACGGCAGCGGAAAAACTGCCGCCAGGAAAACGCTGGAGGTGTCCATCCCCATGGGCATCGATGACGATCAGAGCTTTGCACTGCGCGGTATGGGCGATGCCGGTGCCAACGGCGGCCCTGCCGGTGATGTGATCGTGATGGTCACGGTCCGGCCCAGCGAGGTGTTCCAGCGCGACGGCTATGATGTCTGGGTCACGGTGCCCATCACCTACAGCCAGGCGGTTCTGGGCGACAGCATCACCGTGCCTTCCATTGACGGCAAGGTGGAGTACACCGTGCCCGAAGGCACCCAGAGCGGCACCACCTTCCGCCTGCGCGGCAAGGGCATCCAGTATCTGAACGGCCGCGGCCGGGGCGATATGTACGTCAAGTGCGAGGTGGAGATCCCCAAGAAGCTGAACAAGGCCCAGCGCGATGCCCTGAAGAAGTTTGAGGGCACCCTGAAAGAGGAAAACTATGAAAAGCGCAAGGGCTTCTTCAAGAAGCTGAAGGATATGTTTGCTTAAAAACATAAGATGCATCAAAAAAGAGCGAAGATTCAACTGAATCTTCGCTCTTTTTGTTTGCCATCAGATCAGCCCATATAGCTGATGTTCACATCGATCTGGCCGCCGTAGCCAGGGATGCGGGCGGTGCAGGTGCCCTGCCACATATTGCAGGCAATGGGGCTGGAGGCCACGTTGTAGTGGGCGTTCCAGATGTAGTAGTTGGACAGCTGGCTCATATCCAGCCGCTTGCGGAACCAGGTGGTGGAGGCGTACACGCCGGGCTTGTAGCCCAGTGCCTTGACCTCTTCGCAGAAAGCCACAGCACACTTGGTGCGGTCTTCCACGCCCAGACCATCGGCACGGCCATTGCCTGCACCGGAAGCCTCGGTATCAAAGTAGATGGGGTAATCGAGCTGGCGGCCATTCAGCACATAGACGCAGGCCTGTGCTTCCTCGCGGGCCTCGTTCTCGTTGACGGCCTGACTGAAGCAGTAGATGCCCACCCGCAGCCCGGCGTTGCGGGCGTTGGTGAAGTGCTCCTCAAACTTGGGGTCCTGCACCAGCGCGCCGGAGCCGTAGCCGCGGTAGCCGATACGGATGATGGCAAACTCCACACCTGCCGTTTTCACCTTGTCCCAATCGATGCTGCTCTGGTACTTGGAAACATCGATGCCGAAGGTGGCGGGCTGCTGAACGCCGGAGGCATCAAAATAATAGAGCTTGTTGTCGATGCTCTGGATGCCGGTGACGGTCTGGTGGGTGTTCTGGTCGTAATAATAGGTCTTGCCGTTTTCGGTGCGCCAACCGGAATACTGGGGCGTTTCTTCCTCATCCTTGCCGAAGAAGAACTCCCACAGCCACTGCAGCAGGCCGTTTTCACCGGTCAGGCAGGTGGGGTCGATGCTCTCTTCGTCCAGCGTGCCGTTGTCCAGTGCCTCCCGGATCTCCTCAGGGGTCAGCAGAACAGTGCCGTTGATATCCTTGATCTGGGCTTCGGCCAGCACATCCTCGCCGTTCTCGGAAGCGGCAGGCGCTTCCTCGGCTACGGGGGCGGTCTCCTCCGTTTCGGGCAGGATGGCGGCCTCTTCAGGAGCGGCCATCGGGTCTTCGGCAGCCAGTGCCTCGGTCTCTGTCAGGAAGTGGGGGAAGGAGTTTTCGCTCTCGATCTCCGAAGCATCCCCGGCCATGGGGTCGGAGGGGACAGCCTCCGGCTGCACAGCGGGCTCCGCAGCGGGGGCGGCGCTCTCTGCCGGGGCGGCGGTGTTCTCCGCCTTGGTCACGGGTGCGGCAGGGGTGCTGGCTGCGGCCTGCTCCTGAGAAGAAGCACTCTCCTCTGGCTGGGTGCTCTCGGCCTTTGCCTCGCTCCGGTCACTCTTATGATCGAATCTGGGCAGGGTGACCCTGCCCTCAGTCTGCAGGGCGGCGGGTTCGACCGTCAGGCCCGCAGGCTGGGATGCCAGCAGGAAGGTGGTGCCCGCACCGCCAATGGTGATGGCTGCCGCCATCACAAGGCACGCAACAGCCTGGCCGATGCTGCGGCCGGTGCCGTTCTTGCTTGATTTTTTGAAAGATGTTGGTTTCATGCCGCTTGCTCTGCCTCCAAGCTGGACCGGGCAGGATACACGAACTGCACCGGCCCGCCAATATAGTCTCGCATAATTGCGGATAAAGCTATTTTTACTCTCCCAGTATACACCCAAACCCGGGTCGCCGTCAATCAGTTCGCTGTGCTCCGGCATCGCGTCAGGCAGAAAAAGCGGAAAGAAAAACACGCTCCACAGTAAAAACGAGCAGGAAAGCAGAATCATTGCATCCAAAGCTGTGAAATTTGTCGCTTTGGACGAAAAACGCGGCCTCCTCTTGCTGTCTTGACAGGTGTATGGTATGATACTTGACACGGAAAGCTCCCGCGCAATGGGCCGGGAGAGAAAGGTTAGGAAGAGTCTATGTCAAGTGTAAAGGACTTTTTGAAGCGGAAGGATATCGTTATCACTCCGCAGCGCTATCTCATCGAGGCTCTGGGTGCCATGGCACAGGGGCTGTTCGCCAGCCTGCTGATCGGCACCATCATCAAAACGCTGGGCCAGCAGACCGGGCTGGAGGTGCTGGTCGATCTGGGCGGCTATGCCTCGGCCATGAGCGGTCCGGCCATGGCCTGCGCCATCGGCTGGGCACTGCACTGCCCCCCGCTGGTGCTGTTCAGCCTGATCACTGTGGGCTACTCGGCCAATGCGCTGGGCGGCGCAGGCGGCCCGCTGGCTGTCCTGATCATTGCCATTGTGGCTGCTGAGATGGGCAAGGCCGTGAGCAAGGAGACCAAGATCGATATCCTTGTCACCCCGCTGGTGACCATTTTTGTGGGCGTGGGCCTTTCCATGCTCATCGCGGCTCCCATCGGTGCTGCCGCCAGTCAGGTGGGCACCCTGATCATGTGGGCCACTGAGCAGGCCCCGCTGGTCATGGGCATTCTGGTGTCTGTCATCGTGGGTGTGGCGCTGACCCTGCCCATCTCCTCTGCCGCCATCTGCGCGGCTCTGGGCCTGACCGGTCTGGCGGGCGGCGCTGCTGTGGCAGGCTGCTGCGCCCAGATGGTCGGCTTTGCCGTGATGAGCTATAAGGAGAACGGTGTGGGCGGTCTGGTCAGCCAGGGCCTGGGCACCAGTATGCTCCAGATGGGCAATATCATCAAGAACCCCCGCATCTGGATCGCCCCCACGCTGGCCTCGGCCATCACCGGCCCGCTGGCGACCTGCCTGTTCCACTTTGAGATGAACGGCGCGGCGGTCTCCTCCGGCATGGGCACCTGCGGTCTGGTGGGCCAGATCGGCGTGTACACCGGCTGGGTGAACGATATCGCCGCCGGCACCAAGGCCGCCATCACCCCCATGGACTGGGCTGCCATGGCCCTGATCTGCTTTGTTCTGCCCGCTGTCCTGAGCGTTCTCTTCTGCGAGATCGAGCGCAAGCTGGGCTGGATCAAAGAGGGCGATCTGAAGCTGAACTAAACTCCCTCCGTCATCGCTTACGCGATGCCACCTCCTTCAATGAGGGAGGCTAAAAGGCTCCCTCTCCGAGGGAGCTGGCACGGCAAAGCCGTGACTGAGGGAGTTATAAAGGTTTCCCGTCCAACACGGCTTCAGCCAGCGTATCATCTTCATATCGGAGTTTGAGCGAGAAAAAGGGTCTGTCCTCCTCGAGCAGGCGGAAGAAAATCTTGTCGCCCTCCCAGATGGGCAGCTGCTCCACCTGCTCTTTGGGCACCCATTCCAGAATGCCCTCGTTCCGGGCGGCATCCTTTACCAGTGTGCCCGTCCAGGCATCGGCGGTGTAAAGGAACATGTATTCGGTCAGCTCGCCCAGAAGAAAGGTCACTACGCCCCGGCAGCGGTAGGAGGTCAGGGTGAGGCCGGTCTCCTCCTGTACTTCCCGCAGCAGGCAGTCCTCCGGGCTTTCAAACGGCTCAAACTTGCCGCCCACGCCGATCCATTTGTCGTGGTTCAGGTCGTTCTTCTTGGTCACGCGGTGGAGCATCAGGTAGGCATCATCCTGTTCCAGATAGCACAGGGTGGTGTTGCGCATGGGAAATTTGGAATCCATCAGCAATTCTCCGTTTCTGTCAGCATTACAAAAAGCGTCCCACAGGGAGCCCCCTGTGGGACGCTTTTATCGTTTCTTATTTCCGTGCGGCCCGGCCTTTTCCGGCGTTGTTCAGCTTCCGCACCAGATCATTCTGGTGCTTGCGCTGGGAGGGCGTGGGCTCCGGGTCCCGCTTCTCCTCGGCACGGGCGTTGGTCTGCGCGGTGTCGGGGTCAACGCGCACCAGGTTCCATTCCTGATTGCCGCCCGAGACGTAATTCCAGATCTGGGCCTGTGCACCGTTGGAGGTGTTCATGCCCACAAGATCGATGTATTTGTCGGCCAGCACGTTGCGGATGCGGGTGCGGCCATTCCGGGTGGACTCCAGCTCCCAGCACTGGCTCAGCCCGCTGGTGCGGCCCCACTGGTGCAGCCAGGTGCCCTCGACTACGCCGCCCAGGGCCAGATCGATGAACTTGCCCGTAAAGCGGTTCCTGATCCGCCAGCGTCCCTCGCCGGCATCCACGAACTGCCACTGCTGCCACGGATGCCCGGCGTAGTCCCACAGACGGATGGCCGCGCCGTTCTCCGTGTTGAAGTTCTTGATCTCCAACACCTTCCCATTGGGTGCCTTGATGAGGTAAAACTCATTTTCCAGTAAAACGACCTGAGATGCTTTTGCCATACGTCCGTGTCTCCTTTCCGGTAAAATCTGGTTTGACGCTTCTATTATAGCGGATTTCCCGGTGCGCAACAAGATTGATTCTTGACGAATATTTTTCTTTTTATTGTGCATTTTGCACTTTCCGCAGCTTTCGACAGAACCACGGCCCGGCGTACCACAGCACCAGACAGGCAAGCCCGATCAGCCGGATCTGCGTGTTGGTGCAGTGGGTGTTCAATTCCAGCCCGATGCTGAAGGAAAGGAGATTGGCGGTCAGCGCATAGAAGATGGGGTGAGGCTTTTTGCCCTCCGGCCAGGGCAGATACCGGTTGTAGACAAAGGCTTCCACGGAGAACACCAGCACCTCCAGTGCAAAATAAAGAAAATTGCCCCACATCGGCCCGAGATAGAGCGTGCCGTAGCACAGCCCGAGGTTCAGGATGATCTGCGTGGCAAGGTTGACCTTGCCGATGAGAGTGCGCTGGGCAGGGCCGCGCAGCCCGAAAAGCAGGATGCCCCACGTCAGCTCTAAAATCAGGGTAATGAGCACCCGGGCGGCAAAGGAGGAAAGGATGTCGGAATCGTTGCGGTTGTGGTAGATCCGCAGGCCGTCTTGGGAATCGAGAAGCACCTGCCACTCGCTGGAAAAGGCATAGCGCTCCACCGGCTCCTCACTGCGGTAGAATGTACCAGTCTCTATATTATAGAGCAGAACATAGAACTTGTTGGGCGGGTAGTAGCCCCAGACGAACTCTGCATCGGCATCGCCGGGGTATTCCTGAAAATAGCCCAGAAAGTAGTAGCCCTCCGGGGCGGGGTAGTTCCGGAAGGCCTCCCAGGCCTCGCGGGAACCCATCCGCTCCCGGTAGTCTGCCGGGGCGGTCCAGGGGCCGTTGAGGGCCGTATTGCCCAGCAGGGTGACAGCATAGCGTTGGCCCGGTGTGTAATAGAGCTTGAGCGTGACCGAGGGCTTGGGGCCCATGTCCGCAAAAACGGGCAGGGAAAGGGCCAGCACCAGCAGGGCCGAGAGGAAAAAAGCAAAAATTTTTTTGCGAAAAATTTTCTTCATGGCGGTGTCCTCACTTCAAAAAACAAAAAATTCCGACACGTCTTTCCTTAACCTGTAAACGTATGAAAAACAGCTGTTATTGCAGGGCGCTCTGCACAAAATTGCAGATGGAGCTTTGTGCACCATTTCCTGTTTTTCTTACAAGTACAAAACGACCGTTTTCGGCCTCTTTCAGGGCAGAATATGAACAATTTGTTTCCGGCTCACGGCCAATTCAGGACACTGACTTCACATTTATAAAGCAAAGTGAACTTTACTGCTTTATTTACATGAACAAAACGGCTTTCAAAAGAAACTTTAATTTGTTTCACGTTTTTGGATATTGACTTTATATCAAAACTGCGGTATAGTAAGAATGCGGAGAGCGGAAAACGCCCCGCCGACACTTGAGCTTCAGGCGTAAGCCTGTGAGAAAAATATAGGAGGTTTGACTTATGTACTATTACATTCTGGGTTGCGGCATTGCTTGTCTGGTTCTGTTCGGCATCAACAGCATGGATACGGTGGATGTCAAGCCGGCCGAGATTCTGGGTAAGGTCATTCTGTGGCCCGTTGCCCTGATGGAAGCAGTTGTTCGTTACAGCTCCACGCATCACAACATCAAGACCGCGCTGTAAAACATCTCGTTCCAAACCAACGAAGAGCAATCAGGCGGCTGCGCTTTCAAAAAGGAAGGCGCAGCCGCCTTTTTGTTTTGCACTTTACGGCGTTGTATGGTACAATAACACCAGAACTTTTAGGGAGGGAAATTGCTATGACCAATGAAACCTTACATACCCTTGAGACCCGCCGCAGCTGCCGCGCCTACAAGCCGGAGCAGATCACGAAAGAGGAGCTGGAAGCCGTTCTGCGCGCAGGCACCTTTGCCCCCAGCGCTATGAACCGCCAGAGTGCAAAGATCGTGGTGGTGCAGGATGCCGAGACCCGCGCCCAGCTCACCCGGATGAATGCTGCCGTGATGGGCAACACGGGCGACCCCATGTACGGTGCCCCCACCATTCTGGTGGTGCTGGCGGATGCCAACGCCCGCTGTGGAGTGCAGGACGGCAGCCTTGTGATGGGCAACCTGATGAACGCTGCTGCCGCCATCGGGCTGGGCAGCTGCTGGATCAACCGCGCAAAGGAAGAGTTCGAGACCGAAGAGGGCAAGGCCCTGCTGAAGAAGTGGGGCATTGAAGGGGACTATATCGGTGTGGGCCACTGCATTCTGGGCTACCCGGCAGAGGAACCCCGCCCCGCCGCCCCCCGCAAGCCGGATTATATCGTATACGCATAAGGAGCACTATGAAACCCGATTACAAGCTGGTCGCAAAGGCCAAATACATTCACGCCAACGCTGACCTTGCCAGTGAGATCTGGCACGAGGTCTACAAGCGCTATTACCCCGCAAAGCAGCTGGACACGCTGGTGGAAACGCTGCAGAGCGCCGATGCCATTGAGGCAGATATCGACAACGATGTGAACTATTTCCTCGTGGTGCTGGGCGGCAAGACCATCGGCTACTTTGCCTGGAAGATGGAGAACACGGCCCTGCACCTGCTCCACCTCTACCTCAAGCCCGAGTACCGGGGCAAGGCATTGGGCCGGGATATCCTGGCCACCTGTGAGCGCCTGGCCCGGGGTGAGGGCCGGGGCCGCCTGTACTGCGAGGTGCACACCAAGTGCCTGCCGGTGCTGCAGTTCTTCAAGACCAAGGGCTACCGCGTGCTGGGCCCCGCCGAGGCAGAAGCTGCGGGCATTCCCATGCAGCTGACCACGCTGGAAAAAATGCTGTAAATTTCCCGTTGATTTTTTGCCGCGTTTGCACTACAATAAAGTAGTGTATTGAAGTGCCCCGCGCGGGCCAGACCCAACCTGAACGATAGGGGAGGAACAAGCCATGGCAAAAGATCATCCCACCGGAGAGTCCGGCCTGTATTCTGCATTGCTGGAATTGAAAACGCCTGAGGAGTGCTACCGCTTTTTGCAGGATGTTTGCAGCTACGCCGAGCTCAGTGCAATGGAGCAGCGGTATAACATCGCGGAAAAGCTGGTCAACAAGCAGAGCTATACCAGCATCATGGGCAACATTGGTGCGTCCAGCGCCATCATCAGCCGGGTGAGCCGGGTCATCAGCAAGGATGACAGCGTGCTGCGCCGCCTGCTGGAAGAAAAGGCGGAACAGCCCGCCGAAGAATAACACGGACCGCGCGCCGCGGGGCAGGGGAGCACCCGCCCTGCGGCGCGCTTTTTTAGAAGGGAGTCTGTAAAGATGAGTAAGGCAGTTGTATTTTTTGCCGATGGCACCGAGGAGTGCGAAGCTCTGCTGGTGGTTGACCTGCTGCGCCGCGCCAAGGTGGAGGTCATCGTGGCCTCTGCCATGGGCCGCAGGGAGCTGGTGAGCAGCCATAAGATCCACCTGACCGCCGATGCGCTGGCCGAGGAAGTGGATTATTCCGATGTGGACATGGTCGTTCTGCCCGGCGGGATCCCGGGCACACCCAACCTTGCCGCCAACAAGACGGTCACCGAGACCTGTGCCGCCTTTGCAAAGGCGGGCCGGAAGGTGGCCGCCATCTGTGCCGCCCCCAGCATCCTGGCCTCTCTGGGCCTGCTGGAGGGCAGGAACGCCACCGCCCACGCTGGCTTCCAGGATCAACTGGCCGGTGCCATCGTCCACGATGAAGAGGTCGTGGTGGATGGCAACATCACCACCAGCTATGGGCTGGGCGGTGCTATCCCCTTTGCACTGGAACTGGTGCGCCAGCTGGCTGGTCAGGCCGAGGCGGAGCGTATCCGGAACGCCATTGCGTATCGGCACTGAGAAAGGGGATGCGGTATGCGCTTTATTACCTGCCGCTTGCCGGACGGCGTGGAAGACCCGGCGATTTTATCGGAGGATGGGCGGCAGGTCTGGCCGCTGAGCTGGCTGGGCCTGAGCTATGAGACCCTGAGCGAGGCCATCCCGTTTCTGACCCCGCAGGTGCGGTATGGGCTGTCGCTGGCCATTGCGGGCATTCCCGCTCTGCCTGTGGAGGCCGTCACGCTGGAAAGCCCCATCCCGGCCCCGGCACAGGATGTCATCTGCCTGGGCATCAATTATATGGCCCACTCCGATGAGGCGGAGAAATATTCTGCCGCTGCCTTTGCCACCAAGCACGAGGATGCCATCTACTTTTCCAAGCGCGTGACCCGCGCCGTGCCGGACGGCGGCCCCATCGAGGCCCACACCGATCTGGTGAAAAAGCTGGATTACGAGTGTGAGCTGGCTGTGGTGCTGGGCAGGGATGCCAGGGATGTGCCCGCCGGTCAGACCCGGGACTATATCTTCGGCTACACCATCCTGAACGATGTCTCAGCCCGGGATGTGCAGACGGCGCACAAACAGTGGTACTTTGGCAAGAGTCTGGACGGTTTTACCCCCATCGGGCCCTGCATCGTCACGGCAGATGCCTTTGCCGACTACCCGCCCAGGCTGGGCATCCGCAGCTTTGTCAACGGCGAGAAGCGGCAGGATTCCAATACCGCCCTGCAGATCTTTGACATCGACCATGTCATTGCCGAGCTTTCGCAGGGCATGACCCTGAAAGCGGGCACCATCATTGCCACCGGCACCCCGGCGGGTGTGGGCATGGGCATGGACCCGCCGCAGTTCCTCAAGCCCGGAGACGTGGTGCGGTGCGAGATCGATGGTATTGGTACGCTGACCAATCCGGTCGAGTGATTCCAAGACGTAATATCTTTGGCGGAGTATATGAACTGTTATATAAATGAACACGAAATTGCTCTTGTTCATATACTGTTCAAAATAAGTTCATTTGAAGTTCACATACTTCCGGTATACATAGGGCAACAAAGGCGCACACCGCGCCGCATCCCCTGTGCAGTAACAGCACGGCAGGCCGCAAAGGATGCCTGTTGTGTGAGAGGAAAGGAATTGGAACGCTATGAAAATTGGTTTTACAGAGCTGATCCTGGTGGCCATCGTGGCCTTCGTGGTCATCGGTCCCGATAAGCTGCCCGAGTACGCCCGCAAGCTCGGCAAGATGCTGCGGGAGCTGAAGAAGTACACCGGTGCCGCTTCCGAGGAGATCCAGAAGAATGTGGTGGAGCCCCTGAACGAGATCCAGGCCCCCATCAAGGAAGCCGTTGCTCCCCTGACCGACATCAAGAAGGACATCGACGACAGCATGAAGGATGTCACCAAGAGCTTTACCAACATCGGTAAGACCAGCAAGGAAGAAGCCAAGAAGGCCGAAGAGGTCGAGGAAGTGGCCGAGCTGGAGGATACCGTGGAGGAGCTGCCCGAAGAGCCCGTCAAGGCGGAGGAGCCTGCCGCTGAGCCTGTGAAGGCAGAGGAAAAGGCAGAAGAGCCTGCTGCAGAGGAAAAGCCTGAGGAGGCCCCCGCTGCAAACGAAGCCCCTGCCGAGGCTGCTCCCGCTGAGGAGGCTGCCCCTGCCGAAGAGGCAAAGGTCTAAGTACATGGATACACCCGCGCCCGCGGTTGTAGGATAAAAACTGGAATCCAGCCCGCCAGAGCGGCGCGGCAAGAGTAAAAAGGAGATTATTATTATGAGAATCGGACCTCAGGAGCTTATCATTGTTCTGATCATCGTTCTGGTCATCTTTGGACCCAAGAACCTGCCGAAGCTGGGCAAGATGTTCGGCAAGACCATGAAGAACTTTAAGGAAGGCATGGAAGACGTGGATGAGAACGGCGATGCCAAGCCTGCCGAGACCAAGACCGAGGAAAAGGCTGAGAAGAAGGACGAGGAGTAATTTGTGGCTACCAACGTGAAGCGCAAAAAGAAAGCCGAAGTCATGTCGGACGACGGCAGCATGACGCTGACCGGACATCTGAAAGAGCTGCGGAACCGGCTGATCATCTGCGCGGCGGTGTTTGTAGTGGGCGTGATCGGCTTCCTGGCAATTTCGGATAAGCTGATCGACCTGCTGACGGCCATGGCAATGAATGCGAACTACACCTTCGTGTTCCTGGCCCCGCAGGAAAAGCTGATGCAGTATTTCCGGGTGTCCCTGATCGCTGCGGTGATCGTGACCATTCCGGTGGCGCTGTATCAGGTCTACGCCTTTGCAAAACCCGGCCTGAAACGGAGCGAGAGCTTCTTCTTCCGGCTGGTGCTGCTGTTCGGTCTGGCGCTGTTCTGCGTGGGTGTGCTGTTCGCCTACAAGGTCACCCTGCCGTTCATGCTGAACTTCCTCGTTACGCTGGAGGGTACCGATTACATCACGGCATCCATCAGCATCGAGAGCTACATCAACCTCTGCCTGACTATGTTCATCATCTTCGGCTGTGTGTTTGAAATGCCTCTGGTCACCATCATTCTGGCCAAGATGGGCATTGCAAACCCCGAGATCATGAAGAAGGGCCGCGGCGTTGCCATTGTCCTGATCTTCCTGGTCGCAGCCATCATCACCCCGCCCGATATCGTGTCGCAGTGCTTCGTGGCAGTTCCCATGTGCCTGCTGTACTTTATCAGCATCTTCCTCAGCGGCATTTTCTATAAGCCCAAGACGGATGATGACGACGAGGATGAGGATGACGAAGAGGAATCCTCTGACGAGGAGTAAGTTCTCCCAAGGCTTTCCGGCCCTCCCACTGCGGGAGGGCCTTTTGCTTTGCCAAAAATCGAAACGGATTTTCGGCTTTTTGCATAAATCCTGTTTCAGCCTCTGTCTTTTGCAAATGGATATGTTATAATGATAACGATGAGAAAACCGGCGGCCTGACCGCCGCAAAGAAGGGGTAAATGAATATGAAAGAGTACGCATTCGGCATCGACCTGGGCGGCACCACGGCCAAGGTGGGCCTGTTCACCACGGCGGGCGCTCTGCTGGAAAAGTGGGAGGTGCCCACCGACACCTCCAATGCAGGTGAACACATCCTCGGGAACCTGGCCAAGGTCGTGAAGGACAAGATGCAGGAAAACGGCATTACTGCCGAGCAGGTGGAGGGCGTGGGTGTCGGTGTGCCCGGCCCTGTGCTGGACAGCCGCATTGTGCCCATTGTCTGCGCCAACCTCGGCGGCTGGGGTGAGCGGAACGTCTCCATCCAGCTGTCCGGCCTGCTGGACGGCATCAAGGTGCTGGTGGGCAACGATGCCGACGTGGCTGCGCTGGGCGAGATCTGGATGGGCTGTGCCAAGGGCTGCCGCAGCGCTGTGATGGTCACGCTGGGCACCGGTGTCGGCGGCGGTGTCATCGTCAACGGCAGGATCATCGAAGGTGCCCACGGTGCAGGCGGCGAGATCGGCCACATCACCGTCAACCCCCACGAGACGGCGGTCTGCGGCTGCGGCAAGCACGGCTGTCTGGAGCAGTATTCCAGTGCCACCGGCGTGGTCCGCTGTATGAAGAAGCTGCTGGACGAGAACCCGGACACCCCCTGCACCCTGCGCGGCACCGACTTTGCCGCCAAGGATGTCTTTGATGCCGCCCGTGCAGGTGATGCACTGGCCGCCCGTGAGGTGGACGAGATGACCGACATCCTGGGCATGGCGTTGGCCTCTATTGCCTCCACCACCGACCCCGAGATGTTTATGGTGGGCGGCGGTGTCGCCCGTGCCGGAGATGTCCTCTTCAACCCCCTGCGGGAGCATTTCAAGACCTATGCCTTCAGCTCCTGCCGCGAGACCCCCATCGTTGCCGCTACCCTCGGCAATGATGCTGGCATCTATGGTGCCGTCCGGCTCATCGTGGGAGAATAAAACCTGATATTTCATGGCCCCATGCCCGCATCTCAATCGTGTGGGCATGGGGATTTTTATTTTATAAGAAGAAGGAGCTGAATCAATGAATTATACCCCTATTACAGAGGAAAATGTTGAAAAAGCAGCAACGCTTTATATGAACCACTACAACCAACATTCTGGCGGGTGCTGGACTTATGAAAAGGCATATAAGCGAATCCGTCAGATGGTAACGATGGAGGATTCCCTCTGCCTGATGCAAGAAGATGACAACGATATTTCAACAGGGCTTGTCATCGGTTTTTTGGAAAGCTATGACGATTTCACGTTCTATTTCCTCGATGAGATCCTGATTTTCGGGGAGTATCAGAACAAGGGGTATGGCAGATTACTTCTCCAAGAAGTGGAACAGCGTGTGCGGGAACGTGGTGCACAGATGATTGAACTGGTCTGTCCGGATGATGCGCACCACATGCACTTTTACGGCGGCTTCGGGATGGCGGAAGCAACGAACCTGAAGCTGATGAAAAAACGATTGTAAATCTGCCGTGGTTATTTTTGAGGCAAAAACGGACGAACTGGAACAGCACTATCTCCGGGATTTTGGAGCGCATCCGGTTGCATCCTTACATCCTGGCGGGCCGAGAACATTTATGATTGCAGATCAGGCAGCCAAGGATATATTTTCATCGTATCTTTTTGAAGAATAGGGGGAAAGCAAATGAAACCATATGATAAGGATATCGACATTGTTTTTTCTCCAATGTCTGATGAAACCATGTCGTGGTTGGATGAACTGCTTACAACCTGTAAGCGGTTCGGTGTGGATTACTACAATGCCTCTGAAAAAGACCGTGCATTTGTGGAAGCAGTGGCGCGGAAAAATTATGGAATAAAGCAGGCGAAAATGAATGGAGTATCTGTCTCCACAGTAGAGCCCTTCTTTGGGATTCATCGAGCAGTATAAAAAGAGAACAAAGGAAGCGTGACCTCTTCGGGCCGGGAACGTTTTTCTGAAATCATTGCAAAGCCCCGTGCCGGTGCGATATGCCGGACACGGGGCTTTTTCTATTTTTGAAATATAAAATACAAGACAAAAAGTAAATTATACTTGACATAATGTCTGGTGAGTGCTATTCTGTATCCAGAGGGAATGAGCTTACCCTCACAGGAAAGAGACGAGGTGACAGGATGCCGAAGAATCTGAAACTGAAAGCTGCCCGCGCGGAAAAAGATATGACGCAGGGGGCATTGGCAGAAGCGGCTGGGGTCTCGCGCCAGACCATCAACGCGATCGAAAAGGGCGAGTACAACCCCACCATCAATCTCTGCCGCAGCATCTGCAAAATTCTGGGAAAAACACTGGATGAACTGTTCTGGGAGGAATGAGAAATGAAATTTTCACTGTACAGCAAGAAAAATGTTCTGGATGAGATGCAGGAGCAGACCATGTCCCAAATTGAGAGGCGTGGCTTCTGGCTGATGTGGGGCGGTCTGCTGGCCGCAATGGTGATTCAGCAGCTGACGGGCAATGCAGAGAAAGCGACCGGAGAAGGGGTCGTTTTTATGGCCGGATGTGTTTACACCGTTGCAGAGTGCGTCCGGAATGGCCTGTGGGACCGCCATCTTTCTTCCAGTATGGGTGCCAATGCGGTTTGTTCTCTGCTGGCGGCTGTGGCGGTTACGGTGCTTCATGGCCTGACCTATGGCTATTGGATGGGCGCTGCGTTTACTGGTGTTTCGACAGGTCTGCTCTGCTTTGCGCTGCTCCAATTCTGTGCACATCTGGTGCAGAAGAATCGGAAAAAGCTGGACGATGAACCGGAAGAAAAATAACACCTGATTTTCCACAACAAAACGCGGAACCGTTGAAAACTCAGCGGTCCCGCTTTTTGTTGTTGCAATTATTTCTGATACCGGATGCTGTCTTTTTCGGTGATAGGCCGCAGCACCTTACAGGGGTTGCCCACGGCCACCACGCCGGAGGGAATATCCTTTGTGACCACGCTGCCTGCACCGATGACCGTGTTGGAGCCGATGGTGACCCCGGGCAGGATGGTGACATCACCGCCCAGCCAGACGTTGTCCCCCAGTGTGATGGGGGCTGTGGTCTCAAGGCCGCTGTTGCGCTCTTCCGGCAGCATGGGGTGGATGGCAGTGTACATGCCGCAGTTGGGGCCGATGAAGCAGTGCCTGCCCAGTGTGATTTTTGCGCAGTCCATCAGGTAAGCACCGTGGTTGATGTAGGTGCCCGCACCGATGAAGCAGTGATAGCCGTAATCCACATACAGGTGCGGCAGAATGAACACATGTTCTTCCATGTGGGGCAGCAGCTGACGCAGAAGCTCTGCCCGCTTTGCTTTTTCAGAGGGGCGGGTCTGGTTGAACTCGGTGTAGAGCTCCTCGGCTTTCTCTCGTTCGGCACAGAGCTCCGAGGTGTAGTTTGCGTCGTACCAGAGACCTGCTTCCCATTTTTCACGTTCTGTCATAAACGTTCTCCTGTTATAAGGTGTCCTCACCGGGCAGCTGGTTCCACAGGCGGTAGTACACGCCCTGCTTTGCCAGCAGCTCTTCGTGAGTGCCGGATTCCACAATGCCCTCGGAGCCAAGCACCAGGATACGGTCGTAGTTCTTGATGGTGGTCAGGCGGTGGGCGATGGTCAGGGTGGTGCGGCCATGGGCCAGCTTTTCCAGGCTCTGCCCCACAAGGATCTCACTCTCGTTGTCCAGTGCACTGGTGGCCTCGTCCAGGATCAGGATGGGCGGGTTCTTCAGGAAGACACGGGCAATGGCGATGCGCTGCTTCTGGCCGCCCGAGAGCTTGACACCACGCTCGCCGACATAGGTGTCGAAGCCGTCCTTCAGGGCCATGATAAAGCGCTCTGCACCGGCCAGACGGGCAGCTTCGATGATCTCCTCCCGGGTGGCATCGGGCTTGCCGTAGGCGATGTTATCCGCCACAGAGCCGCTGAACAGGTACACGTCCTGCTGGACGATACCGATGTCCTCGCGCAGGCTCTTGAGGGTGACCTGCTGGATGTCCTGCCCGTCAATGTAGATGTGGCCGCTGGTCACATCGTAGAAGCGAGGGATGAGGTTGCACAGGGTGGTCTTACCGCCGCCGGAGGGGCCGACCAGAGCCAGCCGCTCGCCTGCCTTGATGTCCAGACTGACATGGTGGAGCACCTTGTTGTGGTCGTCCGGGTACTCAAAGCTGACATCGTCAAAGCGGATGGCACCGGGGCCGGGCTGCAGGGGCCGGGCATCAGGGGCATCGTGGATGGGCACGGGGGTGTCCATGATCTCGGCAAAGCGCTCGATGCCGGTCATGCCGCGCTGGAACTGCTCGGCAAACTCGACGATGCGGCGGATGGTAGCGATGAGGGTGGTGACATAGAGCATGTAGGCCACCAGGTCACCGGCGGTGATCTTGCCGTTGACCAGCGACAGGCCGCCCGCCAGAATGACCACCAGATACATCAGGCCGTCGAACAGGCGGGTGGAGGTGTTGAAGGCCGCCATGGCGTAGTAGCCCAGCGTCTTGATGTGCTCAAAGTCCTTGTTGCCCTGCTCGAACTTGGCGCGCTCCTGCTCCTCGGCGGCAAAGGCTTTTACCACGCCCTGACCCAGCAGGCTGTCCTCGATGGTGGCGTTCAGCTCACCGATCTGGATGCGCTGCTGCCGGAACCGGGCACGCAGACGGCCGTTCAGGTAAACGGACACTACGCCCATCAGGGGCACGCAGGCGAACACCGCCAGCGTCAGCGGGATGCTGGCCTGGCACAGGATGATGAAGGAGGCCAGGATCTTGATGAAGGCGATGAAAAATTCCTCGGGGCAGTGGTGGGCAAACTCGGTCACATCGAACAGATCGTTGGTGATGCGGCCCATGATGGTGCCGACCTTGGTGTTATTGTAATAGGTGTGGTCGAGCAGCAGCAGGTGGTCAAAGGCATCCCGGCGCATGTCGGTCTCGATGTGCACGCCCATGATGTGGCCGATGCCGGACATGAAATACTGGGCCGCACCGTCGATGATGCGGAGCACAAAGTAGATGCCCGCCAGCTTGAGCACGATGCCAGTGGTCAGGGTGATGCCCACGCCCATGGCCGAGTTGGTGATGGTGCTCATGATCTTGGGCAGGAAGATGTCACACAGGGTGGTCAGCGCGGCGCAGAACAGGTCGAGAAAGAGCACTGCCTTGTGCTTTGCCAGATAGGGTAAAAAGCGGCGGATGAGCGCGCCGCTGCTGTTGTGATGTGCTCCGGGGTCTTTGATGTTTTGCTTTGCCATGGTTCCTCCTTTTTAACGGGCTCACCCTCTCCGTCATTGCTGACGCAATGCCACCTCCCCCAAAGTGGGAGGCTTTGGCAGGATTTGCAAGCTTCATCTTTATGCCAAGGGCTCTCCCTTTGGGAGAGCTGGCGAGCGAAGCGAGACTGAGAGGGCGAGCAATTTTATCTTTTCCTATAATCCCGTTCGCCGTAGATCGCGGTGCCAATGCGCACCAGCGTCGCGCCTTCGCGGATGGCGTTCTCATAATCGCCGCTCATGCCCATGGAGAGGGTCTGCATCTCCACGTTGGAATAGCCGCGCTCCCCTGCCTTTACGAACAGGTCGTGGACGGCGGCGAGATACCGGCGGTTCTGTGCATCGTCATCATTGACCGGGGGAATGGCCATCAGGCCCTTGACCCGGATGTGCTCCTGTGCGGAAGCGGCATCCAGCAGGGGCCAGAGCGCTTCCGGCGAAACGCCGCTCTTGCTCTCCTCCCCGCCGATGTTCACCTCCAGCAGGACGTTCTGCACGATGCCCGCCTTGGCGGCTTCCTTCTCGATGGCGGTCAGAAGGTGTTCACTGCCCACGCTCTGGATCAGGCTGGCCCGGCCCAGGACTTTTTTGATCTTGTTGGTCTGCAGGTGCCCGATGAAATGGATGGGCTTGCCGCAGTAAGCGCCTGCGTCAAAGTTTGCGCAGAGCTCCTGCACATGGTTTTCGCCAAACACGTCAATGGGCAGGGCGGCACTTGCGGCCACGGTTTCAGCGGTGCGGGTCTTGCAGGCGGCGCACAGCTGGACCTCGGCAGGGTCGCGGCCTGCCTCCCGGGCAGCAGCGGCCATCTTTTCACGGATGGCCAGCACGGCCTCCCGCATCTCTTCCGGTGTTTTTTCTGCCATAAGACATCAGTCCTCCTCGGTATATTTTGCGCGCTCTCCGCCAATGAGCTTCGGGCGGGTGCGGGCGCAGAGAATGTTTGCTTCACCGATCCGGTTCAGGCTCAGCCGCACCGGCACGGCCACCCGGCGCAGGTGCATCCCAATCAGGGTGCCGCCAATGTCGATACCGGCGTGGGCGCGGATCTCCTCCACAGCAATGGGGTCTTTGAACTGCTTCCAGCAGGTGGTGGCCCAGCTGCCGCCCGCATGGGGCCGGGGCACGACACACACTTCCTCCCAACCGTATTGTTCGGCGGCTTCCCGCTCCATGATAATGGCCCGGTTCAGGTGCTCGCAGCACTGTGCCGCCAGCCAGATGCCGCGCTGGGCCAGCACCGGCGCAATGCCTGCATACACGGCCTGTGCGGCCTCCAGACTGCTGTCCTTACCGATGTGCCCGCCCACGATCTCGCTGGACGAGCAGCCCACCACGAACACGTCGCCCTTTTTCAGCTTTGCCTGTTCCAGCAGCTCTTCCACTGCCTGCCGGGCTTCCGCCTGGATCTGCTGTTTGAATGCGTCTGTCATATCAATTACCTCGTATCGATTGGTTGCCGCGATGACCCGATGTTCGGTGTTCGATTGGGCCCAAGCGTTTACAACAATTTTTCCGGGATGCCAGGGCTCCCCTGGCAGGGGAGCTGGCACGCGAAGCGTGACGGAGCGGTTCAGACCCGTACAGAGTAAAGCGCTTTTTCTCCCGCGATGCCAAAATACACCCGGTTCTCCACCGGGCAGAGGGCAGAGCTGCTGCCCTGAGGCTTGCCGGAAAAGCTCCACAGCCAGCTTCCGCTGGCGGTGGAAACGGCCTCGGCGCGGATGCCGTCGGCGGGCAGGGAGAACAGGTTCTCCTGCATCGATTCGCTCAGCCGCAGGGCCACACCGCGCAGGAAGGTGCTGCCTGCATGGCGCTCCAGCCAGCTGGAGCTGGCCCAGCGGTAGCTGATGTAGAGGGTGCTGTCCTCATCCAGCGCCAGCGTGCCGGGATAGCCCGGCAGCCCGCTGAAGCTGCTCTGACAGCCCTTGCCCCCTGCAGTCAGGCCGCGGGCAGAGGCCGCCGCGCTCCAGATGCAGCGGCTGCCGAGGTCGGAGATGTAGAGGGTCTGGGTGCGCTCGTCCAGCGCAAGGCCGGACGCTCCGGCAATGCCGCCCACCACCTGCTCCACGGTGCGGGCAGCGGGATCATAAACGTATACCGCGCCTGTTCCGGTGTGGGCCAGCAGCTCGGTGCGCAGGGCGCTTTCCAGCCCCTGTTCCGCGCTCTCCTGCCCGACCACGGCAAAGTAGACCTTGCCGTCCGCACCGACCTCCACGGCAGAAAGGGCCCCCAGCGGGGCACCGTCGATCTGCGTGACCACTTGCTCCACCGAAGCGCCCCAGCTGTCGTGCCGGGCGCGGCAGAGGGTGCCCCCGGCAGGGGTGAGGACTGTGAGCCACAGGTCTCCCGCAGCATCGAACGCAAAGCCGGTCAGCTCGCCCTCTACGCTCAGGATGACCGCAGCGTTGCCGCCGTCGGTGCGCACCAGATCGCTGGTGCGTTTTTTCAGGGAGGAGCCGTTCCACGCCGCCGCATAGACAAGGCCATCCCGGGTGCGGATGCAGTCCACACCCTGATACCCGCCCAGATCCCAGATCTCCCTGCGGTCGGTGGAAAGCTCTGCCTGTGCCGCGCCGGAGGCCTGCCGGTGATCCGGGGCAGTGTAGGCTTTGGGAGGGGCCTCAATGGGCCGGAGCACCAGCGCCCAGACCAGCGCAGCAACCGCGGCCAGCGTAAACACGATGCTCAATTTCTGGAACCTCTGGAGCACTTCCTCCCGCTCGGCGGTACGCTGGGCCTCCTGCACGGCCCGGCGGCGGGCAGCGGCGGCGCTGGCCCGGTTGGCGCGGCGAAGCCAGCGGTCTACCCACAGGGCCGCACTGGGCCCGATGGTCAGTGACGCGATGAGCAGGATGAGAAGCAGTTCAACGAATCCGATGCGCATAGGCAGATTTCCTTTGTTCTGATGGTTGTTTTATCAAATCAGTATAGCACACTTTATAGCAGAGAAGCAAGCCGGCGGCAGGCTCCTGCTGTTTCTTGCGGGGCTTTTGTGGTATACTAAAAGAAATGGGGCGGCGGTTTTCCAAACCATTCACTTAAACTTCACAAAATTTTCCAATAATTATATTATGATACCCCTAGAAACTGGAGCTATTTTGATAACGAGGAGGAAACCTCAGATGGCAAAGATACTGATCGTTGATGATGAACCCCGCATCCGGGAACTGATCCGGGAGCATTTACAATATGCAGGCTATGTCTGCGAGGAAGCGGGCGACGGCTCTGCCGCCCTTTCGCTGCTGAGCGGCGGCGGTTTTGATCTGGTGATCCTGGATGTGATGATGCCCTTTATGGACGGCATGACCTGCCTGCGCGAGATGCGCGCCCGCCACATCAACACGCCGGTGATCATCCTGACCGCGCGCGGCGAGGAGTATGACAAGCTGGCCGGTCTGGAAGGCGGCGCGGATGACTATGTGGTCAAGCCCTTCTCCCCGCGGGAGCTGGTGGCCCGTGTCAAGGCGGTGCTCAACCGCACCATGCCTCGCTCCGAGGCATCGGACGGCACCATGACCTTCGGCGAACTGACCATCGACACGGCCAGCCATACCGTGCGGGTGGCGGGCGAGGATGTGAGCCTGACCCCCAAGGAGTTTGACCTGCTGGTGTTCCTGGCCTCCAACAAGGGCATTGCCCTGAGCCGGGAGAAGATCCTGCAGAAGGTGTGGAACTACGACTATTTTGGCGAGGACCGCACCGTGGATACCCATGTCAAGATGCTGCGCGGCCATCTGGGCAAATGCCGGGGCTATATTGCCACCGTGTGGGGCATCGGCTATAAGTTCGACCCGGATGCAGCGCGTTAAACAGGAGGTTTGCGGTTGATGCGGCAACCCGAAAAAAAGCGGCGTACCGTGGGCATCCGCGGGCAGCTGATGTGGTTCCTCTGCTTCATCTGTCTGCTGCTGCTGGTGCTGTTCTGGTTTTTGTGCACCCAGCTGCTGGAGCCCCTGTACACCACCCATATCCAGAAGCAGCTGACCGAACAGGCAGATGCCATCGTGCAGAAGCTGGACGATGCCATTGCCGACGGCCAGACCCTCTCTTATTGGGGGTTCGGCAGTCAGCTCTATGTCAACAGCCAGTTTTTCAACCAGCTCAGCAGCGAAATCTACGAAAATGGCGGCATGAGCAGCTTCTGCGTGGATATCTCCGATGTCACGCTGCGGCAGATCTTCAAGGTGGAGAACCTCTCCTACTGCAACCTGCACCGCACCCGGCCCACCGATGAAAACAGCGAGCTGCCCTCTTACAGCACCGCCCGCGCCATGCGCCAGCTTTGCCGCGAGACCGGCAGCTGTGTGCGGAAGATCAACCCGCCCACGCCCTCGGGCACGGTGGAGCTGATGGTGGGCAGAACGACCTCCGACGGCAGCTACACTGTGCTGGTGACCACCAGCCTGATGCATGTCTCGGAGGCTGGCGAGGTGATGAGCACGGTGCTGCCGCTGGCGGCGGCGCTGATCTTTGCCTTTTCCATGAGCGCGGCGTGGCTGTTCAGCGAGTGGTTCACCAAGCCCCTGCGCCAGCTTTCGGGCGCGGCCCGGCAGGTGGCACAGGGCGACTATGCCGTTCAGGTGGAGACCAACCGCCGGGACGAACTGGGCGACCTGGCGCAGGAGTTCAACCACATGGCCAAGGAAGTCCAGCACGCGGCTCAGATGCAGCGCGACCTGCTGGCGAATGTCTCCCACGACCTGCGCACCCCGCTGACCCTCATCAAGGGCTATGCGGAGACGGTGCGGGACATCACCGGCGACGACAAGGCCCACCGGGACGAGCAGATGAACATCATCGTGGATGAGGCCGACCGGCTGACAGCGCTGGTCTCCAGCGTCATGGAGCTGAGCAAGGTGACCAGCGGCGCGGAAAAGTGCGAGAAGGTCCACTTTGATATGGGCCAGCTCTGCGATGAGGTCAGTGAGCGCTATGACGCGGTCTGTGCCCAAAATGGCTGGCAGCTCAAGCTGGAACTGCCGGAGGAGGAGCTGCCTGTCTATGCCGACCCCAACATGATGCAGCGCGCCCTCCACAACCTGCTGGGCAACGCCATGCACCACATCGGCGGGGACGGCATCTTCCTCCTGCGGGCCTCTAAGGTGCCCGAGGGAGTCCGGGTGGAGATCGAGGACCACGGCCCCGGCATCTGTGCCGAGGATCTGCCCTATATCTTTGACCGGTATTACCGCTCCCGCTCCGATGCGGGCAAGCAGGGCACCGGCCTGGGGCTTTCCATCACCAAGGCCATCTTCCAGCAGCACGGCTTCCGCTTCGGCGTGCAGAGCACGCTGGGCAAAGGCACGACCTTCTGGTTCATTGCAACGGATACAAAGTAAAACGACCCTCTCCGTCATTGTTTCGGAATGACGGAGAGGGCCGCTCTTTTTAAGCATCTGCTTTCCGGTAAATGCCCAGACTGTTGTCCGGTTCCGGCATCTTCACGCGGGAGGCGCGGTCGTTCACCTTGACCAGCATCCAGCCCATCAGGGCCAGCACCACCACGATAATGAGCCATTTTACGGCGTTGGGGAGTTTTTTCATATTCGTATTCCTTTGTTTTTGATCTCAGGGGCGGCAGAGCTTCCGCGCCCGGGCCAGCAGGGCGGCGGCATCGGCGGCAGAGGGCGCTGCGACCCAGTCCGGGCGCTGGCGTGCCCCCGGGCCGCTGCTTCCGGCCTCGGTAAAGCGGGCAAGGCAGGTGTCCGTACGGTCATTCCAGCCGGAAAAGCCCTCCGGCGCAATGTGGGCTCCAAGGCGGCAGTCCAGCACGGCAGTCTTGCCGGTGGGCCGCCAGGGCCTGCCCAGATAGACCGTTCCGGCGGGGCAGTCGGAGACGAAATCGCAGTCCCAGAACACGAAGCCCAGCCCGTTGGCACTGCCCGAAGGGGCGGTGATGTAGCTGTGGGGAAGGTGGTTGTCTACCGTGCGCAGGATGCACTGCTCAAACAGGGCATCGGCCCCGCCAAAGATGAAGTCGATGTCCCCCGCGATCTCGCAGCTCTGGTAATACTGCGCCGAGGGGCGGCGGGGCGCAAACTTGCGGGGGCCCAGAAAACCGTCCTTCTCCCGTTCAGCCTCGGGCAGGGGCGCGCAGAAGAGCGTGTCCTGGTTGCCCAGCAGCCTTACCCGGCGGAACACGGCCTTTTCGGCATCCACATAGGCAGCAATGGCCTGCCCCACGGCACTGCCCGGACCGGCATCGTTGGCAATGGTCAGATCTTCTACCGTTACGCTGCCGCCGCCGAAAAAAGCGGTGTAGCTGCGGAAGGTGTGGGTGGGCCGCCCATCCGGGTGGGGCAGCTTGCCGCCGTCCCCAAAGATCAGGGTGGTGGCATCGGCTCCCGCGCCCCGCAGGGTGAGCGCCCGTTTTTCACAGACCAGCTTTTCCCGGTAGATGCCGGGCCCGATGCAGATCTCTGCTTCCAGCTCGTAGGGCACCGCCAGCACGGCCTCCGAGATGCTGGCAAAATCGCCGCTGCCATCCTGGGAAACGGTGAGTTTTAACATGGGCAGTCCTCCCTTATAAAAGATAAGGCTATTATATGCCCCTTTTGTGAAATTTTCAATGTCCGCAGGGCTCTAACCGGAGCACGGCGGCGGTGATATCATCGGGTCGGCCGGTCTGTTCGGCGCGGGCGCGGGCGGTCTCCACAAGGATCCGGGCCACCTTTTCGGGCGGGTCGCCTGCGGCGGCGGAGAGCTCCAGCTGCTTGGCCACCCAGCCGGGGCCGTCCACCAGCAGACCGTCCGAGACCAGTACGGCATAGTCTCCGGCGGCGAGATGCACCACCCGGCTCTGGCCGTTCACACCGCCCAGAATGCCGATGGGCAGGCTGATATCGCCCACCGGACGGGCGCGGCCCCCGTGCACCAGAAAGCCCGGGGCGGCCCCGGCCTTGAAGATCCGTGCCGTGCCAGTGTAAAGGTCCACGCTGATCAGGTCGAGGGTGGCCCCGCTCTCTTCATCGCTTTTCAGGGCCAGCGCCACATTGACCAGTCGCGCTGCCAGCTCAGCGGTGAAACCGGCTTTCAGCAGGCGGGCAGTGAGCTCGGCGGCAAGGCTGCCATCCACGGCGGCCGGGCGGCCTGTGCCCATGCCGTCACACAGGATCATCTGGGCAGCGGCCGGACTGCAGAACTGCTGGACCGCATCCCCGGAGACAGTGCCCTTTGCCGCCGTGCCTGCAGTTCCGAACACAGCCCGGAGGGCGGGCTTTTCGCAGAAGAGCAGGGTGGTCATCCCTTTGCAGGAGAGCACCTGCGGCGGGTCGAAGTCCCGGCGGCAGATGCGCCCGGTCTCCTGCGCCAGCGCGGCCAGCTCGGGGGAAGAGAAGCGGGTGCGGGGCAGAGTGACCGCCGCCCGTGCCCGGCCCAGGTCGTCCAGCGTGACAGCGCATTCCAGCGGCGGCGTGCCCAGGCTGGCAAAAAACGCCGCCACCCGCCCAGATTTGTAAGGTTCCGGGTTTCCGGGGCGGCCCAGCTGCTCACTGAGCACGCTCAGGGCATCGGCCATGGCGCTGTATTGTTCGGTCAGGGCGGTGCGCATGGCCTCGGCGTGGACATGGGCTTCCTTCCGGCTCCGGTAGAGCGCAAAGGAGCGGTTTGCCGCCGCGCAGAGCGCTGCCGGGTGGATGCATCTGGACAGCTGGCCGGGCAGATCGCTGGCCTGCAGGTGTCCCTGCTGTTCCAGAATGGGCCGCAGGGCGTTCATCCCCTCCAGCGTGGCGGTGTATTCCTGCTTCCAGCAGGTCTCCCGCCGCCCGCAGTTGAAGCACAGGCTGTCGTGGGTGTTGTCGATGACCCAGCGGAAGGTGTCGCACCGGCGGGGAAACGCATCGTACACAGCGTTCACTGTCTCGGCCAGCGAGGAAAGGCTCTCGGCCACTGCTTCCAGCCGGGTGGCGGCAGCAGAAAGCCGGGGCGGCTCCTCGGGCGGCGCGGGGGCTTCCGGCACCGGTGTCAGCCAATGTTTTGGGAAAAAGGCGGGGGCCGCAAAGCCCAGCCCGGCGCTGAGGAGCAGGGGCAGGGCCGTGCCGGAGGCGGGAACACAGAGCACCCCCAGCACACATCCGCCCGCACAGGCGGCAAGGGTCTCAGCCCGCCGCCCGGGGGCCAGCAGGACCGCGGCCGCCGTGCCGCAGCAGAGCCCCACCGCCGCCGGGGCAAGGGAAGGGTCTGCGGCGCAGAGCGCGGCCCCGGTGAAGGCAGCAAAGGCCAGCGCGGGCTTTTCCTGCCCGCGGCAGCAGAGGGCAGCATCCACCATGGCACAGGCCGCTACCCCAAGGCAGAGAGGGCCGAAGCGCAGCCCGCCCAGCGCCGCCGCCACGGCAGAAGCGGCCAGCAGGGTGCCAAAGCCGGGCTTTTCGGGTGGGAAGCGCTGCAGTGCATAGCCGAAGCCGCCCGCCAGCAGGGCATCTGCCCCGCAGAAGAACACCAGCGTGAAGCCTGCCCCGCCGGGCCCCAGCGCAAAGCAGACACCTCCCAGCACCAGCGCCCCGCACCCGGCCAGAAATGCCGGGCGGAGCCTGCCTGGCCAGAGCCATCGGGCGGCCACGGCCGCCCCCACGGCGCAGAGCAGGCAGAGGCTGTCCAGTGAAAACGCCCCGAACCCGTGGAACAGGATGCTCAGCGCAGCTCCGGCTGCGCAGGCGGCAAAGCAGTCCGCAGGCAGGCCCAATGTCAGCCCCAGCCCAAAGGGGAGCAAAGCCCCGTAGAGAACGGCCCAGCCCCCGGCAAGCCCCAGCGCAAAGGCCCCGCCCTGCCGCAGGGCCGGGCGTACCGCCGCCCGGGAGGCCAACGCGGCGGCAACAGGCTGCTTCGGGTGCAGTTTTGTGGTTTCCGGCATGAAAAAATCCCCGCTTTCGGGCGTGTGCCGATAAGACAGTAATTTGAGAAAATTACGAAATCGGCATCTGTCAGACAGGATTGGACAAAACAGGCGACATTCAACTTTGGTTGGATGCCGCCTGTTTTTGTACATCTAAGGGTTGAATTTCGCTTGTTTTCCCCTCTGTGTGGCATTGTTCAAATGCAGGCATATCAGACTTCACCTATCCGTGTGGTCTGGTGTAGAAGCGCAAAAATAGCTACTGTTCAGCGTATGGGATACACGGATTTAAGAAGCGCTACATGGTAAAATCTGTTTGCTCTATAATGAACTTCTTTTCTGAAATCACAACACTTGCTTTGCTGCTATGGAAATAGGTGCAGATATTCACCCTGCTTACTGCTGCCCACGCGAAAGCATATCTCGATATGCAATAATTTGTTGCGTTTTTGGGAATTCTGTGATAAGATTATAAAAGCAAAATGCAAAGAGAGGGCACCATGATGATTTACAGCTACGACAAGTTATGGAAATTGTTGATAGATAGAAAAATCACGAAAACCGAGATGCGGCAACAAACAGGCATTAGTACAAATATGCTCGCAAAAATGGGAAAGCAGATGCCAGTTTCCATGGAAGCCCTTGCAAAGATTTGCAACTATCTCGGATGTGGGCTTGATGATGTTGTGGAAATATTTTCTTCTACCGAAGAAGGTGGTGACAGATAATGGCTGGAAATAGCAATCTACATGATTCTGCAAGGAACAAACAGGATGAGTTCTACACGCAACTTTCGCTGATTGAAAAGGAACTCAAGCATTACCGGAGTTTCTTTGCTGGCAAAACAGTTTTGTGCAACTGCGATGATCCCTACGAGAGTAATTTCTTTAAGTACTTTGCCATGAATTTCAATGCTTTGGGGTTGAAGAAATTGGTAACAACTTGCTATGCAACATCACCCGTGGTTGGAGATGAATTTGAGTACTATGTTGACAATGCTGGACAGCTTGCATTTGTTCCAGACACTGACACAACTCCATTGGTTTGTAGCACTCGGAGACCCTATCGAGTAGAAATCACCGAGGTGACAGACGAAAACCACGATGGGCGGGCAGATCTTGCGGATGTCGAATATCTTATGCGAAACAGAAAAAATACTATGACACTTCTTAATGGTGACGGAGACTTCCGAAGCCCAGAGTGTGTAGAGCTGCTAAGAGAAGCTGACGTGGTGGTAACTAACCCGCCGTTCTCCCTGTTCCGCGAGTATATTGCGTTACTTGAAGAATACAGAAAATACTTTATAATCATTGGAAATATGAATGCTGTCACATATAAAGAGATTTTTCCGATGATTGCTGAAAACAGATTATGGTTGGGGTATAATAGCGGACATTTTTGGTTCAAAGTACCCGATTCTTACGAGATTAAGAAAACCGATTTTAAGATTGATGAGCATGGACAGAAATGGCGGCGAATGGGAAACATTTGCTGGTTCACAAATGTGGATATCGAAAAAAGGCACGAAAATATGCCCCTATTCAGGAGCTACTCGCCAGAATTATATCCTAAATACGATAACTACGACGCTATCAATGTCGACAGGACAGTAGATATTCCCTGTGATTATTATGGTGTCATGGGTGTTCCAATCACGTTCTTGTCGCAATATAACCCTGACCAATTTGAAATCGTGGCGTTCAGAAAAGGAACTGATGGCAAAGATCTTGTTTACTCTTTCCCTGATTGTTCACATTCTGTTAATGTAGAGAGAGAGAGAGAGAGAGAGAGAACGGGGCGGCGGACGGTGCAGCCGTACTTCCGTATCCTCGTCAGACGCAAGCCGACAACTCACACGACGACGTGATTCGTCCGGTTCTGCACGGCAGGAAATTATATCGACGGATCACAATTCGTATGCAACGGCAATCCCAGGGTTGATTAAAAATGCTGAGGGGAAGATCGACGGAAAAATCACTTATGTGCGATTGACTATTCGCAGAAAGTAGAGAGTATGTATGAAAATCAAACTACATGAGATTCCTGTGCGAGAAGTTGTTGCAGGATACAAGGATAGTGCTGAGAACGGTGTTGTGGGCTACGGTGGAAGGCTGAATATCCGCCCAGCTTTTCAGCGGGAATTTATCTACAAAGACAAACAACGTGACGAAGTTATCCGTACCATCACAAAGAATTTTCCTTTGAACGTAATGTACTGGGTCAAAAATGATGATGGCAATTTTGAAGTGCTTGATGGTCAGCAGAGAACAATAAGCATCTGTCAATATGTTCAAGGTGACTTCTCTATCAACCATCTTACATTTTCCAATCTGACGCATACGGAACAACAGCAGATTATGGACTATCCGCTGATGATTTATATTTGCGAGGGTACGGATAAGGAGAAGTTAGACTGGTTCAAAATCATCAACATTGCAGGAGAACAACTGACAACGCAGGAATTACGAAATGCGATTTATACGGGAGAATGGCTGACCGAAGCAAAAAAATATTTTAGCAAAACCATGTGCCCGGCTTATCAAATTGCCGGCGACTATTTGAATGGCTCCGCAATCCGTCAAGACTACCTTGAAACCGCCTTGAAGTGGATTTCTGCCCGTGAAGGTATTGAAATCGAAGATTATATGTCACAGCACCAGCATGACACGAACTGCAATGAACTGTGGCTGTATTTCCAGACTGTTATAAATTGGGTAAAAGCTACATTCCCCAAATATCGCAGCAAGCTGATGAAGGGACTCGAATGGGGTATCTTTTACAATAAATACGGCACAGGTAAATATGATCCCAAAGCACTTGAAGCTCGTATCATTGAACTGATCGAAGACTACCGCAATGGATATATCTCAAATCAAAAGGGCATTTATGAATATCTCTTTGATGGACAGGAACGGCACCTAAATATTCGTGCTTTCTCTCCTGAAATGGCACGGGCAGCTTATGAGCGGCAAAAAGGTATCTGCCCAAAATGCGGAAAGCATTTTGAAATTGAAGAAATGCAAGCTGACCATATCACGCCGTGGAGTAAGGGTGGAAAGACAACTGCGGAAAACTGTCAGATGCTTTGTGCAGACTGTAACCGCCGCAAGAGTAACATATAAAATTTCTCCGTTCAGCTCCGTAGGAGCGCAGCCGATTTCTCTGAAATCGTTCAGGGGTTTGGGGCAATTCCCCAACAAGATTGCACGGGTGTATAAACACGAGCATTGCTTGCCAAGTGCGTTTCGCAGTTGGCAGGTAATGAGAAGTGGGTACCGCCGTGCATTGCTTGCCAGAATGGCAAGCTCCGGTGTGGGTACTCACCGGATTTGCTTGCTATTCTGCAAGGAAATCCCGGTCGTACCACGCCGGATTTCGCAAGTGTACATACACTTGCTGTGCTTGCTATTCTCCGTTTCCCATGTTAGCAAGCGCCATTTTCCAAATGGAAATCGGCGGCAACCGCCGCCTTGTCTGCCAAAAAGCGAAACAGACGGACGGAAGTCAATGGCGGCGCAGCCGTTCATCTTGACCATTGACGGCGTTCGTCCGTTTTGCTACGCAGTAGCACTTGAACGAATATAATCGAAACAAATAAGCGTATTGATTGAGGTGTTAGGAGTATGGATTGTCTAATTCGGAAAGTACAGCAAGGTGATGAATTTGATTTAGCTTATATCCAAACAGAAAGTTGGAAGGCTGCGTTTAAGGATATCCTGTCTGCCGAGATACTGCAAATGTCCACCAACCTAAATCGTGCTACGGCAATGTATAAGCGATTGCTCGATGAGAATATTGGCAATGGATATATTTTAGAGGTGGACTCTCATCCTCATTGTATTGCATGGTGGGATACGGCGCGAGATAACGATATGCCTGATTATGCGGAACTCATCTGCATCCATAGCTTGCAAGACAACTGGAGAAAGGGTTTCGGAACTCAAATGATGAGCAGAGTCATGGGCGACATGAGAGCTGCTGGCTATGATAAGGTTATGCTTTGGGTGTTTGCGAACAACATTCGAGCAAGAAAATTCTATGAGTCGTTTGGTTTTTTCACACATGGAAAAGTTAAACCTTGTCTTGAAACAGAAGAAATTTGCTACGAGAGAAAATTATAACGAGTATTGTTTTAATCGTTATAACCATGAAAGCGAAGGAGGCTTGACGAAGTGAATCCGAAAGAAAAAGACAATGAGATCATCGAACTGACTGACGAAGAACTGGACGAGATTTTTGCCGACGATGATTTTGATAACGGCGAGGAGGACGGTGAAATCCGCTCGTTTTATTTCTCCAATCCTGACCCGTATGCCAAGGTCGAGCCTCGTCCCGATGATGCCCCCAAGCGAGAGTTTTCTTTCGATGAGAAGGGCAACATCGTAGTGAAAAATCCGTCCGCCTTTTGGCTGCCCGACGTCAAAATCGTGGAGGGACACGGCGGCACGGAATACACCGTAACCGGCAGCTACGAGGGTACGGAAACCCTCGACAAGAAGCTCAGACGCATCATGGAACAGAACGCTGCCGATGATAAAAACGGTATCACGGAGGACGCCGATGAGTAACGACGCTTCTCTTGATATAAACCAAAAATCCAATCCTGTTCAGACAGTTGCCCCACCGAAGGAGGACAACAATATGTTAAGGGCAACCGACAAAATCACAGCGCTTTATTGCAGACTGTCCGTAGAGGACACCAAGGAAAAAGGCGGCAAGGATGACCCGTCGAATTCCATTCAGCATCAGCAGATCATGTTAATGGAGTATGCAAAATCTCAGCATTTTCCGAACCCGACCTATTTTATTGACGATGGGTACAGCGGGGTTGAGTTCAACAACCGCCCCGGCTTTCAGCGAATGCTTGCGGAAATTGAAGCCGGTCATGTGGAAGTGGTGATTACGAAAGACCTTTCAAGACTCGGTCGTAATTCTTCGCTGACAGGGCTTTATATCAACTACACGTTTCCTCAGTACGGCGTGCGATATATTGCCATCAACGACCACTTCGACACCATTGACCCCAATAGCACCGACAACGACATTGCAGGCATCAAGAACTGGTTTAACGAGTTTTTTGCCAAAGACACCAGCCGCAAAATCCGTGCCGTCAACAAGGCAAAGGGTGAGCGTGGAGAACGATTGACTACCAACATTCCATACGGTTACAAGCGGAATCCCGATGATCCGAAAGCGTGGATTGTGGATGAAGAGGCGGCACAGGTCGTGAAGCGTATCTTTGCACTTTGCATGGAGGGCAAAGGTCCAAGCCAGATCGCCGCTTTGCTTGAAAAGGAAATGGTGCTGAATCCCACCGCCTACAAACAGCGGGAGGGCAGGAAAACACCGCATCAGGCTCCAGAGAATGAATATCGCTGGCACGAAAGCACCGTTGCTTATATTCTCGAATACATGGAGTACACAGGCTGCACGGTCAATTTCAAGACCTACACCAACTCCATCTGGGACAAAAAGCAGCGGGAAAATCCAATGGAGAATCGCAAGATTTTCTATAACACCCACCCGGCGATCATCTCTCTGGAAGTCTTTGATAAGGTGCAGGAGATCAGGCAGCAGCGGCACCGCAGAACAGCGACGGGAAAGAGCAATATGTTCTCCGGTTTGGTGTTCTGCAACGACTGCAAGCAGAAGCTCTACTACTCCACCACCAGCTATTTTGAAAAGCGGCAGGACTTCTTCATCTGCTCCACCCATCGTGCCAACAAGGACAAGTGCAGCGGACATTATATCCGTGCCGTTGTGCTGGAACAGATCGTCTGGAAGCACATTCAGGAGGTCGTATCGGTAGTCACTCGCTATGAGGCGTATTTCCGTTCTGAAATGGAGCAAAAGCTCCGTATGCAGAGTGAGGAATCGCTGCGGCTGTCTCAGAAGCGGCTGGCACAGGCTGAGAAGCGAATCGGAGAACTTGACCGTCTTTTCATCCGCATTTACGAGGACAATGTAGCCGGACGGCTGGACGATGAGCACTTTGCCATGATGAGCAAGAACTACACCGAGGAACAGAAAGACCTCAAAGCCGAGGTCAAAGGTCTGCAACAGCAAATCCATGAACAGGAACAACAGGCGGAGAATATAGAGCAGTTTGTTCAGCGGGTAAAGAGGAACAGCACCCTCACAGAGCTGACCCCCTATGCCCTCAGAGAGCTTGTCAAGGCGGTCTATGTAGATGCCCCTGACAAGTCCAGCGGCAAGCGCAGGCAGAAGGTACATATCGAGTACGACCTTGTGGGCTACATTCCCGTGGATGAACTGCTAAAAGCGGAACAGGCATGACCGAGATCATGCCTGTTCCACGAAATTTGATTTTACTGTCTTACCAGCAGGGAGCTTCCGGCGGGGATCTTTTGCAATGTTCTGTTTCCCGCGCCCTTTGCATATACTGTAGCGCGGGCGCGCGGCGTTTTATGCCGCAGGACAGTATTCTACTGAAAAACGACTTCAAAACACAGAAATACAGAGCTTTGTAGTATTCTGAAAGAATCTGTCATTTAACAGTGGAACTGTATGCTGTGAAATTTATCTTTCTACAATTTAATTACTGCACGACAATTATCTTCTTGAATGGCGTTAATGACTTTTTTTAAATCCTTTCGAGGAATTTGTGAATTATTATGGCATAAAACACAGCTTCCATTCTGAGCAATCTAAATTTTCGTTGCATTATTATTTGGAACACCCTCCTTCACATGCACGTGCACTGGTTCCAGTGGAGTTCCTTCATTCGCCTAAAAATATACACTATACGCACCAACTTGTAAAACCTTTGGCATAGAATCTCCTTTCATTGTTTCAATATGTTTTGGAACGAATAATTTTCTGGTAGCGGTCGATCTCAGCAGGGGTGAAGCCGCTGACATCCTCCCAGGTATAATCCGGCAGATAGCAGACCGCAGAGTGGAAACAATCCTTCTCGTCGGGCTTTTCGATGTAGACCTTTACACGGTGGTCTGGCTGCATCTCGGAATGCACGATCTCGGTGTTGTCGTCCAGTGTCATAAACGGGTACATCATAAAAACACCTCCGTGGATATGATTGCGAAAAGGGGAAGGAAGATCAGCCGTTCAGCTTCTCAATGGCAGCCTTGACACGGGCAAGGGTCGTCTCGCGGCCCATCATGCAGGCAAGGTCGGTGCCGCCGCCGGGGGTGCGCTGCTTGCCGGAAAGGGCAATGCCCAGCGGGTAGAGCAGCCAGCCGTTCTTTTTGCCCAGCTCTTCGGCCTTGGCCTTGCAGGCGTTGAACACGGTGTCGCGGTCAGAAAAGTCCAGGCTCTCGTCGCTCAGCAGGGGCAGCAGGGCTTCCAGTGCCTCCAGGGCGGTCTCCGGGGTGGTCTTCTGCTTCTTGTTGGCGTACAGGCTCACATCGTAGTCGGGCATTGCGTCAAAGAAGTCCAGCTGCTCGGGGATCTCGCCCAGCACCTCACAGCGGGGCTGCAGGTTGGCGCAGAGCAGCTTCTTGTCGATGGGGGTGTGCACGGCCTGATCGATCCAGGGCTCGGCCTTCTTCTGGAACTCCTCAGGGCTCAGGCGGCGGATATACTCCGCGTTGATGGCCCGCAGCTTGAGGGGGTCGAAGATGGCGGGGGACTTGGAGATGCCGTCCGGGCTCCAGATCTTGATGAGCTCTTCCAGGCTGAAGATCTCCTGCTCGGCGTACTCGCCCTTGGGGCTCCAGCCCAGCAGGCAGATGTAGTTCATCACGGCCTCGCTCAGGTAGCCCTTGGCCACCAGATCCTGATAGCTGGCATCACCGTTGCGCTTAGACAGCTTGTTCTGTGCGTCCTTCATCACGGGCGGGCAGTGGATATAGGTGGGGATCTCCCAGCCAAAGGCCTGATACAGCAGGTTGTACTTGGGGGTGGAGGACAGATACTCGCTGCCGCGGATGACATGGGTGATGCCCATCAGGTGGTCGTCCACAACGTTGGCAAAATTGTAGGTGGGCATTCCGTCGGTCTTGATGAGGATCTGGTCGTCCATCTCGCTGTTCTCGACCTCGATGTGGCCGTAGACCACATCGTCAAAGCCGGTCACGCCCTCCTTGGGGATCTTCTGGCGGATGACGTAGGGCTCACCTGCAGCCAGACGCTGCTTGACCTCCTCCTCGGGCAGGTCGCGGCAGCAGCCGTCGTAGTGGGTCATCTCACCGTTGGCGCGCTGTTCGGCGTGCAGTGCCTCCAGCCGCTCCTCGGTGCAGAAGCAGTAGTAGGCCTTGCCCTCTGCCACCAGCTGCTCAGCATACTGCTTGAACATGCCCATCCGCTCACTCTGAACGTAGGGGCCCACAGGGCCGCCGATGTCCGGGCCCTCGTCCCACAGCAGGCCGGTCTCCCGCAGGGTGTTGTAGATGACATCCACAGCGCCCTCAACGTAACGGCCCTGGTCGGTGTCCTCAATGCGCAGGATGAAGGTGCCGTCCTCGTGCTTGGCCATCAGGTAGGTGTACAGCGCGGTGCGCAGGTTGCCAACGTGCATGTAGCCGGTGGGCGAGGGGGCAAAACGGGTGCGGACTTTATTGCTCGGCATAGAAAAACGCTCCTTTTATATTTACAGGCAAAAAATTGCGGATAGCTACCTTTTAGTTTAATCGCTGTGCGCTGTTTTGTCAACGAATCGGCCGCAGATTTGGCAGAATGGGCGTTTGGAAGCAAAAGAAAAATATTTTTGTCGAAACTGCACGCAATCATTGACGAATGATTGGAAATTTTGTATACTGAGTGGGAGAGATGGCACAATTTTCCTTTAAAGGCTCTGAAGGAGAGATCAGGGCCGGGAGAAAATTGGGAAATGGCTGTCTGAGGTGTAAATGACAAAGGAGAAGAAAAAACTATGAAGAGTACCGGAATCGTCCGCGGTGTTGACGGCCTGGGCCGTATCGTCCTGCCCAAGGAGCTGCGCACCAGCATGAAGCTGGACAACGATGCCAAGCTGGAGATCTTTGTGGAGGGCGATGAGATCATCCTCAAAAAATACCGCCCCACCGGCAGCTGCGATTTTTGCGGCGAGGTGGACGACAACGCAATCCAGTATGCAGGCTACTGCATCTGCACCTCCTGCCGCAAGAAGATCGGCAACATGAAAAAATAAAACGGAGAAGGAGGGCAGCCCATGAGCCAGATGATCGACTTTACCCTGCCGTCCTGCCAGCCGGGGCGGACGCTCCATGCGTTCCGCTGTGTGCCGGAGGGAGAGGTGCGGGCTGTGCTGCAGCTCTCCCACGGGATGGTGGAGTTCATCGACCGCTATAAGCCGCTGGCCGAGAACTTGGCCGCCCGGGGCATCCTTGTCACCGGCAACGACCACCTGGGCCACGGCGGGTCCATCCGCACCAAAGAGGATTATGGCTACTTTGGCGAACCCGACGGAAACCGCGCCGTGCTGGAGGATCTGCACGCTGTGACGACCCTGACAAAGCAGCTGTATCCCGGCGTGCCCTATTTCCTGCTGGGCCACAGCATGGGCTCGTTTTACGCGCGGCAGTACCTCTGTGAGTGGGGCGATGAGCTGGACGGTGCCATCATCATGGGCACCGGCTACCAGCCCAAAGCGCTGGTGCAGCTGGCCAGGACCATCTGCCGGGTGCTGGCCGTGTTCCATGGCTGGCACTACCGCAGCAAACTGGTGGCCAGACTTTCGTTTCTGGGGTACAACAAGGGGTTGGAGGGCCGCACGGCCCACGACTGGCTCAACCGTGACCCGGTGGAGGTGGACCGCTACCGCGCCGACGAGCGCTGTACCTTTATCTTTACCCTGAACGCCTATTACAGCATGTTCAGCGGCATCCTGCGGCTGTACGACCCGGCTCTTCTGGCCCGGGTGCCCAAGGATCTGCCCATGCTGTTCCTGGCAGGCGATGCCGACCCGGTGGGCGAACAGGGCGCAGGTGTGAAGCGGGCGGTCAAGAGCCTGCTGGATGCCGGTGTGAAGAACATCGAGGTCAAGCTGTACCCCAGTGCCCGGCATGAGCTGCTGGTGGAGCTGAACCGCGAAGAGGTCTTTGCTGACATTGGTGACTGGCTGGAACGCCGACTGTAAAAACACGAACACACAAAAACAGAACCGCCGCCCGGAAATTTCGGGCGGCGGTTCTTTGCACACACGATCAAAAAGGAGAAGGGAGGAGAGTTTTTGTCAGAGCATGGGGGACAGGGGGATTACTCGCCGCGGACGGCTGCGAAGCCAGCTTCCAGATCGGCGATGATGTCATCGATGTGCTCGGTACCGATGGACAGGCGGATGGTGTTCTGATAGATCTGCTGCTCGGCCAGCTCCTGATCGTTCAGCTGGCTGTGGGTGGTGGAGGCCGGGTGGATGACCAGGCTCTTTACGTCTGCAACGTTTGCCAGCAGGGAGAAGATCTTCAGGTTGTCAATGAACTTGAAGGCTTCTTCGCGGCCGCCCTTGATGTTGAAGGTGAAGATGGATGCGCCGCCGTTGGGGAAATACTTCTCGTACAGGGCGTGATCCGGGTGATCGGGCAGAGAGGGGTGGTTGACCTTCTCCACCTGAGGATGGTTTGCCAGGAATTCGACCACCTTCTTGGTGTTCTCCACATGGCGCTCGATGCGCAGGCTCAGGGTCTCGGTGCCCTGCAGCAGCAGGAATGCATTGAACGGGGAGATGGTGGCACCGGTATCGCGCAGCAGGATGGCGCGGATGTAGGTGACGAAGGCAGCAGGGCCTGCGGCATCGGCGAAGGAAACACCGTGATAGCTGGGGTTGGGATCAGCGATATTGCCGAACTTGCCGCTGGCCTTCCAGTCAAACTTGCCGCTGTCCACGATGATGCCGCCCAGGGTGGTGCCGTGGCCGCCGATGAACTTGGTGGCGGAGTGGACCACGATGTCTGCGCCGTGCTCGATGGGGCGGATCAGGTACGGGGTGCCGAAGGTGTTGTCGATGACCAGCGGCAGACCGTGCTTGTGGGCAATGGCGGCGATGGCATCAATGTCGGGGATATCGCTGTTGGGGTTGCCCAGTGTCTCCAGATAGACGGCCTTGGTGTTGGGCTGAATGGCGTTCTCCACCTCGGCCAGATCGTGAGCATTGACAAAGGTGGTGGTCACGCCGAACTGGGTCAGGGTGTGCTCCAGCAGGTTGTAGCTGCCGCCGTAGATGGTCTTTTGTGCCACGATGTGGTCACCGGCCTGTGCCAGCGCCTCGATGGTGTAGGTGATGGCGGCAGCGCCGGAAGCGGTGGCCAGAGCAGCCACGCCGCCCTCCAGAGCAGCGATGCGCTTCTCGAACACATCCTGCGTGGAGTTGGTCAGGCGGCCGTAGATGTTGCCCGCATCGGCCAGACCGAAACGGTCAGCGGCGTGCTGGCTGTTGCGGAACACATAGGAAGTGGTCTGGTAGATGGGCACGGCGCGGGAATCGGTTGCGGGATCGGCCTGCTCCTGGCCAACGTGAAGCTGCAGGGTCTCAAATTTATAGTTAGACATGGTAATTAACCTCTCTATCTGTACTTAAAGTATAATTCTGACGCATAAAAAATCCCGGTCACTGACACCATTTCAGTGCACCGGGCAAAAATTCGGGTTTAGCGCTTTGGCAGCTTTACCATCACATTCGCACACACATTCGGTCTGCAGAGGGCAATGCACAGCGCTCGGTCCCATATTCTGCCCGGGTGGTGTACATTCGCCCACAACGGAAGTTTGCGTGGAGCAGGTTTTTCCAGATCAGCGTCATCTTGGTGCCCTCCTTTCAACGATTTTCCCAATCCTCTACGAACCCGGGAAACTTGACTTCAATTTCCCACTAGGTTGGTGGATTTGTTGTCTGGATTATATCCCCATTTACCCAGATTGTCAATAGGTTTATTGCAAAAAAGTCGGAAATTTTCCGCAGGGGTCTATTTTGCGAGGTTTTGAAGATTCCGCCCACCATAAACAATACGAACGAGAGTTACGGTACGGGTGCTTTGATCGATCAGGTAGAACAACAGAAAATTCTCCACGGTAAACCTGTGCATCCCCATGCTCTGCCACGGTTCCCAGTCCACAACAGGGTATCGCCCGGGCAGGGCATCCAGTGAGCGAGCAGCCTTGCGGATGCGGTTGACCAGTTTTTGGGCGGTAGCTGGCTCTTTGAGCGAAAATGCGACATAGGAGTAGAGATCCCGCAGGTCGTCCAACGCCTGCGGTGCGTAGCGGACCGTATAAACGCTACTCATATTCCAAACTCCTGATACAATGCGGCATCGACTTCATCGGCAGAAAAACTTTTGCCATTTTGCAGAGAGGCGACTCCCTTTTGCAGCTCGGTATCCAACTCGGTACGGCTCATGCCGCCCACAGCAGTGGGGGTGGCAGGGGGAAGATGCAGATCGAGCGGGAGCCCCCGGGTCAGGACGATCTGGCGGTAAAGCATCTGGATGGCGCTGGATGGGGTAATGCCCAGTTGAGCAAGGATATCCTCGGCGCTTTCTTTCAGGTTGGTATCAATGCGGGCATAGACGGCGGCGGTGTTAGCCATAACGATCACACTCCTTTTTTACAGTATAACGCAGATTGCTTGCGAATGCAATCAGTTGCAAGCAAAAATAAATGCGGTGTTTTGCGTTGACGGGAAAACGGGGATGCTGTATACTAAGTCTATTCTTTATTCTTGTAAAGGAGGGCGGGCAGATGAGCATTGGGCCAAGTATGCCGCTGCGGCTGGAAAAGCCGGAGGGCATCGACCTTGCACAGGCGGCGCGGTACTTCGGGGCCCGGGGCGGCGCGGACGCGGCCACCCAGGCATTGCTGGAAAAATGCGCCGTGCCGCTGCTGGCGGCAGCCACGCCCCGGGCAGTCTGGCTGGAGGCCGACCCCGACAGCCTGACAGCGGCGGGCATTCTGGCGGGGGAAGATGTGGCAAAGCATCTGGAAGGCTGCACCGCCGCCCTGCTGCTGGCTGTAACGCTTGGCCCCGGTGTGGATGTCCAGATCCGCCGGGCCGGTGTAGGCGATATCGCCGCCGGTGTGGCATCGGATGCGCTGGGCTCTGCGCTGGCCGAACAGGCTGCGGAGGCCGCTGAGGCTGAGCTGCGCCAGTGGGCCGCCCGGCAGGGCAAGTATCTGACGGGGCGCTATTCCCCGGGCTACGGGGACTGGCCCCTTGCCGTGCAGCCGCTGTTGGCGGCAGCGCTGGACACCGCCCGCCGCGCCGGGCTCTGTGTCACGGAAAACAACCTGATGACCCCCCGCAAGAGCATCACGGCCATTCTGGGGGTCAGCGATCACCCGGTCCGGGGTCATCTGGCGGGGTGCGGGCACTGCGTGCTCCGCACCCGGTGCGAATATAGAAAGAGGGGGATCACCTGTGCAAGCGAATGAACTGTTTGACCGGCCCAATACCATCCTGCTGGATGGCGGCATGGGCACCATGCTGCAGGCAGCGGGCCTGAAACTGGGGGCCCGCCCCGAGGAGCTGAATATCACCGACCCGGCGCTCATCGAGAGCATCCATGCCCGGTACGCCGCCGCAGGCAGCCGCATCATCAATGCCAATACCTTTGGCGCTTCCGCCCACAAGCTGGCAGGCAGCGAGTACACGCTGGAGGAGATCATTGCGGCGGGCATTGCCAACTGCAAGCGGGCCTGTGCCCCTTACGGCGCACTGGCCGCACTGGATGTGGGCCCCCTGGGGGAGCTGCTGGAACCCAACGGCACCCTTGCGTTTGAGGATGCCGTGGCAGAGTATGGCCGCATCGTCCGGGCAGGCGTGGCCGCCGGGGCTGACCTCGTGTTCCTTGAGACCTTTACCGATCTGTATGAGCTGAAGGCCGCCCTGCTGGCCGTCAAGGAGAACAGCAGCCTGCCCGTGCTGGCCAGCATGAGCTTTGAAGCAGGCGGCCGCACCTTTACCGGCTGCACGGTCGAGAGCTTTGCCGCCACCGCCCGTGGTTTGGGGGCCGATGCCGTGGGCATCAACTGCTCTCTTGGCCCCAAGGAGATCTTCCCCATGGCAAAGCGGCTGACCGAAGCCCTGCCCGGCAGCTTCCCGGTGTTCGTCAAGCCCAACGCGGGCCTGCCCCGTGCCGATGGCTCTGGCTACGATATCACCCCGCAGCTCTACGCCATGCAGATGAAGCCCTACCGGGAACTGGGCCTGTTTGCTGCAGGCGGCTGCTGCGGCACCACCCCGGAGTTCATCCAGCTGCTGAACGGCGTGTTTGCCGATTGCAGGCCGGGCCGCCCTGACCACCCCATGAAGTCGGTGGTGTGCAGCCCCATGGACTGCGTGGATGTGGACGGCATCACGGTGGTGGGTGAGCGCATCAATCCCACCGGCAAAAAGCGGTTCCAGCAGGCCCTGCGGGAAGGGGATATGAACTATGTGCTGGAACAGGCCGTGAGCCAGACCGAGGCCGGGGCCCAGATCCTGGATGTGAACGTGGGTGCGCCCGGTGTGGATGAGCCTGCCCTGATGGAGCAGGTGGTCAAGGCGCTGCAGAGCGTGGTCAGCCTGCCGTTGCAGCTGGATTCCTCCCATGCCGAGGCGCTGGAACGGGGCCTGCGGGTCTACAACGGCAAGCCCATCGTCAACTCGGTGAACGGCGAGGAGGAAAAGCTGAACACCATCCTGCCCCTGTGCAAAAAGTACGGCGCGGCGGTGGTCGGCCTTGCCATTGACGAGCGGGGCATCCTGCCCAAAGCCGAGGACCGCGTGGCCATTGCCCGCCGCATCCGGGACGCGGCACTGGCGGCAGGCATCCCGCAGGAGGACATCTATATCGACTGCCTGACCCTGACGGCCAGCGCCCAGCAGGAGGATGTGCTTGCCACGGTGCAGGCCCTTCACGCCTGCAAGGAGGAGCTGGGGGTGCGCACCATTCTGGGCGTGTCTAACATCAGCTTCGGCCTGCCCTGCCGCTCCTACCTGAACACCACCTTCCTCACCATGGCCATGTATGCCGGGCTTGACCTTGCCATTATGAACCCCTCCAGCGAGGAGATGATGGCGGCGGTCTATGCTTACAACGTTCTGACCAACCGGGACAAGCAGAGCACGAAGTACATTGAGCGGTATGCCAACCGGGTGCCCGCTTCTGCCGCACTGGTGCAGGCCGTGCAGAATGCCCAGACCGCCCCGGCAGCAGGCGAAACACCGGAGGCCGCCGGCCCCTATGCCCCCTTGATGAAGGCGGTGGAAAAGGGTCTGAAGGGCGAGGCAGCTGCCCGCACCCGGGCGCTGCTGGAGGAAAAGGAGCCGCTGGAGCTGGTGGACGAAGCCCTCATTCCGGCGCTGGATATCGTGGGCGCAAAGTATGAAAAGGGCACCCTCTTCCTGCCGCAGCTGCTGCAGGCGGCCACCGCCGCGCAGGGGGCTTTTGAGGAGATCAAGACCGCCATTGCCCAAAAGGGCGAGGGCAGCGCCAGCAAGGGACGCATCGTCATTGCCACCGTCAAGGGAGATGTCCACGACATCGGCAAGAACATCGTCCGGGTTATCCTGGAGAATTATGGCTTTGAGGTCATCGACCTGGGCCGTGACGTGCCGGTGGAAACGGTCGTGAATACCGTCCGGGAGAAGGATGTGCATCTGGTGGGGCTTTCCGCTCTGATGACCACCACCCTCAAGAGCATGGAGGAGACCATCCGGGCCCTGCACGATGCCAAGCTGGACTGTAAGATCATGGTGGGCGGCGCTGTGCTGACCCCCGAATATGCAAAAAAGATCGGTGCCGACTGGTACGCCAAGGATGCCAAGCAGAGTGCCGATATTGCCAAGGAGTTCTTTGGCGTATAAGTTGGGATATTAAGAGAAAACGACCCTCTCCGCATTGTAATTCCCGGAGAGGGTCGTTTTTTTGCTTACTTCTTGATCCAGTTGTCCACTGCGCTCACCAGAACCCTGCCCCGGCGGCCCAGGAGCTTGGGCAGGAGCATCCGGGCCATGGCCCAGACACCTGCAAAGTTGAACAGGATGATGGCGGCGGTCAGGAGGCCTGTCCACAGGCCGTAGAGCGGAGGCTCGGCCAGCAGGAGCAGGGCCTCGCCCGCCAGCACGCCGAAGTTCACCGCCACCCGGCCCGGGTGGATGGACATACCGATCATGTTGTGGGCATCCAGCGCGCGCAGCACGAACACGATGCCCAGACCGAAGAAGGAAGCCACCGTTGCGCCGATGGGCCCCCACCACTTGATGAAGAAGTAGTTCATAATGCAGTTGCTCACGGCACCGGCCAGCATGGTCCACAGGCTGTGGGTGGACTTTTTGTTGACAACGTATGCGCTGTTGAGGAACTGGTTGAAGCAGCTGCAGGTGGAAGCCAGCGTCAGGAAGGGCACAAAGTGCCAGGCGTAGTAGTAGTTGGACTTCATCACGTGCATGACCGGGCGGCAGAGCCAGATGATGCCCGCCGCACAGCAGAACAGCACCGAAGAATAGGTGCGGAAGATCTTGGTAAAGAACCGGGCGCGGCCCTCCTCCTCGGTCACGGCGGAGAGCTGCCAGGCATCGTAGAAGATCAGGCCCAGCGTGGTCAGGATGGTGGGCAGGAAGTAGCCGGTGGAAAGCAGGCCGCTCCAAGCGTCACCGCTGTGGCCGTCCAGCCCGCCGCACATCTCGCGCACGAAGAACAGGTCCGATGCGTTGATGACCCAGAAGCTGATCTGGGCTGGGATCATGGGCAGGGAAAAGCGGAGCATCTGCTGCCAGAGATCCCGGTTCAGGCCCTTGAGCTCCACATAGTTCCACAGCCTGCCGGTGATGCAGAGGAAGAGCACGCTGACCAGGTCACCGCTGATGATGGCCAGCAGGTAGCCGTTGGCCCCCCAGTGGAAGCCCACAAGGTAGAGCACATAGAACATCAAGGTGGCAAAGGTGCACAGGATGCCGTCCACGGCCACCAGCTTGTTCCACTGGCGGCTGCGCACGAACTGGGTGCAGAGGGTGCGCAGGCAGCTCATCAGGACGTAGATGTAGATGAGGAAGCCGTACTGCGCCATATCGGGCAGGAACTGCGCCACAGGCCAGCAGAGGATCAGGATGCCGAAGCCCCCCAGAATGGTCAGCAGGCCGTTGGTGAACACCTGCTTTTCGCTGTTGCCCTTGTCCAGGCCAAAGCGGATGATGGCGTTGGACATGCCCATCGAGACAAAGGGGATGAGCAGGTTTGCATACTGGCTCAGGATCTTCGCCAGACCCAGATCGGAGATCTCGGCCATGGCGTAGGTCAGGAACGGCTGCACCAAAAGGGTCAGCAGCTTAGACGAAAAGCTCGAAATGGCAAAGATAATGGTGTTTCCGGCCAGCTTTGAATATTTGTCGCCGCCGGAGGTTTTTTTTTCACTTTCCAAGGGTCGAACCCCTCCTGTTGATTTTTATCACAAGGTTTATTTCAATAAAGCCCGCCGTTCTTTCCAGTCCGGCAGCAGCTTTTCCACCTCGGCCCAGAAGGCCGGGCTGTGGTTGGGCTGCAGGAAGTGGCAGTACTCGTGCACCACCACATAGATCTGCGCGGCGGGCGGCATATTGTAGAGCTGCAATGAAAAGGTGATCTGCCGCCGTTTCATGTAGCACACGCCCCACCTGCTGGTCATGGCCCGCACCCTGATGGTGGGCTTCTGCCCGCCCAGCACCCCGGCAAAGGCAGGGTAGACCTTATCGCTCATGGCGGTAAAACAGGCCAGGGCCTCCGCCTGGGAAGGCAGGGGCTGGTCATTCCGGGCGTTTCGCCGCAGCTGGCGGGAGACCGCCTCCCGGATCCACTGGGCCTGCTCTGTCACAAAGGCATCGGCAAAGCCCACCGTGTAGGACCACGGGATGCTCACGGCCACAGTGCCGTCCCGCCGGATGTGCAGGTTGAGCCGCTTGACCTTTTTGCGGGTCAGCTCATAGGGAATGCCTGCGGCGGTGCGCTGGGTCACTTCCGGCTTGCGCTGCGGCATTTCAGCCAGTCCTCCACGGGCAGCTGGGCCAGAACCACCGCTGCAAAGATGAGGGTGCAGCCAAAGACCTCCCGCATGGAAAGGCTCTGGTGGAGCAGCAGCCAGCCGCCCAGCGCGCTGAATACGCTCTCCAGACACATGATGAGGCTTGCAATGGCGGGGTTTACGTCCCGCTGGCCCAGGATCTGCAGGGTGTAGGCCACGCCGCTGGACATCACGCCGCAGTAGGCCAGCGGGAGCCAGTTGGCCCCGAACTCGGCCAGGGTGGGATTCTCGAACAGCAAGGCGGCAGCAGTGCTCTCTACGGCCACCACAAAGAACTGCAGCAGGCTCAGGCGGACACCGTCCACCTGCGGGGCAAAGTGGTCCACCGTCATGATCTGAAAGCTGAACAGCACGGCGCAGGAAAGCAGGATCCAATCGCTGGCTTCAATGCCGCCAAAGCCGTTTTTCATGCAGAGCAGATAGAGCCCGCCCACGGCGATGACCATGCTCAGCCAGAGCCGGGCACTGCCCCGCCGCCCCAGAAACAGCCCGAATACCGGCACCAGCACCACATACATGGCGGTCAGGAAACCGGCCTTGGCCGTGGAAGGGTTGAGCGTGATGCCGATCTGCTGGGCAGCGGAGGCCGCAAACAGCAGGGTGCCGCAGCAAAACCCCGCCGCCAGCAGATGTCTGCGGTCGGCAGGGGCTTTGGGCCAGCCATAGGCTGCGCCGTGCCTGCGGTGGAGGGCATCAAAGGCGCGGACGGTGGGCAGCAGCACCAGCACCGCCAGCCAGCTGCGCCCGGCCAGAAAGGAATAAGCCCCCATGCCGGAGCCTGCGCTCTGGGCCACGAACGCCGTGCCCCAGATAAAGGCGCAGAGCATCAGCATGAGAGAGTGTTTTGTTTGTGTGTTCATCTTAGCCGATGCCCTCCACTTTCATCAGACCGTAGAGGTAGTAACGGCTGGAATCGTAGGAAATGGTAACGCGGTAGCTTGCGTTGGGGTCAAGGTTGCCGATGTCGCAGTGGTAGTTCTGGCCGTCGGCGGTGAAATAGAAGGTGGTGTTGTCCACATACTGCGCGCCGCCGTCCACCTTTTTCCAGAGGGAGACCTTGAACTTCTGGGCACCGCCGTCGGTGGTGCCGCAGCCGTAAATGCTCAGCAGGCCGCTGGGCACGGTGAAGTATTCGGTCTTGCGGCTCCAGATGCCGTTGAACACGATGTTCAGCGCCCCGTTGGCCCGGGCTGTGGCGTATTTGGCCGTGGTATCGGCAATGCCATCGAGCATCAGCGGGTCAGAGCTGAGCACGGCCCACTGGGTGGTGTCATCCTCCTGTACCTCGTTGGAAGACCCGAACACCTTTTGGGCAATGCTCTTGCAGCCGCTCAGGACGACAACGGCCAGCACAGCTGCCAGCGCAAAGGCAAGGATTCGTTTTGTTTTACTCATGTTTTTCTATCCTCAAAAACAGCAGGTGAAAAATGCGATATTTTTGCATGATACCATAGTATACCGCATTTTTTTCCTGCTTACAAGGGATTTTCTGTGTCTTAGCCGTCCAATGCCGTCAGAGCGGCACGTTCGGCGGCGGCAAGGCCGCTTTCGTCGGAGCGGAACAGGGAGCCATAGCGGTAGAGCGCCCAGCCCCCGGCACCGGCGCTGCGCAGGTCGGTCACCTGCCGGGCCAGCGCGCTGCCGGTGCACCACTGACTGACGCTGTCGGCGTTGGCTCCACCGTCTCCCACACCGACCCGGTAGGCTCCCAGCCCGAAATAGAGGGCCGTGCTCTCTGCCCGGGGCAGGGCCAGCCACTCGGCAGTGATGTTCTCAAAGGAAAAGCGGGTGCTGCCGGAGGAGAGGGTATAGCCGTAGCCCCAGTAGATCTGGGGGCAGAGGTAATCCACAACGGCATCCGCACCGGAGGCCGTCAGCCAGACGGAGAGATCGGTGTACTGCTCGTTCCGGTCGTTGTCCGGATTGCCCTGGGGACTGACCCCGAACCGCAGGGTCGGGTCGGCGGCCTTGACGGCATCGTGGGCAGCCTTGACCAGCCGGGTCACGTTGGCCCGCCGCCATGCGGTCAGGTCGGTTTCTCCGCTGGCTGCAAACTGCGCCGCATCAATGGAAGGATCGGTGGTGGGGTAGAAGTAGTCGTCAAAGTGGATGCCGTCCACGGCGTAATTCTGCACCAGCTCTGCCACGCCCTGCACCACATAGTCGGCAGCCTCCGGAATGGCGGGGTTCAGGTAGGCCCCCTCGTTCACGGTGCAGATCCACTCCGGGTGGGTGTTCAGCAGGCTGCTCTCTGCAATAGCAGGGGGCATGGAAGCCGAGCTCCTGAACCGGTAGGGGTTGACCCAGGCCTCCAGCGAAAGCCCCCGGGCGTGGGCCTCGGTCAGCAGCACGTCCAGCGGGTCAAAGCCCGGGTCCTGCCCCTGCACGCCGGTGCACAGGTGGCTCCACGGGAAGAGGCTGCTCCGGTAAAGCGCATCTCCGAAGGGCCGCACCTGCGCAATGACGGTGTTCAGCCCAAGGGACAGGCAGTTGTCCATCAGCGCGGCGGCATCGGCCCGGAACGCGCTTTCTGAGGAAAAGTCCATCTCTGCAAATTCGAGATAGCTCACCCACACCGCCCGCCACTCGCCGCTGGGCAGGGCGGGGTTGGGGGCAGCCTGTGGCGATGGCGCAGGCTCCGCGTTGTTTCCTGCCGGGATAGAACGCAGCAGATAATACGTCAGGGCGGCAGATACAGAGCCGCCCAGTCCGATCAGGAAGGCGCGGCGGCCAACCCGGCGCTTGCGGTGCCGGTTCCGCCGCCGCTGGGTCATGCGTCTTCCTCCTGCATCTTGTACAGGCTCAGTGCCGCCCAGCCCCGGGCGCAGGCCAGCAGCACCCAGAGCAGATTGGCCCAGAAGCTCAGGCCTGCCATGCCGCCGTAGACCGTGAGCAGGACAAAGAGCAGGTGGAACGCCTCAGCGGCACCCACCAGCTGCAGCTGGCGCTGGATGGGCCTGCCCTTTTGGTACTCCAGTGCCAGCAGAGCGGGCCAGACCAGTGCGGAGAATAAGTAGGCTGCCCAGCCGTTCAGCACATAGCTGAGCATGAGCAGGACAAAAATCAGGAAATAGCTGCGCTTGTCCTTGGGGTCAGAGCCCTTTTCAGCGGCCAGAAACAGGATGGTGATGCCGGTGATGCAGAACGCGACCATCTCCAGAAACGAAAAATCCATGCCGCCCAGCACGGCAAAGCCGTTGAGCATGGATGCCGCTGCCGCGCACAGCAGGAAGAAATACCAGGTCTTATGGGTGAATTTGAGCTTCATAGGGGGAAGTCCTCCAGCAAAAATTTGGATTGTTTCAAATATTATAACACAATTTTCCGCAGGTTGTGTTACAATAAGGAAAACATGATTCAAAATCTGCGGAGGAACCCATGAACGTTGTATTCTCACTCATCCTGCTGGCGGCCGCCCTGGGCTGCATCGTTTTTCTGCTCACCCGGCGGGAAAACGCCCGCCGCAGCCAGTATGGCCCCAGCGGCCTTTCCGAATTCCGCACCGACCTGCCGCTGGACGACTGCTTCGACCGGCTGGACCAGCACAGCCCGGACGATGAATTCGCCTACGAGTGCCGCCGTGAGAACGATGGCGGCTTCCTGCTCCATCTGACCCTGCACCAGCCTACCCAGCAGCCGCTGGACACCCTGTATACCCTCCGGCTTGACCCCGGGCGGCAGACCATCGCCACCCTGATCTTCATCCGGGAGGCCTTTGGCTACAAGGAGCCGCTTTTTCCGCAGGAAATGCTGGACAAGTTCATGCAGCAGAAGCTGGAAGCCCACCGCACAAAATAATTTTGCCCGAAACGCTTTTCATTTCGCACGTTTTTTGTTATACTTACTTGTGCGCCCGGCAAACCGGGCAATGGGGGCTAGTAGCTCAGTTGGTCAGAGCTGGCGGCTCATAACCGCCAGACCTTACCGTTTTCACCTTTTTCAAACAGCGATTTTCCGTTGTTTTTTGAAGTTTCAACCTTCAAAAAAACGGTTTCACCTACTTTTCACCTACGAAGGGTCATTTGAAAGTCCCTCACAGGTACGTCCAAATTTCATACGGGCCATTAGCTTAACGGTTAAAGCCGGCGGCTCATAACCGCTCCAGTGGGGGTTCGAATCCCTCATGGCCCACCATACAGTTCGTACTCGAACCCGATTCTTTACGAAAAAGGGTTCGGGTACGTTTTTTGTTTACAGGAGGTTCTGCGAAAGGACTACTCGGAACAGTAAACGAGCAAAGGCAGGGTATCACCATGACGGTGGTATCCTGCCTTTTTCTTTGAAATCAAGTTATCATTGTGCGAACTTGATTGCCCTTATGGAGAAAATCATTTTACTGGTCTGCGCTTTCGTACATCTGGGTCGTTGTGCCGACCTGCTCCGTACCAGCGTTCTCGTCAATGGTCACATCGGCAGTGCAGCTTTCAATGGTGCTGCCCTCGGCGCGGCCTGCAACGGTACCGGGTGTAACGGCACCGTCAATGCTGCCCTTTACCGAGCAGTTGGTGATTTTGAAAACCGTCTCCTCACCGTAGTAGTACAGACCGGTACCCACAAGGCCGCCCACATGGGTGGCACCGTTTGCCTTGATGTTCACGGTCACATTGCAGTTGTCAATGACAGAGGGATAGTTTTTAGTGGAGAAGCCTTCCGTCTCAAGGCAGATATCCGGGTTGGAATGAGTGCCCGCATAGCCGCATAAACCGCCAATGGCGTGACCGCCGTTTTCGCTCTCGATGGTCACATCAGCGGTGCAGTTGGTGATGGTGTCCATCATTTCCAGACAGCCACCGATGCCGCCCAGACCCACCGGCTCATTGCCGGTGGCTTTTACGGTGCCGGATGCGGTGCAGCTGTCGATGCTGCCGCCAAAGCTGCCGCCGACTACCAGACCGCCGCACTCGGCAACGTCTGCCTGGATGATCTGATCGTTAAAGTGATTGTCACCGATGACGACCACGGTAGCGCCCTCCACCGTGCAGTTGGTGATGGAGTTGTTGTTGCCGCCCACGATGCCGCCGACACAGTTGTTGCCGGTAATGGTGGAATCACCTTTCAGTGTGACGTTGTCTACAGAGCCCATGTTGTAGCCCACAACACCGCCAATGGCCATGGAAGTGCCTTCCGTTACTGTGACCGTGGCATTTTCCAGTGTCAGATTTTTCACCTCACCGCAGCTTACGCCGAACAGACCGGCACCGCAGTTGTAAACATCCGAAGTATAGTTCAGGTTGGAAATGGTATGGCCGTCGCCATCAAAGGAGCCGAGGAACAGGGTGGAGTGTGTTTCCATGTCGTTCATGTTGCCGATGGGAGCCCACTCGACGCCAGACAGGTCCAGATCACTGGTCAGCTTGAAGGAAACACCGGCATAGCCGCCCTGCGAGCCATCGTTGACGTTGGAAGCAAAGGTCAGCAGGGAATCTACGCTGTTGATCTGGTAGGGGTCTTCCTGCGTGCCGGAACCACCGTCATAGTTGGCGGAAACAGCAGTGGTGCTGATGGAAGAAGCTGCCGCAGAACTTGCGGCAGTGCTGCTTGCGGTACTCTGGGCGGAAGAACCTGCACAGCCTGACAGGAGAGCGGCGGCGAGGCATACGGCAATCACGCCGGTTTGAATTCGTCTCATAATGGAATATCCTTTCTTTGTTAGTTTCTTCTAACCAGAAAGTATAACAAAACAAAGACGGTCTGCCACTCCGAACCGTCAGGAAACATCCAATTCGGACGGCGAGTTTCGGAACAGAGTGGGGCTTATGCCGTATTCCTTTTTGAACGCTTCCGAAAATTTGCTAGGGTTATCATAGCCGAGTGTAGCTGCGATCTCGGTCACACTGCGGCTTGTATCCTGCAAAAGGACGCGGGCGGTCTGCATCCGGTAGGTTTTCATGTATTGATAAATGGAGCTGCCATAAACGGCTTTGAAGCAGAGCTTCATGGAAGTTTGCGCAATGCCGAACTGCCGGGAAAGCTCAGCCAATGTGTAATGGTGACTGAGATCCTGTATCATTGCATCGTGCATCGCCCGAACAGTTATGACTTGACTGCGGGAGAAAAACTGTCGCTTTTCGGAGAAGGACTCCTGCGGCAGGTCGTTTAGGAGCATGAGCAACTCCAGCACCTTGGCTTTCAGGTAGTGGGCCATCCTTTCCGGTGGGGCAGCGTACAGCTCCGAAAAAATGTGCGCGACTTCCCGGTTGCTGCGCAGCACATAGCAGCTCTCTTCTCGGCAGAAACGCTCGGCGATGGTTTCCAAATGGATGTCAAGATCGCCCATGATGGCTTCCAGAGAAGAAAGCGTCTGCTGCGCCTGCGGCAAGTCGATGGTGATGGAAATGCCGTGATAGTGTGCCAATGGAAAACAGGTCTGCCGGGTGGTGTGGCTCAGCCGGTGAATGGACAGGTCGCCCGCACCGATATACTGATAATCGCCGTTCTGAAACTCGCACTCAAACCGCCCTTCCCAGCAGTGATTGATTTCGATGGTATCCGGCATGGGGCGTTTGTTCTGATTCTGCCCGTCCTTCATGTGAAAGTCGTTGTAGAAAAGATCAATCCCCGGCAGGATCGGATATTCAGAGATGAGCCCTTCGCCGGTGTCGTTCTGCATCCGGTAAAGTCTGCACCCGGCGGATGCGGCTAAATGCTGCACCTCCGGGTCAAAGAAATCAATGGGACACTGCTTCATTCCAGCACCTCCTCACAGCCCTATTATAATAAATTCATGGGTTTGGAACAAGCCACACCTTTATCGATTGAATCTATAAATTCCAGCTTATAGCACGTGTTCCTAGCAGGGTTTGGGGCAGGCACGCCCCAACAAGAAGCAGTCCCGAAGTGGCGAGAATTTTCAAGAATTGAAAATTTGTGGCCACGGGACGATTCTTGCTCTCAGCTAATTCGCTCAAAACAGCTTTTGCGCAATTGTTTCCAAATTGTTAAGACGCATAAAGCAAGCAAAGAACCTTTTTCTTCTGAAGTGGTGGTGTTCACGGTGAGCACCACCACTTTTCTGTTTTGTTTTTCTTGCAAACGGGTGCGAAATATGGTATATAGGTTATACGAAACATTGCTTCGATTGAATAACCTGACATTCAATGATGTGTAAAGAGAGGTGCAGCCATGACCGCCGTAATCTACGCCCGCTATTCATCCGATAGCCAGCGCGAAGCGTCCATTGAGGGACAGCTGCGCGACTGCAAGGACTACGCCGAGAAAAACGGCATCACCGTGGTCGGCACCTACATTGACCGTGCCTACTCTGCCAAGACGGATGACCGCCCGGAGTTCCAGCACATGATAAAGGACAGCGCGAAGAAAATCTTCGATGTGGTTCTGGTCTGGAAGCTCGACCGCTTTGCCCGGAACCGCTACGATGCTGTGAACTACAAGCACCAGCTGGAAAAGAACGGTGTTCATCTGGTGTCTGCCATGGAACCCATTTCGCAAGGGCCTGAAGGCATTATGGTGGAGAGTATGCTTATTGGCATGGCGGAATACTATTCCGCCGAACTGGCCCTGAAAGTGGCGCGCGGTGAGCGCGAAAATGCCCTCCAGTGCAAGTACAACGGCGGTGTGGTGCCGCTGGGCTTCACCATTGGCAAGGAGGACAGGCTGTACCATATCGACCCGGAGACGGCTCCCATCGTGCAGGAGATCTTCACCCGGTATGCCGACGGCGAACCGGCTGAGAAGATTGCCGCCTCCCTGAACGAGCGCGGCCTGCGTACCCGCACCGGGAAGCCGTTCGTGAAGAACAGCTTCTTCCAGATCTTCCGCAACCGCCGCTACATCGGCGAATACCGCTACAAGGACATCGTGACGCCGGGCGGCATTCCGGCCATTGTTGACAAAGACTTGTTCGACCGGGTGCAGCAGCGTTTCGAGCAAAACAAGATCGCCCATGGTCGGCCTGCAAAAGAGGATGTGAGCTATCTGCTGACGACCAAGCTGTTCTGTGGCAAGTGCGGCACCCTGATGGGCGGCGAAAGCGGCACCAGCCACATGGGAAACACCTACTATTACTACAAGTGCGGCAACGCCAAACGCCACGGCAAAGCGCACTGCGACCTGAAAGCCATCCGCAAAGAGTCGCTGGAACGGTTCGTGGTGGAGACCGCTATTAAAGTGATTTTTAGCGATGAAATCATCGAACGGCTGATAGATTTGATCATGGAAGCCCAGCAGCAGGAGAACACCCGGCTGCCTGTCCTGAAAGACCAGTTGCGGGATACAGAGAAGCGGCTGGCAAACCTTCTGGAAGCCATTGAACAGGGCATCCTGACCCCGACCACCAAGCAGCGGCTGGACGAGCTGGAAGCCCGGAAAGAAGCCCTGAACACCAGCATTTTGGAAGAAGAACTGAAAAAGCCCGTCCTGACCCGCGAATGGATGCGGTTCTGGTTTGAAAAATTCCGCAAGGGTGACGTGGGCAGTACAGAACACCAGCGGCAGATCATTGATACCTTTGTCAACTCGGTCTACGTCTTTGACGACCGGGTCGTGCTCAATTTCAACTTCACGGACGATTCCAAAACGGTCACCCGTGAGGAAGTGTTGGGTTCGAGTGCTGTGGAGAATGCTCCACCAAACAAGAAAAATCCGAACCTATTTCCGATTGGAGAAGGGTTCGGATTTTTCGTTTTCTTCGGGTACAACAACGAAGGTTCCTGTGGACGGCGCAAAACTCCGATACCTTGTCATAGACCGTAAGCCAATAACAAGATTTGGAGGGTATGATTATGAAGTACGATGAAAGAGCCTGCAAGTTTAATATGGACACTGGCTGCGTGGAACTGCTGCTCCGGGATGGGAGAAAAATTTCCATTGACTGCACCGGGGTCGAGGATGAATTGGACGTGACCATGGCGCAGAGGTCGGAGTTGGATTATCTCATCTACAATGACCCGCTTGGCTATGCGGATTTGATTCTGAACGGTGACCCGGAGAAATATTTGAAGAATGTGGCTGGAAGCCATGGGCTAGAAGATTAAGAGAAAAGTGCAGAGCACCTTATTCAGGGTGCTCTGCGCTTTTCTGTATCTTGCGCCATTGTTGCGGGGTCATGCCGTACTTTTGCCGGAACAGTTCGTAGAAGTGGGTGCGGTTGGTAAATTTGAGTTGTAGGGCGATCTCACTGACGGAAAGTGTTGTTTCCCGCAGCAGCCGTTCAGCCTTCTGGAAACAGAAGGTCATGCCGTAATCGAAAAGACACAGACCGGTGCGGCGCTGGACGATGGAATTGAGGTAGCTGCCATTGTAATTCAAAAGCCGTGCTAGTTCGCTGCGAGGCAACCGACCATCTGTATCTTCCAGCAAACGGCTGATACGCAGAAAGAGCAGGCTTTCAGGGCTGCTGCTCAGGTGCACCGGGGTGACATAGAACCCGGACGACAGAAAATCGAACAGTTCGCAAAGTGCGCCCTTCAAATAATAGGTGGCGGCGGCACTGGGTTCGTGCAGGATGTGGGTCATGCGGGCGATGAGCGTTGCCAGGGTTTGAACACTATCGGTGTTTTCCGGTGTGGGGAAAAGGTCCTGATATTCCTTTCGGAGGTCTTGTCCCAGATTTGCCAGCATGAACTGCAAAACGGGATTTTCCGGCAGATGGCGCTCGGCTTCAAATAATTGCAGGGATGCAGATTCCGTCAGGCTGCGGACAAAATCCACAGACAGACCAATAAAACAGAGCTTGGCGGGGCCAATGAAGCGTTCGTTATGGAGGATGCTGCGGTTTACCAGACAACAGGTTCCGGCACGGTAGGGGTATTCTTTTTCCTCGATCTGTTGGATGACCTCCCCTTCCAACACCAGCATCAGTTCAAAATAATCGTGGCGGTGCAGCGGACGGGAGCTGAGGGCACGGAATAAAGCATCCATAGAGTTTTCATGCAGCCAGCAGCCATTCGGTGAGAACATCTGAATGCTGTATTGGTCGGTTTCTCCCAGACCGGTACAGGACTCCAGTGTGATCTGTACCGGGGACATGATCTTGTAGAAGGTAGAGAGCTGACTGCCCCAGTTTTCAACCTCCAAAATATTCTCATAGCTGGTGGAATCCGGTTTCATGAAAGAGTCTCCTTTTTTCGCAATGTGCGAATATGATACAATCTGATGGATGCGGCACACGATGCTGTCATTGTGGAATGTGAACGGAATTGCTAAAATATAGGCACAATACAAAAACATTCTGTAAAAGCTGTGCGGCCGATGGCTTTATTATAGAGTGCTTTTGAAAAAATGTAAAGCGACAGACGCATTCTGTCGCCGTGAATGATACAGCACATCTTGAAAGGAGAATCCCCATGTCTGCTACTGCAACGACAGAGAAAAAATATCTGAAATGGTATCAGAAGCTGGCCTACGGTTCCGGCGATCTGGCCTCTAACTGCTCCTATGGTCTGGTTTCCAGCTTTGTACTGCTTTATCTGACCGGAACACTGGGTCTGGACAGCGCCATCATTGGCTCTTTGATGCTGGCTTCCAAGGTTCTGGACGGCATCAGCGATGTGATCTTTGGCACCCTGATCGACCGCACCCACTCCAAGCTGGGCAAGGCACGTCCGTGGATGCTGTTTGGTCAGGTAGGTGTTTCCCTCTGCCTGTTTTTGCTGTTTGCCATCCCGGCTGGCAGCACCACCATGCAGTATATCTACTTCTTCATCGTGTACACGGCACTGAACGCAGTGTTCTATACTGCCAACGGCATTGCATATTCCTCTCTGGTGGCACTGATCACCAAGAACAACAATGAGCGTGTGCAGCTGGGCTCCTTCCGTTTTATGTTTGCGGTCGTCACCAACATCTTTATGGGCTTTGCCGTTACCGGCATGGTGGAGAAGTTCGGCAGCGGTGCCGCAGGCTGGCGTACCACGGCTCTGATCTTCGCGATCGTTGGTCTGGTGGTCAACACCATCAGCTGCCTTGCAGTTAAAGAGCTGCCGGAGGAAGAACTGAGCGGCAACACCAGCGAAGCCGCAGAGGAAGGCAAAGCAGTTGCCGAGGAGAAAAAGCATGGCTTTGCCGAGACTGCTAAGATCCTCGTCCACAACAAGTATTACCTGATGATCCTTGCCATCTACATCGTGTACTATATCATGAGCAACCTGACCACCGGTGCCGGTGTGTTCTGCGCCACCTATTACTGGGGCGATGGCAGCCTGCTGGGTCAGTTCTCCATGATGAAGATGTTCCCTGTTATCATCGCACTGGCCTTTGCGCCTGTCCTCATCAAAAAGACCGGCAGTATGCAGAAGGTCAACTTCTGGGGCTACGCCATCAGCAGCGTGCTGGGCATTCCCATGATCTACTTTGCCATGCAGAAGAATCTCTCCATGTTCCTGCTGTTCATGTTCATCAAGGGCGTCTTTGCAGGTACCCTCAGCGGCTCTTTGAACGCTCTTATTGCTGAGGCCAGCGGCTACACCACACGCACCACCGGCGTCCACATGGACGGTATGATGTACAGCTGCTCCTCTCTGGGCGTGAAGGTCGGCGGCGGCATCGGTACTGCGGCTGTGGGTTGGCTGTTGAAGCTGGGCGGCTTTGTGGGCACCGCAACGGTCCAGAGCGAAAGCGCCATTCGGATGATCTTCAACCTGTACATCACCTTCCCCTTTGTGATTGGCATCATTATTACAGTGCTGCTGGCTTTCCTTGATGTGGAAAAGGCCAATAAGAAGTGGGATGCTGAACACAAGAAAGAGGCACAGGCATGATTCGACAGAATTTCAACGCAGATTGGACGGTAGAAAAGGGCGATGGCAATTCCCGGATGAATTCCTTTCTGGGAAATACCCAGACCAAAACCGTGCATCTGCCCTACGATGCCATGATCCATGAAGCCCGCACCCCGGACACAAAAAACGGTGCACAGACCGGCTTCTACCCCGGCGGCGAGTACATTTTTCAGAAGCATTTCACCGCACCGCAGGCGTGGCAAGGCAAGCCGGTGTCCCTCGTGTTTGAGGGCGTGTACCAGACGGCGCTGGTCTACCTGAACGGCTGGCTGCTGACCCGGAACGTGAACGGCTATGCGGAGTTTACCGTGGAGGCAGGTCCCTACCTGAAATATGGTGCCGACAACCTGCTGAAGGTCATTGCAGATAACAGTCTGGAACCCAACAGCCGCTGGTATACCGGCAGCGGCATCTACCGCCCGGTGCGGCTGCTGGTGGGCAACAAGGTCTATCTGCCGCAGGATACCGTGCGTATCACCACCCGGGAGGCGGACGAGGGCTTTGCCCTGCTGGATGTGACGGCGCAGGTGCAGTCTGCCAGCACTGTTACAGAACGGGTGACCCTGCAGCAGACCATCTGCCGGGAGGGCACGGCAGTGCTCACCGACCGGCAAAACCTCCTGCTCCAACCCGGCGAAAGCAGAACCGTCTCCTTCCGGTACTGCGTGGACAGCCCGGCTCTGTGGAGCCCGGAGAACCCCAACCTCTACACCAGCACCATGCAGGTGCTGGAGGGCGAGGAAGAACTGGACCGGGAAGAGACCGGCTTCGGCATCCGTACCCTGAGCATCGATGCAGCGCATGGGGTACGCATCAACGGGCAGACCGTCAAGCTACGGGGTGCCTGCATCCACCACGACAACGGCATTCTTGGTGCAGCTACCCTGCCCGATGCCGAGGAGCGCCGCATCCGTCAACTGAAGGAAGCGGGCTTCAACGCCATCCGCTCCTCCCATCACCCGGCAGGGCGGGCGCTGCTGGATGCCTGCGACCGGTACGGTGTGCTGGTAATGGACGAGCTGAGCGACGTATGGAACGTGCGGAAAAACCCCTACGACTATGCTCTGTACTTTGAGCAGGACTGGAAGCCCACCATTCAAAAGATGGTGGCCAAGGATTACAACCATCCCAGTGTTATTTTGTACTGTGTGGGCAACGAGATCTCCGAGGCTGGCTCGGAAAGCGGAGCAGAGACCAACCGGCGGCTCTGCAACACCTTCCGGGAGCTGGACCCCACCCGCTACACCACCAACGCCCTTAACGGCCTTATGGCAGCCGGTTACCGCCTGCGGGAGATCATGGGGGATGTGATGCGAAAATTCCCGGCGCAGCCCGGTCCCTCCGGCGGCGATGGCGGCGGCAGCAATGCCCTGAACAGCTTTATGAGCCTGATGTCCGGGGAAAAGGGCGACTACTTTGCCACCCATCCGCTGCTGACCGAGGCGCTGTCCGGTTGCGAGGATTCCTGCGATGTCATTGGTCTGAACTACCTTACCGGACGCCATGTGCTGGAGCATGAACTGCACCCCCACAAGGCAGTGCTGGGCACCGAGACTTACCCGGCAGATATCGTGCGGCTGTGGCACATCGTGGAGGAGAATCCTCACATGATCGGCGACTTCACATGGGCTGGCTACGATTATCTGGGCGAGGCCGGCTGCGGCATCTTCCATTACGATGGCGGTGCCAACTTCAGCAGCATCTACCCGGAACGCACCGCCTACATTGGAGATCTGGATCTGCTGGGCAACCGCCGCCCCATCAGCTATCTGCGGGAGATCGTTTACGGTCTGCGGAAGGCACCTTATCTGGCAGTGCTGCGGATGGAACACAACGGTCAGACCTCCAGCAAAACGCCTTGGATGTTCAAGGATAACCTTGCCAGCTGGACATGGCCCGGTTTTGAGGGACAGACGGCTTCGGTGGATGTGTACTCCGCCTCAGAGGAAGTGGAACTGTTCCTGAACGATGCTTCTCTGGGCCGCCGTACCGTGGTGGATTTTACCGCCACCTACAGTGTGCCCTACACTCCCGGCGAGCTGAAGGCTGTGGGCTATACCGGCGGTGTGTGTGACGGCGAGTTCACGCTGCGCACCGCACAGGATGCACAGATGACCCTTACAGCAGATCGTAAGACCCTGCAAGCTAACGGCGAGGATGCCGCCTTTGTGATGATCCAATTCGTGGATGCAAATGGCACCGCAGATCTGCACACCAAGCACACCCTGAAGGTGGAGTTGGAGGGTGCAGGCATTCTGGAAGCCGTAGGCAGCGCAAATCCCTGCTCCGAGGAGCGTTACGACACCCCGGAAAGCGAGACCTTTGACGGCTGCTGTATGGCGGTGATCCGTGCAGGAGAAGCTGCGGGCGAAATTCATCTGACCGTCACAGCTGATGACAGCGTTCAGAAGCAGCTGACGATTCTGGTTCAGAAAGCAGAGGGCTGAATCTCAAAAAGCCGGTGAAGGCTCAAAACAAAAACAGGGTGCGCCCCTGAATAGGACGCACCCTGCCAAAGACCACAGACGATAACGATATGTACAACAGGGCGTTCCCCGTCGGGAACGCTCTGTTTCTCTTTGTTGGCGGTGTGATGAGCCTGTTCCGCCTGCCACGCGGCAAACTCCCGCTGGCCTTCCTCGCTGTTCCAGCAGGCAAGAATGGCCGGGTAGAATGCCCGTGCCAGACGGTCAATGACTTCATCGGGATAAGGGGAAGTGTTTGTGGACTTTTTCTTTTTGTTCAAACGCACGCTCCTTTGGACATCGGTAAACAGCATACCATGTGCCTGTTGTTATGCTGTCTGGTCTTTAACATCTGCGAGTGCGGCTTCCAGAGAAGTAAGATAGTCCTTATGCTTGTGAATGATCTCCAGAATCACATCACGCTGTGCATTATCGGGCATCTGCTCCAACTGGTAGTTGAACGAAATACGGAAACGAGTAGTGAGTTCTTCCAACGCCACATATTCGTACCGTACATCCTCCGGGTAAGCATCGCTGTCATAGACCGATTCGATTTTCTGCATCGGCATATAGGGCGCTTTCCCCGGCTCTGGGGGTGCTCCATTTGTATTCGGTTTCGGCTCGACCTTCCGTTCCGGGTACAGAATCTCATCCACGATTTTCTGCCGGTCGATATAGTCTGCCTTGGCAAGACGGTGCAAATCGGCATCACGGATTTTCGTCTGCCCGGACAGAATTTTCTCCTGCATACCGGGTACCAGTTCTTCCATGATCTCCACGCCCTTCATAAACTTTTCGGAGCGGGAAACGTAGGATTCGCTGACATTGTTCCGCTCTGCGATCTGCCTACGAACGCTTGCTTCTGAGGCAGTGGGAGGAATTGTGTCAAATTGACACAATTCCTCCGGGACGGTTTTCTTGGCAGCAGCCGTGTGCTGGTTGTTGCCGTTTCCACCGGGCTTCCGATGCTCCACACTGTACTGTTTTCCAATGAGGAACTTCTTCTGCTCCGGGGTCAGATTACGCCGCCCCAACTGATTCTTGCAGATCCATGCGAGGACTTCTTCTCTGCTTTCAAATCGGAGCGGCATCGTGGAGAAAGAGATTTCGGGATGTTCCTGAACGATCTCATAACGGTTGTGGCCATCAACAAGGGTGTTACCCCAGACAATCAAAGGAGAAATCAGCTTGCCTTCCTTGAGGATATTTTCTTCGAGCTGCTTAAATTCATCATCGGTCAGAGGGGGAATCTGAGACTGGAACTCCGGGTCGATTTTCAGGTTGATCATACGCACACTCCTTTATCTCTCCTGCTGCGCCGGTTCTTCCTCCCGGAAAAAGGACGCAACATTCTGCTTTGCGGTTTTCAGTTTGAGCAGTTCTTCCTTAGCTTCCTTGTACTGCTCGTAGAACTTTGCCTTTTCGGATGCCAACTGCGCATACTCGGCTTCCAGTTTTTTCGGGCTGGGCAGCTTGGTGATGTTGTTTGCCTTAAAATAGGCTACTGCCGCCCGGTATGCTGTCAGCTCTGCACGGTGCTGCTCCTCAAAGGCTGCGGGTCGGTTGGCAGTCTTTAACTGCTGTGCGATGTTCTTGGTGCTGGTGTAGGCAGCAGCATGACGGCGCAGCGTCTTGTTGTCTGCCATGCGAGTTTCGAGGTCTTTCACTACGGCCAGCGATTCATGGAACTTGGTGTCAAGCTCTGTGATTCTCTGGTCGAGTGCGACCTCATCGGTCAAGCCCTTTTCTTCTAGGAAAATCAAGGTCTGTGCCATGGCTTTGAGGTTGTGTTTCGTGATCCAACGCTTATAGCCGATGCCCTTGTCCTCGGTCATCCTCGACTGGATGTCGATCAGTTTCCCGATGGTATCCTGCTTGGACTGCACCTTGGTTTTGTGCTCTGCGTTTGCGGTCAGGGTGGCAAGCACTGCTTCCTTGTCGTAGTTGTCACCGAGATGTTTCGCCCGGATAAACTTCGTTCTGCCAGCAGGCAGATAGCTAAGCTGCCCACGGCTTTCCTTGACGGCAATGCCGTACTGCTGCATGAGCTTGTCAGAGAAATCTTCAAAGCTGGTGGCACGGTGCAGCACCGAAGAAATCTGTTTCCGTAAAGTGTCTTTCACGGTTTCAAACTTCTTCTGCCGGGGCTGCTGTCCAGCTGCGGTGAGGGCTGCGTTTTCACGGTCAAGTTTCAATTGGCCGCGTCTGCGCACCCAATACTCAGCTTCACTCACGCGCTCTTTCGAGCCGTTGAGCAGGTCGATCTGGTACAGTCCGGCACCCTCGCACATCTCCATGACCTCAACACGCAAGTGCCGCATGGTCTGGGCTGTGCTGGAGTGCTTCATGCCCTCACGCCAGTCACGGGGCTTTTGCATATAGGGCTTGCGCTCCACTTCTCGTGTCCGGACGCTGCCGATCACGATGTGGACATGGATATTTCCCGAATGGTTGTGTCCGTCCGGGTGGGTGCAGACGATAGCAGGATGACCGGGAAAGTTCTCTTTGCAGAAGTTCAGGCCGAGGGCCTGTGCCTTTTCCATCGTCAGCCCATTTTCGGCTGCATCCCGCGGGTCGAAGCTGATGATATACTGGTGACTCTTGATGTCATCCGGGTGGTTGTTCTTGTCGTACTTCCGGTTTGCCAGCAGGCAGGCCATTGCAAACGAGGCTTCGCCGCATTCAAGGGTGTCCAGAATGTACGATTCCCGCAGCTTGGGTCTGCTCTGTTCATCCAGAATTTTCTTGCCGGAAAATTCATCGTGCTGGTAAACCAGATAGGTCTCAGCGGCAGAGTAGTCCGAATTTTTAGAGGCGATATGCTTCAGCGTTGCCATACAGTTTACCCAGAACTTTCTCGGCGTTGAGCCGGAAGGCAGTCAGGTCTGCAAGTTCGTCCAGAAGTTTCGCCCGGAGCTGTTCGGTGTCTGCTCCGCCGGAGTTGAAGTGTCGTGCGAGTTGGTTCAGGTTGCCGCCCACCCTGCTGCACTGGGCAAGCAGAGTGGAAACGGCAGTCAGGGTTTCTTCTCCGCCGCCGGCAACGACAACGGTGCGCTCGATCTTCGCATTGTGCAGCGCACGGCGGATGAGGGTGGACAGGGAGAGATGAAGGAGTTTTGCTGTGCATTGGAGTTCCATCTTTTCAGTTTCCGTCACACGGAACTTGATGATGTGCGTTTTGTTGTTCGGCGTGTCGTGGCGGTGGGTCGTGCTGGGTTTCGTTTTGACATTCGTTTTGTTCATTGAACCTCCTGTCGTTTCGCTAGCTCCTCGGTGGAGCTATGTAAGCACGACACGCCGTTCTTTCGCACCGCAAGGTGCGAATATGAGCAGGGTTTGGGGCAGGTACGCCCCAACAAGATCACATCAAAACTCGCAAGAGTTGCAGATGTGAAGTCCCGGTGGAGCACAACATTTTCAAGAATTGAAAATTTGTGGCCACGGGACGGTTCTTGCTCTCCACCGCTGCGCTCAAAACGCATTTCCGAAAGTTGTTTCCGAATTGTTAAGACGCAAAAATAAGTAGAGAGTTCCGCTGCTCGTGTATGTTGATCGCCGTTTGCTCCGAACGAAGTTCCTGCCCCTGTTTTGCAGCGGCGTTGGCCGAAAAGCCGGTATCACGCTCGGACGGCTCATGAAATTCTCAAGGTACGGCTTCCCCAAAAAGAAAATACCGCCCACGCAGTACAGGCGAAGGATTTTGTCGGGTGAAACAGACGGCAAAATGATCGGGTGTGTTGCGGGGCGGTAAATCTTCGCAGGAAATAAAACCGCACAGAATCGTTTCTTTACAGAAATCGCTGTGGATTTGTTGGGAATGATAACATAAGTATTGATGTGTGTCAACACTTCAGGATAATGAATACATCAGATGAATGAAACACACAAAGTACAAGCAAAAGCAAAGCAATGTTTTAGGAGAATGTTTTAATTTTCGCAGTTCAGGCGGACTTGGACGGTAAACACACCGTCTTTCTTTTTCGTATAGAAGTCACCATGGTTCTCCTGAACGATACGATTTATATTTTTTAGTCCGTAACCGTGATACTCTCCGATGCGGATTCCGCGAGAAGTATCACTGTATGGGTTTTCCAGCCGATAGAAGAGGCTTCGATACTGCTTGCGCAGCTGTAGATGAATGATTCTCTGTTCCGCTGGCAGGTCGCAACAGGCTTCGATGGCATTGTCAAATGTGTTTCCGATAATGATGCTCAAAGACAACGATGAGATCGTCAGGACTTCAGGAATCGTCACATCCAGTTTGACGTTGATGTTATTCCTTTCCGCAATTCGTAAGTAATAATTCAAAAGAGCATCAACAACAGGATTTCCGACCGCAGAAATATTTGTGGAACGCTCGAAAACATCCGTGGCAGCCTGCGCAATCTTGTGAAGTTCTTCGGTATCACCGTGTTCTGCAACTGCCTGCATCGCCAGAATGTATTTCTTCACATCATGCTGTAGAGAACGGACTTCTTCCTGACGTTCTTTGAGCTGCTGGTAGTATTCCATTTGAAGGTTGTACTGCTGCTCATTGAACTTGACTTTGAATTTTTCTAGCTCATTTTCCCGGAGAGCTTCCACATAGAACACGATCAGGATGTTTATAAGGAGAAGTACAGCCATAAGGCCGACCATATAATCAGGGAAATAATCATCCGCAGCATGATACTGTGCCACATAACAGACCGCGATACTTGCGATTTGAATCGCAATGATCGGCAACAGCCATAGGATGCGCAGAGCATTTCCCTTTCGGCTGAAAAAATGTGAGATCAGGACTACGAGTGGAATTTGAATCAGGTTTGAAAAAACAACATAGACCAACCGTGCTGCCCCAGCCTGCATTAGAATGTCGGTATCCGGGATACGCAGCCCAATCAGAAGCATTGCAAGCACTTCCACCAAAGCAATCAGTGTGAAGAAAGCTCCGCTTGCAAAAACCGCCTGCCACGGTCGAACCTCATAGAACAGCAATGCAAGGAAAAATCCGCCAACTAAAAGATAGATCGTGCGCTGCGTCACCCAATCCGGGAATAAACTCAAAGCACACTGCCCAGCAATCAAGAGTGCAACATAGGCATAGAACCACCTTGAGACGGGCTCCTTTTTGGGAAACAGCCGACCGATAAAAAGCAGCAACAGGGCAATGTTGGCAAAGCTCCCTGCAAACTCAACGAAATAATAAAGCATCATCTTCCCAAATAAGCGTTGAAGATCTGATTGAACTCCTGACGCTTCCTCCTGCTGATCGGCAGCTGATGTCCGCTGGAAAGAAAAACAGCGGTTCCCGTAGCGTAAACAATGTGTTCCATGTTGACGAGATAACTTTTGTGTGGTGACACAAAGCACCGTTTGGGAAGCTGCTCCAAGGCTTCAGGAATGCTCATTCGCAATGTAAGGTCTTGCTCCTTGCAGTGAATCAGAACTTTATGTCCGTGGCTTTCCAGAAAGTAAATGTCCGATGTTTCCAAGGACATGGTAACACCATCGTATTCGATCGTGAAATGTTTGGAGTTCAGTTCCTGAAGGACGGCATCCATTGCCGCAGCGAACAGCGTCTGATCCAAAGGTTTGACAAGGTAGCGGAATGCAATGCCATATCCCTGCACAGCGTACTCATGCCGCTTCGTGACAAATACCACCAAAGGATGCTTCTCCATCTGAATCAAAGACTGCGCCAGCTGAAAACCGTTGGATGGCATCTCGATATCGAGAAGAAGCAGATCAAAGGATTTCTTCTGCATTTGCAATTCGCTCAGAAGTTCGTTTCCATCCATGTAAGTTTCAATGTCAAAGCAGCCTTGCACATCGTACTGCTGGACGCTTTGAACAATGCCATCAAGGTCTGATTTCTCATCATCGCAGACTGCAACGTGGTACTTCAGCATTTCGACAACCTCCACAAAATAATGTCCTGCTACTATTATAGACTGTGCAAAGGCTCCTTACAAGTAGCCTGACCTACCACTTTTGTCACCAGAACGACCAGTTTTGCCAAACCTCTTGATTTTGCTGAAATTTATGATACAGTGAAGCAAAAATCAGAAGATAAGGTGGCGCAACTGCAATGTGGGAACGCACGCTGTCTCAAAAATCAGTCCGTCTTTTCTGCGAGCAAAAAGTGATAGATGAAGCAAAGGCGGATGCGTATGTCTATGGGTACGAGTTGCTCATATCATCTGTTGTGAGCGTTCTGCTTGTTGTTTTAATCGCTGTTGTGTGTGGTGATGTGCGGTACGCACTTTCATTTTTGATTGGGTTTATCCCACAGCGAATCTACATTGGCGGATACCATGCAACATCGCACACCAGATGCTATTTGGCATTCTCCGGACTGGCACTTATCTGCATTTTGCTAAGTAAGGCAATCGCAGCAAATCACCTTTTCCGTATCCTGACAACAGTAGCTCTTTTGGGCATCTCTATCTTTCTCTCACCTATCGAAGCAAAGAATAAGCCTTTAAGTGAAAAGAAGCGGTCAAGTTACAAGATGGTCGCATCTGTTCTTTCGTCAATAGATTTCCTGCTTGCCATTTTTAATGTGCTTCCGTATACACGTCATGTAGTTTGCTACTATCTCTCCAAATGGGTATTGATTGTATTCTCAACAATTCCTTTGGTTCAACAAAAATTTAATGCCAACTTTTGTAGATAGGGAGGTGATAACATGAAAAAAAACAAATGGGTGCTGCTTCTTATCGCTTTTGTTGCATTTTTGGTATTGGTTTATTTTATTGGTGCTTGCCTTAATGCAACGGCAGAGGCATTGACAATTATTTCGCTCTGCATCGGCATACTGGTCATTTATTTAGTCGTAAAAGCAATCAAATCAAAATAAGGAAAGGAAAATGTGATCATGAGTACAAGAAAATTCATCAAAAAACTTACGGCGAGTCTGCTTTTTATTGCGGTTGTAATGTCGTTTGGCGTTCAGTCTGCCTTCGCTGAATCGAATTCACCGAAAGCTACCGTTAAGAACAATGTTGTTACTTTTAGCAATCTCGATCAACTGAAGGCAAACGAGAAGCTCGCAATTGCGGTAGTTGACAGTAATGGTGATCCAGCAACTATTACTATCGAGTCAGTGGACAATTCAATTTCTCGTGTAGCGAAATCGTCGAATTCTTGGAAGGTTTCGTATAAGGGAGTGGTGATTCATGCATATTTTTATATGACAGTGACGAATAACAAAGTCACAAATGCATGGGACTATTCGATTACAACTTTGGGTTCCACATATAGTGATGCAAGTTTGACGTATAACTCCAGTTCGGCAAAACTCACCTTTACCAGTAACGCTTATAATGGTATTGCTTCTCATACTTGCTGGCTGAAGGGAACTCCTCGCGGAACAAACAATGAAGTCGATGTAACGTATTCTATGTAATGTGGAGGACAATATGAAACAGAATTCACAAAAACTGATTTTTTTCCTGAGTAAAATTACATGTGCTTTTGCAATGGCGATTGCAGTCTTAAGTGTGAATAGCACCTGCTGCTTTACAGCGTATCAGCCGGATGTCCCTGAATCGCTTGATCGCAACTAAACTCATATGATAGACATTATATCAAAAACGATGTGAGGTGATAGAATATGAAAGATGTATCTCGAAGAGAATTCTTGAAAACTTTATGTTTAGGCATAACAGTAGCCGCTTTACAAAATTTGCCAATGACAACGGCTTTTGCAGACAGTGCAATCAGTAAAACAAAAATTATTTCTAAAAGCGACCGTGAAAATTTGGTGGCTACTGTTGCAAGAACTGTGCAAGTGTCCTACAAAATAGATAAAAATACGATCATTGAAGTAACTCGCTTTACTGATATTGATGGACAAAATGTTACCTTGAACCGGAGCGTTAAAGAAGATGGTACAGGTGAACTTGTCTATACGAAAGCCCAAAAAACGAAAAAAAGCAAATTGACCAATCAAAGCTATGATGTCTTTTTGAAATTAGCAACTTCAAAATCTATGCCTCAAACAAGGGGAGCCACTGTTGGAAGTGATGTTACAGGATCACAGTATAAGCATATATTTGTATCAAATCTCAGCTATACAATTGACAATACGGCGATTGCGCAAATTGAGATTGGTGGAGTTGAAACTGCAGCAAGCCTTTTAATTACTGGGTTGCACTTGCCGGGAAGCACTGCTGTTACGGTTGGATCCTTTTTGGTTAGTGTGGTTCTAGCTACTTCTCCATCGAAAGTTGTTATAAATCAATCGCTGTATGAAGTCCATTTCGCATATGATAATAGCTACTATACCCATTGCTATCATGATATTTTGTATTCGTATGATTCCGGTGGACACCTTATGGATACTACAAAATCGTACCATCAAGCTGTGGGAGGCTAAGAATGAAAAAAGGCAAAAGCAACTTTTTTCTTATTGCTCCTTTTGCCCTTTGGGGCTGCATTTCAGTATGGACTAGTAATCTTGTCCGATTGACAGATAAAAGCGCAGTACCTTATGCTTGGGCTTCTTTGTTTTTCTCATATGGAATCGTAGCAGTGCATTATATCCAAGTGGCAGTATCCTCCAAAGGCTGTAACAATGCCGAAAACGAAAAAATTGCATGGGTTCAGCTTGGGCTTTCAACTTTGTTCTTGATAGTAGCTGTTGTTCTAGCTATTCAATGAAGGAAAGCAAAGTAATCACCCAAAGCAGTGTAAGGTCACAATATTTTCTATTCCAGCAGTATTCTAGTAGTTTCAGCATTTGTATGGTTCACATTTATTTGCCGAGGAGTATACACCTGAAGGGGAAAATTTAATGAAGGTGATTCCAATGGAGCTTTAGTGTATTGAGTGAAGAAAAAAAATAAATTAGGAGGCAGTATACTATGACTAACAAAATCAAACGGCTGATTTCCATTCTATTGGTCACGGTTTTATTTCTCCTGACCATTCAGCCAGCATTTGCAACTGGAAATAAGAGAAAGATCGATGATTATTCGATAGAAGAACTTCTCAATCTTTCTGTGCAAGAACAAGAGAATCTCGGATTTTATGTTTTGGCCGAGGTTCCAATGCGCATTCCTGTTTCTAATACAGACGGCTCAAGAGTTGTATCGTATATTGATGGAACATGGAGAGTTCTTTATACAAAGGCCAATGGATTGGGCTTTTATATGAGTGGAACTACCGTCGGTATTGGCCCGGATTTAATAAAAAATGTTTCAGGAACGGATTACTACACGAGCTATTCCGATAACATCGAACGAAGCTGCCCATTTTCAACGACAGCACTAGTTCCAGAACAAAGTATATATAATACAACCTATACATATGACTTCTATGATGTTGGAACTTATCTTGATTGCAGCGTTGGGTGTTATTTTGGAGTGGTTGGCTCAAGCAAACCAATCTATTGGAGTGCAACTACACAAGTTACCATCCCGAAATTATGATTTTGACCAGCTATGGATGAAATTGTTTTTGAACCCAGTGATGTCAATATGTTAGCAGCTTTAGGCATCGTCGAAAGTGTAAAGTTGTTTCCGTTTATGTTATCAATGGGAGAACTTCAATATGCTTGCGATTCAGAATATCGTTGCAAACAATTCGTGAATTGCCTTTCAGAATATTATCCTGACAGCCAAATTGAAGCTAGACAACTGTGGTCGAAATATCATGGTACAGCGAATGCGGTTCAATGTGATATGATAAATCATAAGCCACTGCGTGTTTGGGTCAGGAGTTCTGCCGATTGTTGGTGCGGCATTTATTATATTTGTTACTATGCAGCAAAGTATGGTACAAATAGAATTTTGCTTGCATCCAGAGAAGGTCTGAAAGAATTTATGGAAGGGAAAACCGATAAGATCTCACAAAAGTATTTGACGGAAGAAACTATTACTGAGTATGCCAAAAGATGGGGAAAGCTATTAAACGAAAACACCTCCATGCGTATTTGGCATGCGAACGATGTTAAAAGCGTTAACATAGATTATTTCGACCAGAGAATTATTAGTTTAGTATCGAGAATTCCTATTTCGGTTGGTGAACTTACCGCAGACGTATTAAAAGCGATTTCTGCTCCGGTAAGTGACTGGTATGTCATGAAACGCATAGAAGCACTTTTGAAAAAGGGTGTTCTTCAAGTCGTTATTCCAAACAAAATCTTTTATAATACCATCGTCCAGCTAAACGAAGAATAAAGGAATCCGAGCAAGTCGGCCCAACAGTCACCTCATTTCAACGAGAGGGGTGGCTGTTGGGTCAATTGTTCAAAAAGAAAAACTGAAGATAATAAAAAGTCTTGATTTCTCCATCAAAACATGGTATATACATTATACGAAACAGTGTTTTGAAAGAACGCTCCACCGTTCAATGATGTAGAATGAGAGGTGTCCGTCATGACCGCTGTAATCTACGCCCGCTATTCATCCGACAGCCAGCGTGAAGCGTCCATTGAGGGACAGCTGCGCGACTGCAAGGACTACGCCGAGAAGAACGGCATCACCGTGGTCGGCACCTACATTGACCGTGCCTACTCTGCCAAAACGGATGACCGCCCAGACTTTCAGCGGATGATCAAGGACAGCGGAAAGAAAATCTTCGACGTAGTTCTGGTCTGGAAGCTGGACCGCTTTGCCCGGAATCGGTTCGATGCCGTGAACTACAAGTACCAGCTGGAAAAGAACGGTGTCCATCTGGTGTCTGCCATGGAACCCATCTCGCAGGGGCCTGAAGGCATTATGGTGGAGAGTATGCTGATTGGCATGGCGGAATACTATTCCGCCGAGCTCGCCCTGAAAGTGGCGCGCGGTGAGCGCGAAAACGCCCTCCAGTGCAAGTACAACGGTGGTGTGGTGCCGCTGGGTTTCACCATCGGCAAAGAGGACAGGCTGTACCATATCGACCCGGAAACGGCTCCTATTGTGCAGGAGATCTTCAGCCGGTACGCCAACGGCGAACCGGCTGAGAAGATTGCCGCATCCCTGAACGAGCGCGGCCTGCGTACCCGTACCGGGAAGCCGTTCGTGAAGAACAGCTTCTTCCAGATCTTCCGCAACCGCCGCTACATCGGCGAATACCGCTACAAGGACATTGTGACGCCGGGCGGCATTCCGGCCATTGTTGACCAGGACCTGTTTGACCGGGTGCAGCAGCGTTTTGAGCAGAACAGGATTGCCCATGGTCGGCCCGCAAAAGAGGATGTGAGCTATCTGCTGACCACCAAGCTGTTCTGCGGCAAGTGCGGTACGCTCATGGGCGGCGAAAGCGGCACAAGCCACATGGGAAACACCTACTATTACTACAAGTGTGGCAAAGCCAAACGCCACGGCAAGGCGCACTGCGATCTGAAAGCCATCCGCAAAGAGCCGTTGGAACGGTTCGTGGTGGAGACTGCCATCAAGGTGATTTTCAGCGATGAAATCATCGAACGGCTGATAGATTTGATTATGGAAGCCCAGCAGCAGGAGAACACCCGGCTGCCTGTCCTGAAAGAGCAGCTCCGGGATACGGAGAAGCGGTTGGCAAACCTTCTGGAAGCCATTGAACAGGGCATCCTGACCCCGACCACCAAGCAGCGGTTGGACGAGCTGGAAGCCCAGAAGGAAGCTCTGAACACCAGTATTCTGGAAGAAGAACTGAAAAAGCCCGTCCTGACCCGTGAATGGATTCGGTTCTGGCTTGAGAAATTCCGCAAGGGTGACGTGGGCAGCACGGAACACCAGCGGCAGATCATTGATACCTTTGTCAACTCGGTCTACGTCTTTGATGACCGGGTCGTACTCAATTTCAACTTCACGGACGATGCCAAAATGGTCACTCGTGAAGAGGTTTTAGGTTCGAGTGCTGTGGAGAATGCTCCACCAAAAAAGCACGAGATTTCGGTCTCGTGCTTTTCTTTTGCGGCAGATCCTGCTTTCTGCCGCAAATTGCATCAGATCCCGCCGTTTGCTCAATGAGTATTTCCCGCCGTCCCGTTATACTGGGAGGGAAATGGAATGAAACGATGGAGGAACAGACCATGAAATACGGTGTCATCGATGTGGGTGGCGGCCTGCGGGGCATTTACGGCGCTGGCGTGCTGGACCGCTGCCTGGAGGAGGACCTCCGCTTCGATCTCTGCATCGGCGTTTCGGCGGGCAGCGCCAATATGACGTCCTATCTGGCAGGCCAGCATGGGCGGAACAAGCCCTTTTACGATGAATACTCCTTCCGCAGGGAGTACATGAGCGTGCACAACCTCATCCGCAAGCACTCCTATCTCGATCTGGGCTATGTCTACGGCACCCTCAGCAATGCAGGCGGCGAGAATCCGCTGGATTACGCGGCGCTTGCCCGCAGCCCGGCAGAGCTCTGCGTGGTGGCCGCCAATGCACAGAACGGCGAGGCGCAGTATTTCACCAAGGCAGACCTCCACCCGGACGACTACCGCATCCTCATGGCATCCTGCTGCATCCCGGTCATCGACCAGCCCTGCATCATCGACGGCGTGCCTTATTTTGATGGCGGCCTGGCCGACCCCGTCCCGCTGGAATGGGCCTTTGCCCACGGCTGCGACCGGGTGGCTCTCATCCTGACCAAGCCCATGGGGCTGGTGAGGAGTGATGCCCTGGACGAGCATCTGGCACACCTGCTGCAGTCGCATTACCCCGCTGCAGCCGAGGGGCTGCGCCGCCGGGCATGGCGGTACAACACGGCTGTCCAGCGGGCGCGGGAGCTGGAGCGGCAGGGCCTTGTCTGCATCATCGCCCCGGACAGCACCGAGGGAATGTCCACCCTGACCAAGAACCGCGCCGGCCTTGAAAAAATGTACGCCAAAGGCAAACAGGACGCCGAAGCGCTGGTGCGGTGGATGCAAAACACCAAACAAGATGAATCGGTGGGCACCTGGAGATGAAACCCGTTCACTTCCTATGACAATATCCACCCCGGACATAATATCCGCCCCGGACATTATAATATGATATGTACATACAGACAAAGGAGCCTGGAGCGGTATCGCTCTGGGCTTTTTTGCTTTGGAACAGAAAAATCGGATTTTTTGCAAAAAACACTTGCAAAGCAGTCTTTCTTGTGGTAAAATAATTGAGCTGTGATTGTGCTGCTATAGCTCAGTTGGTAGAGCGCATCCTTGGTAAGGATGAGGTCTCCAGTTCGAATCTGGATAGCAGCTCCAGCTCAAACCGCCTTGATGGGAAACCGTCAGGGCGGTTTTTTGCATCCATCGCTCTGCCGTCTGCAGCGGCGCGAGCCTGGCAGCCCCAGTCAGGGGAGCTGGCGCGGAGCGCCTGAGAGGCCCATCAAACAACAAAGCCGCAGGCCTGTTGAGGGCTTGCGGCTTTGTTGTTATGGGAAAGAGGTAAAAGTGTCTGTAAAATGTCGGTTTAAATCAGAAGTCTACCTCAGTGTCGTAGTAGCAGCACTTGAGCAGCTTCTCCATCTCCTCCTGGCTGGGCTGGCGGGGATTGGAGCCGGTGCAGGCATCGCCGATGGCGTTCTTTGCAATCTCGGGCAGGCGCTCCAGGAACACTTCCTCGGGAACAAAGCCCTGCTCGGTGGGGTAGGAATCGGGGCCGTAGTTCTTGATGCAGTGGGGGATGTTCAGCGCATCGTTCATGCCGCGCAGGTACTTGATGAGCAGCTTGACCTTCTCGTCGTCGTTGGAACCGCCCAGCTTCATCTCGTCAGCGATGACACCATAGCGCTTCTTGGCCTCGGGGTCCTTGGCGTTGAAGGCGATGACCTTGGGCAGATACATGGCGTTGGCAGCACCGTGGATGATGTGTGCGCCGTAGTCGGCAAAGGCAGCACCGGTCTTGTGTGCCATGGAGTGGACGATGCCCAGCAGAGCATTGGAGAATGCCATACCGGCCAGGCACTGTGCGTTGTGCATGGAATCACGCTTGGACATATCGCCGTTGTAGCTGTCCACCAGATCGCCCTGGATCATCCGGATGGCGAAGATGGCCAGCGGGTCGGTGTAGTCGCAGTGGGCGGTGGAAACATAAGCCTCGATGGCGTGGGTCATTGCATCCATACCGGTGTGGGCAACCAGCTTCTTGGGCATGGTCTCGGCCAGATCAGGATCGACGATGGCGACATCGGGGGTGATCTCAAAGTCAGCGATGGGGTACTTGATGCCCTTCTGATAATCGGTGATGATGGAGAAGGCGGTCACCTCAGTGGCGGTGCCGGAGGTGGAAGAGATGGCGCAGAAGTGGGCCTTGCGGCGGAGCGGCGGAATGCCGAACACCTTGCACATCTCCTCAAAGGTGATCTCAGGGTACTCGTACTTGATCCACATGGCCTTTGCGGCATCAATGGGGGAGCCGCCGCCCATGGCAATGATCCAGTCGGGCTCAAACTTCAGCATGGCCTCTGCGCCGCGCATGACGGTCTCAACAGAGGGATCGGGCTCGATGCCCTCAAACAGCTCCACTTCCATGCCGGCTTCCTTCAGGTAGCCAACAGCGCGGTCAAGGAAGCCGAACCGCTTCATGGAGCCGCCGCCGACACAGATCATGGCCTTTTTGCCGGTAAAGGACTTCAGGGCTTCCAGAGCACCCTTGCCGTGGTACAGATCGCGGGGAAGAGTAAAACGAGCCATAGGAAATACCTCCGATTCAATCAAAACTCTCTGGTCTGTGGATGTTTGACACAAAAATAACCAACTCTCTTACACAAAGTGTACTGCAAACCATCCAAAAGTTCAATTGCCGGAATGTGGAAAAATCAGGCCCAATTTTGGGCATTTCGCTGGAAAGGGAGGGCTTCCCGGCCGGAGAAACCGGGAAAATGGCAAACAAAAAACCACCTGAAGCTCTAAGACTTCAAGTGGTTTTTCAATGGAGCTGCTATCCAGATTCGAACTGGAGACCTCATCCTTACCAAGGATGCGCTCTACCAACTGAGCTATAGCAGCAAATGGCGACCCGGATCGGGCTCGAACCGACGACCCCCAGCGTGACAGGCTGGTGCTCTAACCAACTGAGCTACCGGGCCATGATCGCTCAAGTTCGTGCGGCGTTTACCGCCGGAACGTGCCTTATTATACCGGAAGATGGGCGGCTTGTCAAGCGGAAAAAACAAAAAAGCCGCAAAAAAGATGAAAAAGGCGGACTTCCTCAGTCTGCTCACTGCATTCGCAGCCAGCTCCTTCCATGAGGGAGCCTCTTTGCAGGGGCACAAAGGCCCCATCCCAGAGGGGGCTGGCATCGCGCAGCGATGACTGGGGGAGTATGTTTGCGCAAAAACAAAACCTCCGGAACGGCTGCTCCGGAGGTTTGTGGCAGGGGTAGTAAGTCTCGAACTCACGGCACGCGGTTTTGGAGACCGCTGCTCTACCAACTGAGCTATACCCCTAAATCTATGCTGCATTCGCTGAATGCCTGCTTATTATATAAGATTCGGCGCAAAATGTCAAGCATAAATTTTCAGGTCTTGGTGTTGCAGCCGCAGCAGCCGTCCTTGGCGGCGGGCAGGCTCTGGGCCAGCTGCTCCAGAGTGACGCTGTCGATGTACTGGTTGATGACCTCGTCCAGCCCGGCCCAGAACGGCAGGGTGAAGCACTGCTCGGACATGGGGCACTCGTTGGTCTCGCTGCCAAGACAGGGGATGGGGGCCACGCTGCCCTCAATGGCGCGCAGGATCTCACCGGCGGTGTAGTCGGCGGGGGCCTTGGTCAGCCGGTAGCCGCCCTGGCTGCCGCGCTCGCTTTTCACAAGCCCCACCCGGGCCAGCGGGGTGACGATCTGTTCCAGATATTTCAGGCTCAGGTTCTGCCGCTCGCTGATCTCTTTCAGGGAGACGGTGGTGCCCGGTGCGTAGCGGGCCAGCTCGGCCATCAGCCGCAGGGCGTAGCGGCTCTTTGTGGAAAATTTCATGGTCTACTCTCCTTGTTTCTCCCCTTAGTATACCACGCGGTGCAGGTTTTGCAAAGCGAAAACGCCGGTTTCTCTTGCCGAAACAAAAAACGTCTGTTATCATATAATAGAGAAAATATCGGAACTTGGAGATGAGACAATGGTAGAGAAGATCACTCCGGCCGAAGCCATCCGCCTGCTGGATGCAGGCAAGGCGCAGGCCGTGGATGTCCGGGAGCCGGACGAATTTGCCGTGGGGCATATCCCCGGCGCAAAGCTGCTGCCCCTGGGTGACGTGCTGACCCGCGCGGAGGAGGTCATGCCGGACAAAAATGCCCAGTGGCTGATCTACTGCCGCACCGGCCGCCGCAGTGCCGATGCCGCACAGAAGCTGGAAGCGCAGGGCTACACCGGCCTGCGTGATCTCGGCGGCATCCTGAGCTGGCCGTATGAGATCGAGGGCGATTTTGAGGGGCATTTTTAAAGGAAGCTCCCCCAGTCTGCTTCGCAGACAGCCCCCTCTGAGATGGGGCCTGTCCGTGCGGTAAGCCTCCCTCCTAGAGGGAGGCGGCATCGCACAGCGATGACGGAGGGAGTTTTGTGCAAAAGAAAGGATGTGCACTTATGGCGTTCGACTCGAAAAAGTTTGCCGGAGCCCATTGCGGCTGCCGGTATCAGCAGGACTACCGCCCCACGCTGGGCCGGGACGGCAAAAAGGAATCCGGTACGCTGGAGGTCATCAAATTCTATTATGATGGTGCCATCCGCTTTGAGCAGCACTGCTACGGCGAGGCGGCGACCTTTGTGTTCGGCGTGTGGGCTTCCGGCATGGATGCCGACGGCACCCTGCACTGGGCCCTGCCGGATAAGCGCAAGAGCTATTATGATGAGGAGTACCTGCCCAAAAAGCTGGACCGGGTGGACGAAGCGGGCAATCTGTACTTCGATGGCAGCACCTTCCCCTGGAAGCTGGCCGATGATTTTGCCGAAGATCGGCGCTGGGGCTACCCCAAATGGAAGGTGGTTCTGGGAAAGCTGGCCGGAAAAGGCCGCTGAATCTGCCCGGATTGTTACGGATTGATGAATTTCCAGTATTCCTATTGACATGCTAGGGAATGATATGGTATAACATTCCCGTTAAAAGGTATCATAGGCCCGGACGTTCGGTCCGGAAATGCAAAAACGATTTGTCGTTTGCCAGAAAGGATCAATCCCATGGAAACTATGGAGAAAGTGGTTTATCTCGACAATGCCGCCACGACTGCCTGTGCCCCGGAGGTGCTGGCAGTGATGACCCAGGCCCTGAGCGGTGCCTGCGGCAACCCCAGCAGCCATTACAGCGTTGGCTATGAGGCCAAAGAATTTGTGGACACCGGCCGCGCCCAGGTGGCAAAGGCCATCAATGCTTCCCCGGCAGAGATCTTCTTCACCGGCTGCGGCTCTGAGGCCGACAACTGGGCCGTGAAGGGCACTGCCTTCACCAAGGCCCGCCAGAACAAGAAGCACCTCATCACCAGCGCCTTTGAGCACCACGCCATCATGCACAGCATGGCGGCTCTGGAGCGCATGGGCTTTGAGGTCACTTATATCAAGCCCACCCCGGAAGGTTATATCCGCCCGGAGGATGTGGAGGCGGCCATCCGTCCCGATACCGCGCTGGTCAGCATTATGATGGCCAACAACGAGATCGGCACCATCCAGCCCATCAAGGAAATTACAGAGATCGCCCACAAGCACGGCGTGTGGATGCACACCGATGCGGTGCAGGCCGTTGGCACCATTCCCGTGGATGTCAAGGAGCTGGGCGTGGATATGCTGTCCATGAGCGCCCACAAGTTCAATGGCCCCAAGGGCATGGGCGCACTGTACTGCCGCAAGGGCATCTGGCCCCAGAACCTGATCGACGGCGGCAGCCAGGAGGCCCGCCACCGCGCCGGCACCGAGAACGTGGCCGGTATCGCCGGTATGGGCAAGGCACTGGAGATGGCCGTCGCCCACCTGGACGAGCGGATGGCCCACGAGAAAGAGCTGCGTGATTACGTCATTGACCGCGTGCTCAAGAACATCCCGGAGGCCCGCCTGAACGGCGGCCTGGAGCACCGCCTGCCTGGCAATGCGAACATCAGCTTCCCCGGCCTGGAGGGCGAGACCATCCTGCTGGATCTGGATATGCACAACATCTGCGCATCCACCGGCTCTGCCTGCAACTCCGACAGCCTGGACCCCAGCCATGTTCTGCTGAGCATCGGCGTGCCGGAGGAGATCGGCCACGGTTCCATGCGGTTCACCTTTGGCCCGCAGAATACCATGGAGGAAGCAAAATATCTGTGCGACGTGCTGGAGGAGGTCATTCCCCGCCGCCGTGCTATGAGTTGTATGTGGCTGCAGGGCCAGAACACCGCCCGTCATTTCAGCCTGAAGGGAGAAAACTAAGATGGCAAGTATGTATAGCGCAAAGGTCATGGAGCATTTCGCAAACCCGCACAACGTGGGTGAGATCCCCGATGCAAACGGCGTGGGTGAAGTGGGTAACCCCAAGTGCGGCGATATCATGCGCATGTACCTGAAGATCGAGAACAACGTGATCGTTGATGTCAAGTTCCTGACCTTTGGCTGCGGTGCCGCCATTGCCACCAGCAGCATGGCCACCGACCTCATCAAGGGCAAGACCATTGACGAGGCCCTGAAGCTGACCAACAAGGCCGTTGTGGAAGCTCTGGAAGGTCTGCCCCCCATCAAGGTGCACTGCTCCGTTCTGGCAGAGCAGGCCGTGAAGGCTGCCCTGTCTGACTACTACCGCCGTCAGGGCATCGATCCGGAACCCATTGTGGGCAAGCTGGAAGAAGACTGTGACCATTGCAGCGGTGAGAGCTGCAAGGTCTGAGCAGGATCCGCAGAATCATAAAAAGGGGTGGTTCCCGGTCGGGAACCACCCCTTTTTTGGTATCATACGGAACTGCGGTGAAAGTTCAGCGCAGATTTGCCTTTTGGATCAGGCTGCGGATATGGTGGGCCAGCATCTCGATGGCGGGGCCGTTTTCACCGCCATTGGGGATGATGATATCGGCGTTGCGCTTGCTGGGCTCCACAAAAGCCTCGTGCATGGGCTTGACGGTGGCGCGGTACTGGGCGATGACGCTGTCCAGAGAGCGGCCCCGCTCCTTGACATCCCGCAGGATGCGGCGGAGGATCCGCTCGTCCGCGTCGGTGTCCACGTAGATCTTGTAATCGAACAGGCTGCACAGCTCCGGCTCAGCCAGGGGCAGAATGCCCTCCACGATGAGGACGGGGGCAGGCTCAATGTGCTGCACCTCGCTGCTGCGGTTGTGGTTGGCGTAATCGTACACGGGGCAGTCGATGGCGCGGCCCGCTTTCAGCTCCTTCAGGTGCTGGATGAGCAGGTCGTTGTCGAACGCGTCCGGGTGGTCATAGTTCAGCTTGCAGCGCTCTGCAAAAGGCAGTTCATCGTGGCGCTTGTAGTAGCTGTCGTGGGAGATCAGACGCACCTCGTCCTCCCCGAACCGCTCCTTGAGCCGGTAAGCCAGCGTGGTCTTGCCGCTGCCCGAGCCGCCTGCGATGCCGATGATCAGATTGTTCATGTCCCAAAATCCTCCCGCCTGCCGATTCCGGTAGAAAAACCGGTCAGAATAAGCTATAATAGGTATATTGTTGGGGAACACCCCTGTTTCTCACTGCTTATGATATCACAAATCCACTGTTTTTGACAGAGTAAGAGGAAAATTGATGAAAAAGATCGTTTCGGCCCCGTATATCGACCAGACTGCCCGCTGGGTGAACGGCTGCGAGAGCATCAGCAGCGTGATGCTGCTGCAGGCTGTGGGCATCCCCATTGACCCGGACGTGTTCATTGAGCGCGACCTGCCCCACGCCCCCTACTGGGAACAGGAGGGCAGGCTCTACGGGCCTGACCCGATGTTCGTCTACCCCGGCGACCCCCACGACCACACCGGGTACGGCTGCTATGCCCCCTGCATCGTGCAGGCCTTGCAGAGTGCGCTGGCGCACGAGGGCGCGGCGGACCGGTTCGAGGTACTGGACGTGAGCGGCGAGACCGCAGCGCAGCTGTGCCGGTTCATTGACGAGGGAATGCCAGTGGTGTTCTGGGCAACGCTGGATTTTACCCCGGTGCCCGAGGAGCGGGACCACTGGCTGCTGGCCGATGGCACCGACTTTGCCTGGAAGTGCCACGAGCACTGCCTGCTGCTGGTGGGCTACGATGAGGAAAACTACTGGTTCAATGACCCGTGGCATGACCACGGGGTCTGCGCCCAGCCCAAGGAGCTGGTGGAGCGCTGCCACGCGGCACAGGACTCCTATGCGGTGACCCTGCGGCGGAAATAAGAAAGGCGGAACATGAAAACAGAGAAACTGAAACAGAACGTCAAGGGCTATGTTCATCAGTTTGAGGACGGCGGCCTGCGGCTGTTGAGAAAGGGGCAGAAGGGTGTGATCCACGCCATCTTCAGCCGCTTTGGCCTGGTGCTGATCCTCCTGCTGCTGCAGATAGGGCTGTTGTTCAGCATCTTCCGGTGGTTCGGCAACCTGTGGCCTCATTACTTTGGCGGCAGCGTGGTCGTTACATCGGCCATGGTCATCTACCTGCTCAACAGCAAGATGGACAACAGCGCCAAGATCACCTGGATGGTGGTGGTTGCCATTGCGCCGGTGGTGGGCATTCCGATGTTCTTCTATGTCAAGAGCAATTTCGGGCACAACATCCTGCGCAAACGGCTGCTGGAGCTGGAGGATCAGCTGCGCGGCTGGCTGCCGCAGAGCCAAAAGGCAGTGGAGCAGCTGAAAGCGCTTGAACCCGGTGCGGCCTCGCTGGCAAAGTACCTGTACGGGCGGGGCGGCGGCTTTCCGGTGTACCAGAACACCGCCATGACCTATTTCCCCGGCGGCGAGGCAAAGTTTGAGGAACTGCTGCGCCAGCTGGAAACGGCAGAAGAATATATCTTTGTGGAGTATTTCATCATCGACGAGGGCCTGATGTGGGGCAAGATCCTGGAAGTGCTGGCCCGCAAGGCGCTGCAGGGCGTGGATGTCCGGGTGATGTACGACGGCACCTGTGAGTTCTCCACCCTGCCCCGCAATTACCCCCGACTGCTGGAAAAGCTGAACATCCAGTGCAAGGTGTTCAGCCCGGTGCAGCCGTTCGTCTCCACCCATTACAATTACCGCGACCACCGGAAAATTCTTGTCATTGACGGGCGGGTCGGTTTTACCGGCGGCGTGAATCTTGCCGATGAGTACATCAACCACATCCAGAAGCATGGCCGCTGGAAGGATGCCGCCGTGATGCTGGAGGGCGAGGCAGTCCGTTCGCTGACGGCTCAGTTTCTGCAGATGTGGGGCATCCTGAAGGAGCCGGAATATGAGCAGTTCCTGACCCAGCCCATTCCGGTGCCGGAAAATGCAAAGGGCGTGGCGGCTCCCTACGGGGACTGCCCGCTGGACGGCGAGCGGGTGGGCGAGATGGTCTATATCGACCTGCTCAACCGGGCCAGGGATTACATCCACATTATGACCCCCTACCTTATCCTGGACGGCGAGCTGGAGACCGCCCTGAAATTTGCCGCTGAACGGGGCGTGGATGTCCACCTTATCCTGCCCGGAAAGCCGGACAAGCAGTTCCCCTACGCACTGGCAAAGAGCCACTATTCGGCCCTGCTGGATTCGGGCGTGAAGATCAGCGAGTGGAGCCCTGGTTTTGTCCATGCAAAGGTATTCGTGGTGGATGGCAGGGAAGCGGTGGTGGGCACCATCAATCTGGACTACCGCAGCCTGTACCATCACTTTGAAGATGCCGTCTGGATGGTGGATGCTCCCTGTATCCGGGACATTGAGCAGGATTTCCAGCACACGCTGGAACAGTGCCGCACGGTGGAAAATACCTCGGCCAGCATCTGGCAGAAGCATTATCTGCTCCGTGCCACCGGAATGCTGCTCAAGGTCATTGCACCGCTGCTGTAACAGCTGAATTACAGAGCAACAGCCCCCTCAGGCTATTATGACCCGAGGGGGCTGTTGTTTTGTATGATCCTTATCTGAGGTAGCACAGCGCCAGCTTGGAATAAAAATCTTCCAGTGCAAAACGAACATCCAGATCGTGATAGACACGGATGGTTTTACGGTCGGAAGCTTCAGCATAGGTCAGGCTGGGCAGGAGCACAGGGGCCGGGCGGAGTGTCCAGTGCCCCCGGAATCCATTCTCCAGCAGGACGGCGGCGGTAGTGTTGTCACCCAAAGTCCAATTGCCCCCGGTGCGCAGAGGAAAGCGGGGATCGTATTCGGAGGGGTACTCGTCCATCAGCTGCTGAAATAGATAGGCTCCCACTTCGCCGCAGGGCCGTACCCGAAGCGCCAATTCGGCAAGGGATACCTCGAATCCGGCGTAGACATCCTGTGGGATCTGCCAGACCGTGACAGCGCTGTCCAACAGGACACGGCAGGCGATGGGGTCTTGCTGAACATTGAATTCCGGTCGTCCGGCGGGATAGGGGCCGCCGCCGTTCCAGAGCACCGTCATGCGGGACGCGATCTCCGGGGCACGGTTCAGGGCGGCGGCAATGTTTGTCATAGCGCCCTGGGCCGCAATGTACAGGGGAGCCGGGTCATCCCGCAGAGCCTCCTGGATCAGAAACTCGACAGCTTCACAGTCGGGAGCATCCTCCGGGGAGGCGAGAGGGGCAGTACAACCATGAAAAACAGGAACATCGTCGATGTGTGCGGCGTTCAGCAGGCGGCATACCTCCTGGTAACTGCGTTCCATGCTGTGGGGCGGCAAGCCCCTTTGGGTGGTTTTGACCTCGAAATGGGTGGCACAGATACCACGCACATCAAATTGCGGAGTAAGCAGATGGTGCAGGATGGCAAAGTCATCATCGCCCTCGTTTTTTGCATCGGTGTCAATGATGACCCGCACCCGGCAGGCCTCCGGCGGTGCAAATCCCAGCCGCGCAAGAAGTTCAGAGCGTTCCATGTGGTGTTACCTCAATTCAGTTTTACCAGAGCTTCGTTCAGTGCGGCCAGCTTTTCTTCATCGAACATTTTGTTGCTGTAGAATTGCAGATCATTCACCGAAATGCCCCGGGAGCCGGGCTCCTGCTGCACATATTGGGCCAGCTCCGGCAGCAGCTGCTGGATCAGGGCAGCGGACTGAGGAGTGTCCAGCAGGGTGCCGATCTTCATATCAAGACAGAATTCCTTGATTTCCTCCGGGGCGGGCACCAGCACGTCGTGGTTGAAGATGTGGTTCAGGAAGCCGAGTGCCATGCCCTGCCACACTGCGGATTCCGGGTTTTCCGGGTTTTGGGAATTGGCGATGTGGCGGCTGCCGGTGGAGAAGCCGTGGTCGCCGTAAGCAAAGATATGCATCTCATAGGGGATCTTCCGCTCTGCCAACAGGGTGGCAAACTGCAGGGACTGTGTGGCGGGCACCAGATGGTCGCCCTGAGTGGCAAAAAGGAAGGCAGGGGGAGTCTGGTCATCCACCTGCTGCAGCAGGTCCGGCAGCTCCATGCCTAACGCCTTGCCCGGGACGCTGAACACAGCGTAGCCCAGCAGCATGGCCGCAGGACGGACCCGGCCCATGGTGCCCACCGAGGCGGCAAGATGCCCGCCGGCAGAGAAGCCTACCACGGCAATCTGCTCCGAGTCGATGTGCAGGTCACCTGCGTTCTGATGCAGGTAGTCCATGGCCTCCTGCGCTTCGGCAAAGGCATTGGTATAGACCTCCTCCACCGGACAGTTCTGGGAGACGCTGTACCGCAGCACAAAGGCATTGTAGCCTGCATTCAGGAAGGCCAGCGCTACAGGATCGGCTTCCCGGTCTGAGCAGAAGGCATAGGCTCCACCCGGAAAGATCAGGATCGCAGGGCAGCGATCCAGAGCAGGCATTTCGGTGCAGGGATCCTGCAGGTAGCAGGTCAGCTGGGCATTGTGGGTCCCCATGGGGATCTGAGTGATTTTCATAGTTGGCTCCTTTTTCCTGTAGTAAAACGGGCCTTCGTACAGATAACCCCGAAAAGCAGGGGGGTCCCTGTGCGAAAGCCCAAAATCGACTTTGTTATTCCGATATCAATATAGCAGATAGCAGAAACACTGTCAAGGAGATTTACTGGTATTCCTTTTCCATCGAGAAGCCCCGGCCGCTGACTTCGGTCACGCGGCTGACGATGAGGAAACAGGCGGGGTCGATGGAATGGACCAGCTTTTCCAGCCGGGGCAGCTCCCGGTTGGAGATGACGCTGAGCAGCACCTCGCTGGGCTCGCCGGTGTAGCCGCCCTCGCCGTGGAGCACGGTCACGCCGCGGTCGATCTCAGCCAGAATGGCGGTGCGGATCTCATCCGACCGGGTGCTGATGATCTTGACCTCGGTGCGGCTGTCGCCCAGCATCAGCATCTTGTCCATGACGATGGTGTGGGTGATGACCAGCACGATGCCGTAGAGCACCTGCTCCGGCTGGCTGAACGCTGCCTGCACCAGCAGGATGGCGATATCAAAGAGCATCATGGTGATGGACACCGGCCAGCGGAACCATTTCTGCAGCACCAGCGGAGGGATATCCATGCCGCCTGTGGAAGCGCCCGCCCGGATGACCATGCCCAGCGCAACGCCGATGCCCAGACCCGAGAAGATGGTACAGAGGAAGATATCCTCAGTCAGCACCCGGCCATCCAGCAGCCGCTCAAACAGCGCCAGAAAGGCGGGGCTCAGCACGCTGCTGGCAAGGGTGTTCAGTGCGAACTTCCTGCCCAGCACCGCCCAGCCCCACACCAGCATGGACATGTTGAAGAGGAAGAGGAAACCGGAGACGGAGAGCCCCGTCAGCCGCCCGAAGGCCAGCGCGATGCCGGTGGCACCGCCCGTGATGAGCCCGGCGGGCTCCAGAAACAGGGCCACCGCCAGCGAATACAGTGCGTTGCCCAGGATGATAGCCAGACTGTTCAGCAAAAGCTGCTGCCAGCGACGAGTAGATTTCATAGCAGTACCTCCCATACTATCCTTATAATACAGGAAAACTTCAAGAAAATCCACCCGATGCGGTTGCTTCCCATCAGAACAGCGGAATTGATGTGGCTGCCAAGGGCTCCCCCTTTGGGGGAGCTGGCGCGAAGCGCCTGAGAGGGCGAGACCGTTACTCCTCGTCCAGCAGCCGCAGACCCGCCGTATCGGTCACGGGCAAGGAGAACACGATGGCTCCCGCCTTGGGGCCTGCCCCCTGCATGATGGCCTGCATGATCTGGTTTTTCAGGGTGGTGCGGGACACGATGAGCACCAGCTCCTTCTCGTTGACCAGCTCCACCCCCATAAAGTGGGCGGCACCCTCCATGCCGGTGCCCTTTGCGTGGATGACGGTGCCGCCGCCAGCTCCGGCGGCGCGGGCCGTGTCCATGATGGAGCCGGTGTGGCTCTGATTGGCAATGACGAGCAGCAGCTCATAGCGGGTATCCTTCAAGGTGCTTTCCTCCTTCAGTGCAAAGGTCTGGTGTTCGGTCAGGAATTGCAGCGCCCGCTTGCCGCCGATGCTGCTGACCGGGATGATGAACGCGATGCCGGTGCCCGGCACATCGATGCGCATTTTGCGGCGCAGGTCTTTTTGCAGGCCGGGCCAGGTCTCGGCGGTGATCATGGCAAAGAGCACGGCCTTTTCGGTCTGCTCCAGCCCCAGGGTGGAAAGGGTCTCCCGCACCGCCGTGCCTGCACCCACCGTGCGCAGGCTGACCGTGATGCCGTGCTCCTCGTAAAGGGCCAGAAAGGCATCGGTGGAGTGGCGGTCGGTGATGGTGATGAGCCAGTATAAAGTATTCACAGCAGGACCTCCTTACAGCTCGATGATGGCATCATCCGGCAGGTCGGCAAAGGCCAGCGCGGCGGCGGGCACAGGCTGTGCCTGGCGGGCCCGGCGCTGCTTGAGCTGGGCCATCAGACCCATGAGCTGCACCGTGATGAGGGGGGTCATGGCGACCATGGCCACCACGCCGAAGGCATCGGTGACGATATTGCCGCCCACGGCCACACAGGCACCCTGTGCCAGCGGCAGCAGGAAGGTGGCCGTCATGGGGCCGGAAGCAACGCCGCCCGCGTCAAAGGCGATGGCGGTGTAGAGCTTGGGCACCACGAAGGAGATGCCGATGGCAAAGGCATAGCCCGGGATGAGAAACCACAGGATGGAGATGCCGGTGAGCACCCGCACCATGGCAAGACCCACCGAGAGGGAAACGCCTGCCGAGAGGGCTGCGCCCATGGTGCTGGCGGAGATGGCACCGTCGGTCACTTCCTCGACCTGCTTGTTCAGTACATAGACGGCGGGCTCGGCCTTGACGATGAAGTAGCCGATGAGCATCCCGATGGGCACCAGCAGCCAGCGGAAGCTCTGGCCTGCCAGCACCTGGCCCAGATAATTACCGGCGGGCATAAAGCCGATGTTTGCGCCTGCGAGGAATAGCACAAGACCGAGATAAGTATAGGCCAGGCCCACGCCGATGCGGCCCAGCGTCCGCCGGTCGAGCTTGAGGGCCGCCAGCTGGAACACGCCGAACATGGCGATGATGGGCAGCAGGGAGGTGGCGATCTCCTTGATGTAGGTGGGCAGGCCCTCGTGGAAGAGCTGCCACAGCTCCACGGAATCGCTGACGTTGGGCAGGATGGGCGGAACGTAGGTGCTGTCGCTGGCCTGGAACGCAATGCCCAGAATGAGCACTGCCAGAATGGGGCCGATGGAACACAGCGCCACCAGACCAAAGCTGTCGTCCGCGGCATGGCGGTCGGAACGGATAGCGGCCACGCCGACACCCAGCGCCATGATGAAAGGAACGGTGATGGGGCCGGTGGTCACGCCGCCGGAATCAAAGGCCACGGAAAGAAATTCCTTTGGTACAAAGGCGGCCAGCACAAAGATGAGCCCGTAGAACACCACCAGCAGCTTGGGCAGGGCAATGCCCAGCAGCATACGCAGGAAGGCGACCACGAGAAACAGCCCCACGCCTGCCGCCACTGAGAGGATGAGGGTCATGTTGGGGATGGAGGGCACCTGATTGGCCAATACCTGTAAGTCGGGCTCCGAGATGGTGATGAGGAAGCCCAGCAGAAAGCCGACACCGATGATGAGCGGCACGCTCCGGCTTTTGGTGAGCATTGCGCCCACCCGCTCGCCCATGGGGCTCATGCTCATCTCCGCGCCCAGCGTAAAGAACATGATGCCCACAATGATCATAGCCGCGCCCAGCAGGAAGCAGAGCAGGATGCTGGGGGAGACGGGAGCAATGGAAAAGCAGAGCACCAGCACGATGGCCACGATGGGCAGCACCGCCTGAAGCGCTTCCAATAATTTTTCCCGCAGTTTGGGGATGGATGCCTTGAGAATAATGTCCACCGACCTTTCGAGAAAATATTTCCGCAGTGTACAAAACACATACGGATATATGATTAGTATACTGAAAAACGGAAAAAGGGGTCAACTAAGAAACGGTAAAGATGGATAAATAGATGCAAAATTTACAAATTGGAAATCAAATGGAAACCGATGAGAAATAAAACGCCCGGCGGGACAGACCAGCCGGGCGGGAAAAGCATTATTTGACTTCCTGTTTGCCCAGAACGTCTGAGGTGGGGGTCTGGAAGGTGGGGATGTCGGCGTAGGGATCGGGGGTCGTATCTGCAGGCAGGCTCTTCATGTACTTGTCCATGGATTCGGCCACCTGCTTGGCAATGGCTACGGCCTCGACCACGGTACGGGCACCCATAACGGCATCGCCGCCGGCAAACACGCCCTCGCGGGTGGTGCTGCCGTCCTCGCTGACGGTCAGCAGGCCCTTCTGGTTGGTCTCGATGCCGGTGGTGGTCTTGACGAGGTTGCTCTCCGAGCCCTGGCTCACCGAGACGATGACACCGGTGTGGGGGTAGAAGGTCTCGCTGCCCTCTACCTGCACGAACTTGCCCTCTTCGTTCTTGACCGTGTCGCGGCAGATCAGGCCGTTTTCCCGGATCTCCACCGGGGCCTTGCAGAAGCGGAAGCCCACGCCCTCGAGCTTGGCATAGCTGACCTCGTACGCAGAGGCGCTGATGCAGCTTTCGTCCCGGCGGGCATAGCAGGTGACATGGCGGGCACCGTTGCGGATGGCGGTGCGGGCGCAGTCCATGGCCGAGTTGCCCACGCCGATCACGGCGATGTCGTCCCCCAGCCGGAAGGCCTTGGAGTTGGCCAGATAGTCGATGCCGAAGGCCACGTTGCCCAGGGCCTCGCCCTTGATGTGCATGGCGTTGGCCTTCCACAGACCGGCACCGATGAACACGCTCTTGTAGCCGTCGCGGAACAGGTCGTCGATGGTGATGGTCTTGCCGATGGTGGTGTTGGGCCGGACATGGATGCCCTTGAGCTCAAGGTGGCGGTACTGGAAATCGTCCAGCACGCTGTCGGGCAGGCGGTAGTTGGGGATGCCGTACCGCATCACGCCGCCGATCTTATCCCGGGCATCGAAGATGGTGATATCATAGCCCCAGCGTGCCAGCAGCACGGCAATGGTCAGGCCGGCAGGGCCTGCACCCACCACAGCGGCCTTCATGCCGTTCTTGGGGGCGGGGCCCTTGGTCATCTTGTTGGCATAGGTGGTGGAGATATAGTCCTCGATGATGGAAAAGTGGACAGGATCGTGGCTGGGCATCCGGTTGCGGATGCAGTGGCCCTCGCACTGGTTCTCGTGGTTGCAGACCAGAGAGCAGACCGTGGTCAGGGGGTTGTTCTCAAACAGCATCCGGCCTGCGGCATCCAGCTCGTTTGCCTTGAGCAGACGGATGACCTCGGGGATGTTGGTGTGGATGGGACAGCCCTGCTGGCACATCGGCTTTTTGCAGCCGAGGCAGCGGTTGGCTTCGTCCAGAACGTGTAATGCCATGGAGTTCCTCCTCTTGTCCCACAGGCTGGGGACGCTTCGTTGTATCCAATACTATCATTATGATACACCGAACTGCTGCCGGGATACAAGTGTGGAAATGTAAAAATTTCAGGAGAAAATTTTGCTATTTCGTCAAAAAGATAATTTTTTGACGAAGTACACCCCCCATCGGCTCCGGCTTTTTACGACACAGCGCGCCAAAATCACAGGCCCGCAGCTGTGCATCCACCACCGCCCGGCAGGGGGTGTTCTGTTCGGCCAGCCGTGCAAGGGAGTGGGACACCGGCAGTGCGGCAGCCTTCAGGAAGGGAAGGGCATCCTTCTGCGCCCCCAGCAGGTGGAGATAGGGCGGCAGGGCGGGGAAGGCATCGGCAGAATAGTCCAGAGCGGCATCCATGGCCAGGCGGCGCATCCGTGCCCGTGGATAGCGCACGGTGGTCAGGCTATCCAGCAGCTCCGCATGGGTGGTGCTGGAACGCACGGCGGCTTCCAGCCGGTGCTCCAGACCTTCCGAAATGCCCCGCACCTGGGCAAACGGCGCGGTTCCTGTGCACCGGCTGCGCAGAAGCGCCAGCTGACAGCGCTGGGCGGCCGCAAGATCGGTGTACTGCCCGGCGGCAAAGGCTTCCCGGTAGAGCGGCAGGACTTCCGCCGGAACATAGGGGGCAGCGGCATTAGCTCCGCCGTTCTGCCAGAGCGTGCGCAGGGCGCTGGCACTGGCAAACTGCCCCCCTGTTTCGGTCAGGGCCTGCCCGTGACCGGCACCCTGCCGGGGCAGGGGGATCGGCACCAGAGAAGCCCCCAGCTCCAGAATAGCCTTGCAGTATTCCACGGCCAGATTGTTGTTGGGCTTGTCCAGCAGGGCGGCAAGGCCGGTGCCCGGGCAGACTGCTTCCACTGCTGCCTGCCGGGCTGCCGCAAAGCTGCGGGCCCCGGCAGCAAGCCGGGCCTTGAGGGCGGTGCGGTATTCCGCGCCGGAGAGCACCCGGGCGGCTTCCATCAGAAGCGCCGCATCCGGGGTCTCGGCTCCGAACACCAGAGCGTCGCACCCGGCGGCGGCCAGCAGCTGCACCCCGGCCCGGGCAAAGCATTCCGCCCCGGAACAGGCATAAGGAGCGGGCAGGGCGAACACGAGGTCGGCCCCGCAGGTCAGCGCGGCCTGCACCCGCACGCTTTCGGGCAGCAGGGGCAGCGCGCCCCGCTGGGTCAGCCCGCAGCTCATGGCCACCGCCACCCGCTGAGCACCCAGTGCCTTTGCCTGCTGCAGCTGCCAGGCGTGGCCGTTGTGGAAGGGATCGTATTCGGCAATGATCCCGGCAAGCTTATACATTGTGAAATTTATATCGTTCATACAGAAATAACCTGTGTCTCTTTCCATTTGTGGGCAGGGTGTACAAAAAAGCATGGATACTTTGTGGAACCCTTTGCCCGGTTGCGGCTTGAAAACCCTTGGAACCTATTATATAATATTTCTAGGAATCTGTAAAATTCTGTCCGCATCTGCGAACCGAAAAGAATATGGAGGCACAAGAAGATGAAAGTTCTGGTTATTAACTGCGGCTCTTCTTCCCTGAAGTATCAGCTGATCGATATGGACGGCGAGAAGGTGCTGTGCAAGGGCCTGTGCGAGCGCATTGGCATGGAAAGCAGCATGATCACCCACGAGGCCAACGGCCACAAGGCCACCACCCCGGCGATCTTCCCCACCCACACCGAGGCTTTTGCTGAGGTCGTGAAGAAGATGACCACCGGCGAGGGCAAGTGCATCAACGATGTCAGCGAGATCAACGCCATCGGCCACCGCGTTGTCCACGGCGGCGAGAAGTTCAAGGCCAGCTGCCTGATCACCGATGAAGTCATCAATACCCTCCGGGAGCTGAGCCCCCTGGCCCCCCTGCACAACCCCGCAGGCATTCTGGGCATTGAGGCTGCACGCAAGGTGTTCGGCAACATCCCCATGGTCGCTGTGTTCGATACCGCTTTCCACAGCACCATGCCCCCGAAGGCTTATATGTACGCCATCCCCTACGAGTACTATGAGAAGTACGGTGTCCGCCGTTACGGCTTCCACGGCACCAGCCACAAGTATGTTGCATACAAGGCTGCTGAGTACCTGGAGGAGCCCATTGAGCGCCTGAAGCTGATCACCTGCCACCTTGGCAACGGTTCTTCCATTGCTGCTGTGGACCAGGGCAAGGTCGTGGATACCTCCATGGGCATGACCCCGCTGGCAGGCCTGATGATGGGCACCCGCTGCGGTGACCTGGACCCCTCTGTAGTCAACTACCTGAAGTACACCCTGAACATCACCGGCCACGAGCTGGACGAGATCCTGAACAAGAAGTCCGGCCTGCTGGGCATCTCCGGTGTCTCCAGCGACAAGCGCGATGTGGAGGAGGCAGCTGCTGCAGGCAACAAGCGCGCACAGCTGGCTTCTGACATGCTGAACTACCAGATCAAGAAGACCATCGGCAGCTACATTGCCGCCATGGGCGGCGTGGATGCCATCGTCTTTACCGGCGGCATCGGCGAGCATGATGCTGCTGCCCGTGCAAAGATCTGCCACCACATGGATTGGCTGGGAATCCGCATCGATACCGACAAGAACAAGCATATCCAGGGCGATGTCTGCGAGATCACTGCCTGGGGCGCAAAGGTCCGCACGCTGGTCATTGCTACCGATGAGGAGCTGATGATCGCCCGCGACACCAAGGAAGTTGTCGAGAAGTAAGCCGTTCGTATTTTACGCGGTTTTTACAATGCAATAAAAAGGGGAACGCGCTTCTGGATGGGGCGCGTTCCCTTTTGCTGTTTTCCGGGGCGCAAACCCTGTCTAATTGGGCCGAATGCACAAAAATGAAGCCGAAGGTTTGTTTTTTGGTTGACAAATCAAAAAAAGAACGGTACAATAGAGAAGTCCTCAACCAGAGGATGTTCTATCATTCAAGCCCCTGGTAGCTTACGATCAGCGCGATGGTCCCTAAAAACCAAAGGTATGGTTACAATCCTTCCGCGGGCAAGAACTAAACAAAGAGGAGATACTACTATGTTCGAAGACAAGACTTTAGTTTGCAAAGACTGCGGCAAGGAGTTTGTTTGGACTGCTGGTGAGCAGGAGTTCTACGCATCTCGCGGCTTTGAGAACCAGCCCCAGCGCTGCAAGCCCTGCCGTGACGCTCGCAAGAACGGCGGCGCACGCAGCAACAGCGGTGAGCGCCAGATGTTCGATGCTGTCTGCGCAGCTTGCGGCAAGGCTTGCAAGGTTCCCTTCCAGCCCCGTGAGGACCGTCCGGTCTACTGCTCCGACTGCTTCGCTCGTATGAAGCAGAACTAAGCGCTGATTTTTAAATCTGAAGCTTGGCCCCCGCTGTCGCAAGATGGCGGGGGCTTTTTGTGTGGAAAGAGGACGCAAAACCTCTCCGTCATTGCTTCGCAATGCCACCTCCCCTAACGAGGGGAGGCCTTGGCATTCCACGCAAAGTTTCCGGTTTCGTCAGAGGCTCCCCTACCAGGGGAGCTGGCGAGCGTAAGCTCGACTGAGAGGTTGTACAAAGATGAGGCTTAAAATTTGTAAGAAGTCTTGCAAAAATACCTAGTAATAGGGTATAGTATATACGAATGGTCTGTTTGACCACGAAAACACCCACAACAGAAAGGAATCCCATCATGTTTGATATTTTTAATATGCTCAAGAAGAACGAGGAGAACAAGACGATGCAGGTGACCCGCGAGACCATCATTGGCGATATTCTGGATATGGATCAGACCACCGCTCCCTATTTTATGGAGATCGGTATGCACTGCCTGGGCTGCCCCGCTTCCCGCGGCGAGACCATTGCCGAGGCTTGCGAGGTCCACGGTGTGGACTGCGACGAGCTGCTGGAGAAGCTGAACGCCCATCTGGCTTCCAAGAAGGCCTGAGTGCTCCCCACACTGGATGCGCGTCTGACCGCCGCCGCCGAGCTGGTGCTGCCGGGCAAGCCGGTGGCCGACATCGGCTGTGACCACGGCAAGCTGACAGCGGTGCTGGCGGCCTCGGGGAAATACCCCCGGGTCATCGGGGCTGATCTGCGCCCCGGCCCGCTGGCAAAGGCAGAACAGACGCTGGAACATGCAGGATGCAAAGACCGCGTTGAGCTTCGGCTCGGCGACGGTCTTTCTGTGTTGTCTGCGGGCGAGGTGGGTACCATTGTGCTGGCGGGCGTTTCGGCACAGACCACCTGGGAGATCATCGAACAGGCCCCGTGGGTGTCGCAGGTCGGCGGGCCCCGGCTGGTGATGGTGCCGGCCACCCGCCACAGCGAGCTGCGCCGCTGGCTGTGGGAACACGGCTTTGCGCTGGCGGCAGACCGCCCCGTGCAGGCGGCGGGCCGCTGGTACGCCGTGATGGCCGCCGAGTACACCGGCGAGGTGCGCATCCCCACCTTTACCGAGTGCCTGTTCGGCAGAACAGCCGAATGGCCCGAGGGTGCAGGATATGCCGCCTGGCAGAAGGCCAAGCTCCCCCGTTTCCGGCTGGGCGTGCCGGATGGGACGGAGCTGGCAGAGGAGATCGATAAATTGTTAGATGGCTCGCCCTCTCAGACTCGCTGACGCTCGCCAGCTCCCCCAAAGGGGGAGCCCTTGGCAAAACCGGAAACTTTGTGGGGATTGTCAAAACCTCGCCCTTCGGGAGAGGTGGCATTGCGCAGCAATGACGGAGAGGGTGAGGCTGCTGAAATCGGAGGTACAGCTTTATGGCTACAACCAATGATATTTACGCTGAGATGCAGCGCTATGCGCCGCTGGAACTGGCAGAGAGCTGGGATAACCCCGGCCTGCTGGTGGACTGCGGCCGTGAGGTGTCCCGGGTGCTGGTAACGCTGGACATCACCCCCGAGGTGGTGGAGGAAGCTGCGGCCGGGGGCTGCGAGCTCATCGTGTCCCACCACCCGGTCATCTTCAGCCCGCTGAAAAAGCTGACCCCCCGAGATGTATCGTTCCAGCTGGTGCAAAAGGGCATCTCTGCCATCTGTATGCACACCAATCTGGATGCCGCCGAGGGCGGTGTGAACGAGGTGCTGGCGGGCATCTTCGGGATGCGGGACTGGGAAGTGTTTGCCGATGGCTGCGGCCGGGTGGGTGAGGTTGAGCCCATCACGGTGCCGGAGCTGGCCCGCAAGGCGCAGGCTGTGCTGGGCGGGCGGTGCAACCGGCCCCGGAGCGGCCCCGCGGTGCAGGTCAAGTTTGCGGATACCGGCAGGACCGTAAAGCGGCTGGCGGTCATCAGCGGCGCGGGCGGAAGTATGTTCGAGGATGCCCTTGCCGTGGGGGCGGACTGTCTGCTGACCGGCGAGGCCAACCACCACGCGGCCATAGATGCCGTGCGTCTGGGGCTGTCGCTGGTGGCGGCGGGGCACTACGCCACCGAGTTCCCGGTGTGTGCCGCCATCGCTGACCGTTTGCGCACTGCGTTCCCGGAGCTGGAGGTGCGGGTGAGCGGAGAGAACAGAGATCCGTTTACTTATATATAATAAGGAATTAAACCTCTCAGGCGCTTTGCGCCAGCATACGGGTTGCGGCTCCCAGCGTCCACTTCGTGCAAAGTATTACACTCGTGTCCTGCTGGCCGCTGCCCCAACAACTCCTCCCTTCATCCGCCACTGGCGGCGGTCGTCGTCGTTGCCTAGTAGGGGAGCCCTTGGCAAAACCGGAGCGTTTTGCGTAAACGAATAAGAGATTCTATCAGAGAAACAGGTGATTATAAGATGGCACTTGATGCCGCGACGCTGGCGCTGACGGCTGGGGAGCTGAAACAGACCCTGACCGATGCGAAGATCGCAAAAATATTTGAACCCACCCGCGACGAGCTGGTGCTGACCCTGCGCACCCGCACCGAGACCTATGCGCTGCTGCTCTCGGCACGCAGCGGCTCGGCCCGGGTCTGCTTGACCGAAGAGAGCTTCGAGAACCCCGAGACACCTCCCTCCTTCTGTATGCTGATGCGCAAGCATCTGACCGGCGGCAAGCTGCTGGATGTGCAGATGGAGCCGGGTGACCGCATCGTGTACTTTACCTTCCAGTGCACCAACGAGATGGGTGACCTGGTGCAGGACATCCTCTGCGCTGAGCTGATGGGCCGCTACTCCAATCTGGTGCTGGTGCAGAACGGCAAGATCATCGATGCCCTCAAGCGGGTGGATTTTGAGGACAGCGATGTCCGGCAGCTGCTGCCGGGCCTGCCCTACACCATTCCGCCCAAACCGGCCCGCCCTGACTTTTTGCAGGTGAGCGCCGCGTCTATCGTGGCGGCAGCCTGTGAGCGGGACCTGCCTGTGGCCGATGCTCTGAACAAGACCGTGGCCGGTGTCGGCCCGGTGGTCTGCCGGGAAGCCGCCTGGCGCGCCTTCGACGGGGAACACCTGCTGGCCAACGAGCTGGACGATGCGCAGAAGCGGAAGCTGATGGCCGCCATTGATGAGCTGAAGGAACTCCACCACAACGGCGGCTGTCCCTGCAGCGTGACAGCCCCGGACGGCAAGCCGGTGGAGTTCACCTTCTTCCGGCCCCTGCAGTACGGCGATACCTATATTATAAAAGAGTGGCCGTCCTTCAACGCCCTGCTCGAGGGCTACTATGCCGAGAAGGACCGCGCCGAGCGCCTGCGCACCAAGAGCAAGGAGCTGCACAAGGCCGTGCACAACATGTACGAGCGTGCGGTCCGCAAGCAGGCCGCCCGGCAGGAGGAGCTGGCCGCCAGCGGCAAGAGCGAGAAGCTGCGGCTCTACGGGGAGCTGCTCTCGGCCAACCTCTACATGGCCCAGAAGGGAATGAAGAGCATCACCGTGCCCAACTGGTACGATGAGGGCAAGGAAGTGACCATTCCGCTGGACCTGCGGTTCAGCCCCAGCCAGAACGCCCAGAACTTCTTCAAGAACTACAAGAAGAAGCAGACCGCCGCCCGGATGCTGGTAGACCTGTTGGCAGAGGGTGAAAAGGAGATCGCTTATCTGGAAACCGTACTCTATGAGGTGGAGACCGCCGCCGGTGAGGCGGCACTGAACGAGATCCGGGCCGAGCTCAAGAGTCAGGGCTACCTGAAATACTACAAGCAGCGCGACAAGCGCCAGAAGCCTGCCGACTTCCTGCGCTTTACCTCCAGCGACGGCTTTGAAATTCTTGTGGGCCGCAACAATGCCCAGAACGACAAGCTGACCCTCCACACCGCCCGGGGCAAGGATCTCTGGTTCCATGTCCAGAAGGCTCCCGGCAGCCATGTGGTCGTGATGAGCCGGGGGGAGGATATCCCGGACACCACCCGGCAGGAGGCCGCCGAGCTGGCCGTGATCTATTCCAGCGCCTACAAGGCCGGGACCGGTGCCAAGGTGGCCGTGGACACCACCGAGGTGAAGAACATCTGGAAAGCCAACGGCGCAAAGCCCGGCATGGTTCTGTATGAGGTGTACACCACCGTCTACATCACTCCCCGGGATGGGCTGGAAGAACAGCTGAAACAGAAAAAGTAAAGAATGACCCTCTCCGTCAAAGCCTGTGGGCCCTGACGGAGAGGGTCTTTTTGTATAAAGCGCCCCATTCCGGTGCATCCTGAAAGGCGGGGGAGTTTTCCACGCAAAAACGTGGAACGCGGTATGCAAAATGCACAAAAAATGCGCCAAAAGACCGTGTAGAGAAAATAAAAAAGAAAAATACGATTTTTTTGAAAAAACACTTGCCAAATGCACGCAGATGTGATAAAATATCTCTCGGCTGCAAAGGGCTTGTGCGATACAAGTCGTGCAGGCCAGCGATATGCGTAGATGCGGGAGGTTGTCATCCGGCAATAGTCGTGATGGGTTATTTCCGCGGAGTATGTCCGATCTTAGAACCGGGCGAAAAAATTACTGACAGCGATGGAATACGTTCCCTCGGCGGGGCAACCTGCGAAACGGGCGGAACCAATGTTCGGATTTGATTTGCTAATATATTTCCGGGAGAACTGCCAAGCGGTTCACCGGTTTTTCTAGTGCCAAATCGAGGAACACCCGGAACTGTGTAGAGCAATTTATCGGCTCGCCTAGGGCAAAATCAATTTTTTCAGGAGGCGTAAGCAATGGCAGTCAAAGAGAAAATCAGAATCCGTCTGCAGAGCTATGATGCTCAGCTGATCGATGCCGCAGCAGAGAAGATCGTGGAGACCGCAAAGCACACTGGTGCCCGCGTGTCCGGCCCCATCCCCCTGCCCACCGATCGTGAGATCGTTACCGTTCTGCGCGCTACCCACAAGTACAAGGATAGCCGCGAGCAGTTCGAGAGCCGCACTCATAAGCGTCTGATCGACATTCTGAAGCCGTCCAACAAGACGGTCGAGGCTCTGATGAGCCTCCAGCTCCCCGCTGGCGTGGACATCGAGATCAAGCTGTAACAGCTGATCCAAGCGATGCTCCTCGTTTCCCGAGGGGTCATGTTGGCGGTGACGTGCGCCGCCAACCAATAACCTTTACAGGAGGAAAAGAAAATGGTTAAAGGCATTATCGGCAAGAAAGTCGGTATGACCCAGCTGTTCGATGAGAGCGGCAAGGTTATTCCCGTAACTGTCATCGAGGCTGGTCCCTGCACCGTGGTGCAGAAGAAGACCGTCGAGAGCGATGGTTACCAGGCTGTCCAGCTGGGCTTCGGCGAGGTTTCCGCCAAGAAGGTCAACAAGGCAGCTGCAGGTCACTTCAAGAAGGCAAACGTTGCCCCCAAGAAGACCCTGCGCGAGTTCCGTCTGGAAGATGTTTCCGCAATGAACGTTGGCGACGTGCTGAAGGCTGATGTCTTCGCAGCAGGCGACAAGGTTGACGTTGCAGGCGTTTCCAAGGGCAAGGGCTACCAGGGCGTTATCAAGCGCTTTGGCCAGCACCGTCTGCGTGAGAGCCACGGCACCGGCCCTGTTGCTCGTCATGCAGGTTCTATGGGCGCTATTTCCAACCCCTCTCGTGTGTTCCCCGGCAAGCGCCTGCCCGGTCACATGGGCTTTGTGCGGGTCACCGTGCAGAACCTGACCGTTGTCAAGGTTGACACCGAGAACAATCTGATCGCTGTCAAGGGTGCGGTTCCCGGCTCCAAGGGCACCATCGTCACTCTGGCCAACAGCGTGAAGGCGTAAGGAGGAAAGCTACAATGGCAAAGTTTAATGTAGTCGATATGAACGGTCAGCACGTTAGCGAGATCGAGCTTTCCGACGCCGTGTTCGGTATCACCCCGAACGAGAAGGCTGTCCACATTGCTGTGGTGAACTTCCTGGCCAACCAGCGTCAGGGCACCCAGAACACCAAGATCCGCATGGAAGTTTCCGGCGGCGGCAAGAAGCCCTGGCGTCAGAAGGGCACCGGCCACGCTCGTCAGGGCTCCATCCGTGCTCCCCAGTGGACTCACGGCGGCGTTGCTCTGGGCCCCAAGCCCCGCAGCTACAACTACCACATCAACAACAAGGTCAAGCGCCTGGCTCTGCTGAGCGTTCTGTCTGACAAGGCTGCCAATGGCAACATGGTCGTTGTTGATAAGTTCACCTGCGACGAGTACAAGACCAAGGCTGTGGTTGCAATGCTGAACGCTGTTGGCGCTGGCAAGAAGAACCTGCTGGTCAACGAGACCGTCGATGCAAAGTTCGTCAAGAGCGCTGGCAACATTGCCGGTGTCAAGACCACCTTTGCAGGCAGCGTGAACACCTACGATGTGCTGAACGCCGACAAGCTGATCATCAGCGTCGACGCAGCTAAGAAGCTCGAGGAGGTGCTTGGCTAATGAAAACCGCACATGATATCATCCTGAAGCCGGTCATTACCGAGAACTCCATGGCTGGCATCGCTGATAAGAAGTACACCTTCAAGGTTGCTACTGATGCCACCAAGGTCGAGATCGCTCAGGCTGTCGAGACCCTGTTCCCCGGCGCTAAGGTCGCTAAGGTCAACACCATTTCCGTGCGTGGCCGCTTCCGCCGCCAGGGCATGCATGCTGGTTACACTGCCGCTTCCAAGAAGGCAATCGTGACCCTGACCAAGGACTCCAAGGAAATCGAGTTCTTCAACAGCATGGTCTAAACCGAACCCGCCGAGGGTTCCTCTATGGGGATATGACCCCGATAATAATTCATAAGATAAACAAAGGAGAATAGCACAATGGCTATCAAGAAGTATGGCCCCACTACTCCGGGCCGCCGCGGCATGACCGTCACGGATTACAGCGTCCTGAGCAAGGTCGCTCCCGAGCGCAGCCTGCTGGAGCCCATGAAGAAGCACAGCGGCCGCAACAACACCGGTCGTATCACCGTCCGCCACCAGGGCGGCGGCAACCGCACCAAGTATCGTGTCATCGACTTCAAGCGTCAGAAGACCGATATCCCCGCTACCGTCAAGACTCTCGAGTATGATCCGAACCGCAGCGCATTCATCGCTCTGGTCGAGTACACCGATGGCGTTAAGAGCTACATCATTGCTCCCGATGGCCTGAAGGTGGGCGATGTGGTCATCAGCAGCAAGTCTGCCGACATCAAGCCCGGCAACTGCCTGCCCTTCGAGAACATCCCCGTTGGTACCATCATCCACAACATCGAGCTGTATCCCGGCCGCGGCGCTCAGCTGGTTCGTTCCGCTGGCAACATGGCTCAGCTGATGGCTAAGGAGAATGGCTACGCTCTGGTTCGTCTGCCCTCCGGTGAGATGCGCAACGTGGCCGTGAACTGCACCGCAGTTGTGGGCCAGGTTTCCAACATCGACCACGAGAACGTCAACCTGGGCAAGGCCGGCCGTAAGCGCCACATGGGCGTTCGTCCCGGCAGCCGTGGTACCGTTATGAACCCCTGCGACCACCCCCACGGCGGTGGCGAGGGCCGCGCACCTGTTGGTCACTCCGGTCCTATGACTCCCTGGGGCAAGCCCGCTCTGGGTCTCAAGACTCGCAAGCATCATAAGCGCTCCGATAAGCTCATCGTGAAGCGTGCAGGTAAGTAAGAGAGGAGTTTAAGACAATGGGTAGAAGCATTAAAAAAGGACCTTTCGTCCAGGCTGCTCTTCTGAAGCACGTTGAAGCAATGAACGCTTCCGGCAAGAAGCAGGTCATCAAGACCTGGAGCCGCGCCTCCACGATCTTCCCCGAATTCGTTGGTCACACCTTTGCCGTTCACGACGGCCGCAAGCATGTGCCTGTGTATGTGACTGAGGACATGGTTGGCCACAAGCTGGGTGAGTTCGTTCCCACCCGTACCTTCAAGGGCCACACCGGTAATTCTAAATAATAGAGGGAGGAACACAACATGGAAGCTCGGGCAATTCTTCGTTATGCCCGCATTAGTCCCCGTAAGGTGTCTATCGTTATGGACCTGATCCGTAACAAGCCCCTGGACGAAGCGCTGGCAATCCTGCAGTACACCCCGAAGGCCGCTTGTGAGCCCCTTCTGAAGCTGGTGAAGTCTGCAGCCGCTAATGCGGAAAACAACTTCAATATGGACAAGAACAATCTGTACGTTGCTGAGTGCTACGTGTGCCCCGGCCCCACGCTGAAGCGCATGATGCCTCGTGCACAGGGCCGCGGCTACCGCATCCTGAAGCGCACCAGCCACATGACCGTTGTTCTGAAAGAGAAAGAGTAAGGAGGGAAAACAATGGGCCAGAAAGTAAATCCGCACGGCATTCGTGTCGGCGTTATTAAAGACTGGGACAGCCGCTGGTTTGCCTCCAAGAAGGATTTCAGCGATAACCTCGTCGAGGATCACAAGATCCGCACTGAGCTGAAGGCTCAGCTGAAGGACGCTGGTGTCCCCAAGATCGAGATCGAGCGTACTGTGGATCCTTCCACTTCCGCTCCTCGCGTGACTGTTAACATCTACTGCGCTAAGCCGGGCATGGTCATCGGCAAGGGCGGTGAGGAGCGCGTTGCTCTGCAGAACAAGCTGACCAAGGAGTATGGCAAGACTGTGATCGTCAATGTCATCGAGGTCAAGAGCGCTTCCACCAACGCACAGCTGGTTGCTGAGGACATCGCTCGTCAGCTGGAGAACCGTGTGACCTTCCGCCGTGCCATGAAGCAGTGCATGCGCAATGCTATGAGCCCCCGCGATCGTTCCACCGTTCCCGCTAAGGGCATCAAGGCTATGTGCTCCGGCCGTCTGGGCGGCGCTGATATCGCTCGTACTGAGAGCTATCACGAGGGCACCATCCCCCTGCAGACCCTGCGTGCCGACATCGACTACGGCTTTGCTGAGGCTGCTACCACCTACGGCCGCATCGGCGTTAAGGTGTGGGTCTACAAGGGCGAGGTCCTGAAGAGCGCTAAGACCGCTCAGAAGAAGGAAGGAGGCAACAAGTAATGTTACTGCCTAAGCGTGTTAAGTACCGCCGCGTTCAGCGCGGCCGCATGACCGGCAAGGCTACCCGCGGCAACGTGGTGTGCCAGGGCCAGTACGGCCTTGTTGCTCTGGAGCCGGCATGGATCTCTTCCACCCAGATCGAGGCTGCTCGTGTTGCCATGACTCGTTACATCAAGCGTGGCGGCAAGGTGTGGATCAAGATCTTCCCCGATAAGCCCGTTACTGAGAAGCCCGCTGAGACCCGCATGGGTTCCGGTAAAGGCTCTCCCGAGTACTGGGTTGCTGTCGTTAAGCCCGGCCGCGTTCTGTTCGAGCTGGCAGATGTCGATGAGGCAACTGCTCGCGAGGCTCTGCGCCTGGCTATGCACAAGCTGCCCATCAAGTGCAAATTTGCAGTCCGTGAGGACTCCGTGAAGGAGGATGGCACCAATGAAGGCTAATGAACTCCGCGAAATGCAGACCGCAGAGCTGACCAGCAAGCTGGTCGACCTGAAGGCTGAGCTGTTTAACCTGCGCTTCCAGCATGCCATCAACCAGCTGGAGAACCCCGGCCGCATCGACGCAGTCAAGAAGGACATCGCCCGCGTGATGACCGTTCTGGCTGAGAAGCAGTAAGGAGGTTAAACGATGGAAGAACGTAATCTGAGAAAGACCCGCGTCGGCGTTGTCGTGTCCGACAAGATGGATAAGACCATCGTGGTTGCCGTTAAGGATAGCGTGCAGCACCCCCTGTACAAGAAGATCCTGAAGCGTACCGTGAAGTTCAAGGCTCGTGACGAGCAGAACGAGTGCGGTATCGGTGACCGTGTTGAGATCATGGAGTGCCGCCCCCTGAGCAAGGATGTGCGCTGGCGCCTGGTCCGTATCGTTGAGAAGGCAAAGTAATCTTTGCCCGCTGCTTTGAACAGTTTGAAAGGAGATATCTGAAATGGTTCAGATGCAAACTTATCTCAAAGTTGCCGACAACACCGGTGCCAAGGAGCTGATGTGCTTCCGTGTGCTGGGCGGCACCCGCAAGAGATACGCAAACATTGGTGACGTCGTGGTCTGCTCTGTCAAGAAGGCAGCCCCCGGCGGCTCCGTTAAGAAGGGCGACGTCGTCAAGGCTGTCATCGTGCGCAGCAAGCATGGCGTGCGCCGCGACGACGGTTCCTACATCCGTTTTGATGAGAACGCCGCCGTTATCGTTATGGCCGACAAGAACCCCAAGGGTACCCGTATCTTTGGACCTGTTGCTCGCGAGCTGCGTGATGCCGGCTACACCAAGATCCTGAGCCTGGCTCCGGAATCGCTGTAAGGAGGTTTTAAAAATGAATAATCTTCATGTTAAAACCGGCGACAACGTTATGATCATCAGCGGCAAGGACAAGGGCCACACTGGTAAGGTCCTGCAGGTCAGCCCCTCTGAGAACAAGGTCATCGTTGAGGGCCAGAACATGGTTACCAAGCACGTCAAGCCTCGTCGTCAGGGCGAGCAGGGCGGCATCGTGAAGGCTGAGGGTGCTATGTACGCATCCAAGGTCATGCCCATCTGCCCCAAGTGCGGCAAGGCCGTGCGCGTGGGCCATGTCGAGAAGGACGGTAAGATGGTCCGCGTCTGCAAGAAGTGCGGCGCTGAGCTGTAAGGAAAGGAGTAAGGAACAATGGCTCGTTTGAAAGAACAGTATGTCAATGAAATTGCTCCTGCTCTGAACTCTAAGTTCGGTTACAAGAGCGTTATGCAGATCCCCAAGCTGGACAAGGTCGTCATCAACGTTGCCTGCGGCGAAGCCAAGGACAACGAGAAGATCCTGGAAGCTGTTATGAAGGATCTGGGCCAGATCACTGGCCAGAAGGCAGTCGTCTGCCGTGCCAAGAAGAGCGTTGCTAACTTCAAGCTGCGCCAGGGCACTCCCATCGGCTGCAAGGTCACCCTGCGTGGTGAGCGTATGTACGAGTTTGTCGATCGTTTCTTCAACGTCGCTCTGCCCCGTGTCCGCGACTTCCGCGGCATCAACGGCAACGGCTTTGACGGCCGCGGCAACTTTGCATGCGGCATCAAGGAGCAGATCATCTTCCCCGAGATCGACTTTGATAAGGTCGATGCAGTCCGCGGCATGGATGTCTGCTTTGTTACCACCGCTAAGACCGACGAAGAGGGCAAGGAGCTGCTGAAGGCTCTGGGTGCTCCGTTCGCTACCGAGAATAACTAAGGAGGAGATTGATACAATGGCTAAACTGTCTATGAAGCTGAAGCAGTCTCGTCCTGCTAAGTTCTCTACCCGTGCATACACCCGCTGCCGCATCTGCGGCCGCCCCCACTCCGTGCTGCGCAAGTACGGCGTGTGCCGTGTGTGCTTCCGTGAGCTGGCCTACAAGGGCGAGATCCCGGGCGTGAAGAAGGCTTCCTGGTAATCAAGCCAGAGGGCTGGATAGAATGTCGGATATCCGCCCCGGGGCAAGCATGTTTCGGGGCGGTATCATTATAAAACAAATGAGAGCTAATCTAAGGAGGTTAGTGGCACATGCAGATTACTGATCCTATCGCGGACCTGCTGACTCGCATCCGCAACGCTAGCACTGCCAAACACCCTTCTGTGGAGATCCCCGCTTCCAACATGAAGAAGGCTATCTGCCAGATTCTGGTTGACGAGGGCTACATCAAGGGCATGCAGGTGAAGAACGACACCGTTCAGGGCACCATCGTTGTCACCCTGAAGTACCAGGCTAACGGCGAGCCCGTTATCGCTGGCCTGCGCCGCGTGTCCAAGCCCGGCCTGCGCATCTACACCAACTGCGAGGATATGCCGAAGGTCATGAAGGGCCTGGGCACCGCAATCATTTCCACCTCTAAGGGCATTATGACCGATAAGGCTGCTCGTGCTGCGCACGTTGGCGGCGAGGTCCTGGCCTTTGTGTGGTAAGAAAGGGGTAAAAGACAATGTCGAGAATTGGAAGAAAACCCATCGTCATTCCTGCCGGCGTCACTGTTACTGTTGATGAAGCAGCACACACCGTCGCTGTCAAGGGCCCCAAGGGCAGC